>JAEWIJ010000109.1 GCA_023387235.1 Pseudomonadota bacterium
CCTCTCCCCGCGAAGAGCGGGGTGAGGGGATCTGTTGAACCTGCGGCGACCTTACAATCCCCCCATCAGCATGTACTTCAGCTCGACGAAGCCGTCGATGCCGTGGGCGGAGCCTTCGCGGCCGAGGCCCGACTCCTTCACGCCGCCGAACGGTGCAACCTCGGTCGAGATGATGCCCTCGTTGATGCCGACCATGCCGTACTCGAGGCCCTCGGCGACGCGCCACACGCGGCCGATGTCGCGCGCGTAGAAATACGAGGCGAGACCGAACTCCGTGGCATTCGCCATGGCGATGCCCTCCTCCTCGGTCTTGAACTTGAAGATCGGCGCGACCGGACCGAACGTCTCCTCGCGCGTCAGCTTCATGTCCGACGTGACATTCGAGAGCACCGTCGGCTCGAAGAACGTGCCGCCGAGCTTATGGCGCTTGCCGCCGGTGACGATCTTGGCGCCCTTCGACACGGCGTCGGCAATGTGCTCCTCGACCTTCTCGATCGCGGCCTTGTTGATGAGCGGACCCTGCATCACACCGCTCTCGGTGCCATCGCCGACCTTCATCGCGGCCGCAGCTTTGGCGAGCTTGGCGACGAACTCGTCATACACGCCTTCCTGCACGAGCAGGCGGTTGGCGCACACGCACGTCTGGCCGGCATTGCGATACTTCGAGGCCATGGCGCCTTCGACGGCCTTGTCGATATCGGCATCGTCGAACACGAGGAAGGGCGCGTTGCCGCCGAGCTCCAGCTCGACCTTCTTGATGGTCGAGGCCGCCTGCTCCATGAGCACCTTGCCGATCTCCGTCGAGCCGGTGAACGTGATGCCGCGCACCTTGGGGCTCGTCGTCAGCTCCTTGCCGATCTCGGCGGACTTGCCCGTGATCACGTTGAACACGCCCGGCGGAATGCCGGCCTGACGTGCGAGTTCGGCAAGAGCGAGCGCGGTGAGCGGCGTCTCGGTCGCGGGCTTGACGACGACCGTGCAGCCGGCGGCAAGCGCGGGCGAGACCTTGCGCGTGATCATCGCGTGCGGGAAGTTCCACGGCGTGATCGCGCCGACGACGCCGAGCGGCTGCTTGATGACGACGATGCGGCTGCCTTGCTTGAAGCTCGGGATGGTCTCGCCGTAGATGCGCTTGGCTTCCTCGGCGTAGAACTCGGTGAACGAGGCGCCGTAGACGATCTCGCCACGCGCTTCCGTGAGAGGCTTGCCCTGCTCGCTGGTCAGCAGCAGCGCCAACTCGTCGGCGTGCTGGATCTGAAGATCGAACCACTTGCGCAAGATGGCCGAGCGCTCCTTGGCGAGCAGCTTGCTCCACGGTCCAAAAGCCTTCTCAGCGGCGTCGATCGCCTGCTTCGTCTCGGCCGTACCGAGGCGCGGCACCTTGGCGATTTCCTCACCGGTCGCGGGGTTCGTGACGGGGATCTCGGGCGTGCCGACCCACTTGCCGTCGATGAAGCACTGTGTCTTCAGGAGTGTGATGACTTTTTTGTCCATGGGTCCTCCGGGGGATGGGTTGGGGTGGGTGCGCCTGCCGTGGCCCGAAAATGGGCCGGGTGGCGGCTTCGAGGGGGATCATAGCGCCTCGCAGCGGCGCTGGCCTCTGTTTTTCAGGAGGTCTGCTGATCACCCACCGCGGGCGAGGGCGACGACATCGCCTCGGGTGCGGGCGCGGGCAAGCATATCCGTGAGGCGGCCGCGAACCTCGGGCAGGCTTTCGCCGCGAGGAGCAAGTATGCGCGTTTCGAGAAAATGCCCGGTGAGCGCGAAGCCGGCGGCTAGATCGCTCTGCGAAACAATTCCCTGACTGCGTCCGCGCAGGAACGCCGGCAAGGCCAGCAGGCGATCGCGGTACGGCTCGCCCGCGGAGGCTGAGACGGCACGGCCGCTCTTCGGCGAGACGTAGATGAGGTCGTCATTGCCGCCGGTCGCCGCGCAGGCCGAGAGATCGAGGCCGAAGCCCAGCTCATCGAGCAGTGCCAGCTCCCAGCGGACGAGCAGCGCCGGCCAGACTTCCGGCTCATCGAGGAAGCCGAGCACGAACAGGCTGACCTCGTAGAGGCTCGGGTGCGGGTCGCGCTCCGGGAGGAGGCGGGCGAGGGTCGTCAGCGTCGCGAGGCCGGCGAGCGGTATCGGATGGTCCATGACCTCGGCCGCATAGGCGCGGCGCGTTTCGAGCGCCATGTGCCCCAGGTGCTCGGCGAGCCGGCCCTTCCAGCTCACCTCGACGTGGTTGCCGGGCTGGAGGACGGGCCGAAGGCGCCGCGAGCGTCCGCCATGGACGAGCCCGAGATGGCGGCCGCGGTTGCGCGTCAGTAGCTCGACGACGCTCGCGGTCTCGCCGTGGGGCCTGACGCCCAGGATGATGCCCTCGTCGGTCCAATCCATGGCGCGAGTATACAGGAGTCGGCGGTCCCAAGGCAGCGGTCCCGGCGGCGGCCGGACTGGCGCCGGTTCAATAAGCGGCCGCGGCGATCGGCGCGAGCGGGGTCTCCGGGGCGCTGTGGGCGCTGGGGTCGAGAGAGCCGCGCACGTCCTCGGCAAGGGCGAAAAAGCGCTCGCGGACGGCGGCGGCGTGCGGATTGGCGCGCTCGATGGCCTCGTAGACGGCCGGGGCGTCATGCCGGACCATGTCGGTCGCCTGGAGGATCAGGTCGAAGCTCTTCGTGGTCATGCAGCTCGGCAGAGGCTCCATGCGCACGAGCACCTTGGCGATGAGGTGCGTGAGGCCCTGCACGACGGCCATCTGCCGGTCGTGAGCGTCGGGCGTCGTGCGGATCACGTCGAGCTCGAGCGTGCGGCGGAGAAAGGCGGCGATGCGTCCGCCCGAGCGGCCACGGACAGGGCACCAGGCGATGCGATGACCGGCGATGCCGTCCTTGGCGCTCTGTGGGCCGAAGAGCGGATGCGTGCCGACGATCTCGACGTGAGACGGCAGCTCCGCAAGCATGGTGCGCACGGGCTCGATCTTCACGGAGCCGACGTCGATGACGATCGTGCCGGGCTGCAGATGAGGACGGAGTGCGCGGATCGCCTCCGTCATGCAACTCACCGGCACGGCCAGCACCACGACGTCGCAACGGGAGATGTCCGGCAGATCGCGGAAAGTCACGCCGTCCGCGTTGTCGCCGCGCGCCGCTGGATCGAAGGCCAGCAGCCGGCAATGGCCTGCGAGGTGCCTGGCGATCAGCGCTCCGAACGCGCCGAGACCGACAATGCCGACAGTCGGATGAGGTTTTCGTTTGAAGGGCATCACACGTCTCCGAGTGGAGCTGCGATGCCGACGCTCGCCTTTGATGATCAACCGCCGGAAACGCAGCGGTTGAGCATGGGAGTGCAGCCGCCGTTATGTGGACGGCGGGTAATACTTGCTGGCGAGATGAGCGTTGGTCTGCATGGGACGAGCGTATAGGCCCGCACCGGTGCCGCTGTCAAACGGCCGATAGCCGCGCCGGTCCGGGCCTGCCGGCAGGGTGGCTCAACCTTTACGAAGCGTTTCGAAGAGGAACCACGTGCGGCGCTCGCCCTCGTCGATCCAGTTCTCGATGAGGCTGGTCGTGGCGGCATCACCGGCTTCATCCGTCAGATCGTGCAGCTCGCGCAGTGAATCGACGAGCTGCTTGTTGTCGTCGCGAAGCTCCGCGAGCATGTCGTCGGGCGCGACGAAATCGGCATCGTTGTCGAGAATGCGCTGCTGCTTGGCGATCTGTCCGATGGACTTCAGCGTGCTGCCGCCGATCTTGCGCGCGCGCTCGGCCATGTCGTCGGTCATGGCGAAGAGCTGGGCGGACTGCTCGTCGAGCATGAGGTGATAGTCGCGGAAATGCGGCCCCGACATGTGCCAGTGGAAGTTCTTGGTCTTGAGATAGAGCGCGAAGACATCGGCGAGCGCGGTGGTCAGCGCGGCGGAGATATCCTTGACGGCGTTCTCGGAGAGGCTGGTGGGAGTCTTGAGGGCGGCTTGACGGATGTCGGCGGCAGTTCTCTTGGACATGGCGGGGCTCACAGTTCTGTTCTGCAAAAGGGGGCAATCCTCTGAAGTTGGGGCCGCGCGGGCCATTATTAAAGCCGTGCGGGCATAGATTCCGCCGGCCTCCCCGAGATTTGAACGTAGGCAGATAGTGCCGAATTGGACGGACGTTCAGAAATTCGTCTTGGATCTGTCGAAATCGGCTCCTAGACCAGCGGGGTGTGGACCTGGGGGGCCTGATGACGCGATACTTCCTGCTGATCACGACGCTCGCCGCAAGTCTCATGCTCGCTGCGCCGGCTTCGGCCGAGAAGCGCGTTGCGCTCGTCATCGGCAATGCCGCCTACACGAAGAGCTCGGTGCTCGCCAATCCGGTCAACGATGCGACGGACATGGCGAAGGCGCTGACGGAAGCGGGCTTCGAGGTCATTGCCGGTCTCGATGTCGACAAGCGGGCGTTCGATACGAAAGTCCGCGATTTCGCGCGCGCACTCGGCGATGCGGATGTCGCGCTGTTCTACTACGCCGGTCATGCCCTGCAGGTCTCGGGACGCAACTACCTCGTGCCCGTCGATGCCTCAATGGAGCGCGAGCGCGATCTCGACTTCGAAACGGTCGGCGTCGACTTCGTGCTGCGGCAGATGGAAATCGATCGCGAGAACAAGACGAACCTCGTGTTTCTCGATGCCTGTCGCGACAACCCGCTCGCGCGCAATCTCGCGCGCTCCATGGGCACGCGCTCGGCGAGTGTGAGCCAGGGCCTCGCGCAGGTGCAGACGGGCGTCGGCACATTCATCGCCTACTCGACGCAGCCGGGGAATGTCGCGCTCGATGGTGCCGGCAGCAACTCGCCGTTCACCCAGGCGCTGGTCAAAGGCGTGCGCGCGCCCGAGCGCAATCTGACGTCCATGATGGTCGAGGTGCGCAAGGACGTGCTCGCGGCGACAGGCGGCAAGCAGGTGCCGTGGGACCACTCGTCGCTGACAGGCGATTTCTACTTCCAGCGCGCCTCGGCGCCGGGAGCGCTCATCGTACCAGGCGTGCCCTCGACGAGCGACGTTCAGAAGCGCCTCGAAGAGCTCGAGAAGGAGCTGGCGAAGCGGACCGATCAGACGGCCAAGGTCGTGGAGCTCGCCCAGTCCAAGGAGCGGCTGCGGCAGCTCTCGGAGGACAATCAGGAGGATCAGCGCAAGATCTTCGATGTCCAGCGTGATCGCGCCAAAAGCGGCTCGGACAGCTTCCAGGAGATCGGCCGCATTCAGCTTCGCATGGTGCGGCGGGGGCAGGAGATCGCCAAGCTGCGCCCGCGTATCGCCGAGCTCGAAGCGGAGTTGGGATTGCCATCGAGTGCTGCGGCTGCAAAATAGCTTCTTCGGTCCCATGCAACCGAGGGCCGATCACAGCCGTTTTCGAGCCGATGCCGAAACTGGTGCTGCCGCTGCTGGCACTCTTGCCGATCCTGTCGCTGAGCCCGCTGGCGACGGCGGATGCCGCGCGTGCGACTGAGCCCGAGCCGGCGCGCCCGCTCGTCGAGACCATCTGCCCGCTCATGGAAAAGCAGGCGCTCGAGAACGGCATTCCGCCGGCCTTCTTCGTGCGCCTGATCTGGCGGGAAAGTGCCTTTCGGCCGAGGGTGGTGAGCCACAAGGGCGCGCAGGGCATCGCCCAGTTCATGCCGCTCACGGCAAAGGAGCGGGGCCTTGACGACCCCTTCGATCCGGTCTCGGCGATCACGCATTCGGCGCGGCTGCTCGCCGATCACAAGAAGGCGTTCGGCAATTTCGGCCTGGCGGCTGCCGCCTACAATGCCGGCCCCGAGCGCGTGCGCGGCTGGCTCGATGGCGACCGGACACTGCCCGCCGAGACGCGTGCCTACGTGCGTTTCATCACGGGGCATCCGGCCGATAGCTGGAAGGATGCAGGCGCGGTGCCGGCCGAGCCGGCGGCCCTGACGTCGGAGCAGCTTCAGGAATCGTGCCGGCAACGCGCGCCCGCCATCGTTCATGTGGCGCTTCCGGCGAAGGCGCCGGGCAAGGCCGATGCACCGCCGCCGTGGGGCGTGCAGCTGGCCACGGACTTCTCGCGCGGCAAGGTGGCCGGTATGTTCTCCTCGCTCAAGCAGCGCCATTCCAAGGTGCTGGCCAATGCAGCGCCCTTGTATGTGCCCGAGCGCAATCTGAGCCGCGGACGCCGCTCCATGATCGCGCTGCGCGTCGGCGCGGAGAGCCGCGAGGCCGCGCTCAAGCTATGCCAGAGTCTGCGCGCCGACGGCGGCATCTGCACGGTGCAGCGGAACTGAGCGGGCTCACGGCTTGAGGCGATAGCCGGTCCGGAAGATCCACCAGATGATCGCGAGGCAGAGGCCGAGAAACGCGACGGTCATGCCGAGGCTGATACCGACACCGACGTCCGAAATCTCGAAGAAACTCCAGCGGAATCCGCTGATCAGATAGACGATCGGATTGAGAAGTGCCACGTTCTGCCAGAACGGCGGCAGCATGTTGATCGAGTAGAACGTGCCGCCGAGAAAGCTCAACGGCATGATGATGAGCATCGGGATGACCTGCAACTTCTCGAAGCCGTCCGCCCAGATGCCGATGATGAAACCCAACATGCTGAAAGTGAGCGCCGTCAGCACGAGAAAGGCGACCATCCAGACGGGATGTGCGATGCGGATCGGCACGAAGAGGCTCGCGGTCACCAGGATGATGAGGCCGAGGATGATGGACTTCGTGGCGGCGGCGCCGACATAGCCGAGTACGATTTCGAGCGGCGAGATCGGTGCCGAGAGAATCTCGTAGATCGTGCCCGTGAAGCGCGGGAAGTAGATTCCGAACGAGGCGTTCGAGGTGCTCTCGGTCAGGAGCAGCATCATCATGAGGCCGGGAACGATGAAGGCGCCGTAGCTCACGCCGTCGATATCGGGAACGCGCGAGCCGATCGCCGCGCCGAACACGATGAAGTAGAGCGACGTCGAGATGACGGGCGCGACGATGCTCTGGAGGAGCGTGCGTCCCCAGCGAGCCATCTCGAAGACGTAGATCGCGCGGACCGCGGTCAGGTTCATGTTTCTTGTCTCATGAGATCGACGAAGATCTCTTCCAGCGAGCTTTGATGGGTCTCGAGGTCCGTAACGGTGAGGCCGGCATCCCGCATGACATTGAGCAGCGTCGTGATGCCCATGCGTTCCGCACGCGCGTCGTAGTTGAAGACGAGTGCACGGCCGTCGTCGGCGATGCTCAGCGGATATGCTGCAAGCGCATCGGGAATGGCCGCGATCGTTGCGCCGAGGCGCAGCTTCAGCTCCTTCTTGCCGAGCTTGCGCATGAGCTCGGCCTTCTCCTCGACCACGATGATCTCGCCGCCGCGGATGACGCCGATGCGGTCGGCCATCTCCTCGGCTTCCTCGATGTAGTGCGTGGTCAGGATCACGGTGACGCCTGCCTCGCGCATCTCGCGCACAACCTGCCACATGCCGCGCCGGAGCTCGACGTCGACGCCGGCAGTCGGCTCGTCGAGGAAGAGAATGCGAGGCTCGTGCGCGAGCGCCTTCGCGATGAGCACGCGACGCTTCATGCCGCCCGAGAGCGTCAGGATCTTGTCGTCTTTCTTGTCCCACAGCGAGAGCTGGCGCAGCGTCTTCTCGACGTAGGCAGGATCCGCCTTCTTGCCGTGAATGCCGCGACTGAAATTGACCGTTGCCCACACGGTCTCGAACATGTCCGTCGAGAGCTCTTGCGGAACGAGACCGATCAGCGTGCGCGCGGCGCGGTAGTCCTTGATGATGTCATGGTCATCGACGGCGACTGTGCCCGATGTCGGCCGGACGAGCCCGCAGATCGTGTTGATGAGCGTCGTCTTGCCGGCGCCATTGGGACCGAGCAGCGCGAAGATTTCGCCGCGCTCGATCTTCAGGCTCACGTTCTTGAGAGCCTGAAAGCCCGAGGCATAGGTCTTCGTGAGGCCGCTGACCGTGATGATTGCGCTCATCTGATGGGTTACCTGGGGAAGCGCCGCTTGAGGACGAAGGCCGGACATCCGATGGGCGCTCATGCAGATATTTTCTGGCAACCCTGTGGCGCCTGTTACTTATCGCACTTTTGCAGCCGGCGCAGCCCCGATCTCAGCTTGTTGCAAGCCATGCGCGGCGCACGGCTCCACGATGTCGAGCCAGCCTGTGTAGCGGACGATGCGTCCGGTGAGGGCGTGCGAGATCTCGACATGGAAGGCGAAGCGGTCATCCTCGACCGATTCGTAGGCATTGGATCTCGGCGCGAGCAACAGGGGCAGCGGAATCCCGAGCACGGTCCAGTGGCGCAATTCGAGCCGCAGGCGGTCCCCATCGAGAACGAGCGCCATCGCGAAGCTCATCATCCCGAAGCGTTCGATGAGCAGTGCATCCGAGCGCCCGCGGCCGGCGAACTGCAGGCTGGAAAAGCTGTCGCTGCCGAATGTCCGCGTCCACGTCTCAACGCCGTCGCGCGCCTCGAAGGCGACGCGGACCGGAATATCGTCAGCCGCTTGCGGAAATCCGATGACGGCGCCCGCCAAGCGGGAAAGGAGACCGTTGCCACGCTGCACCTTCGCGCGTCCCATGGCGACGAGCTTAGCATCGACGTCGTGCATGTCTCGAATTGGCTTTGGTAAAGCCTGCCATTTCTCGCCGAGCATCCGGGCGTAGAGCGGTCCGTTATAGCGTGCCCCGTCGTCACGTACTGCCGTGTAGATGGTCCGGTGCAGAAAGAGCGCTTCGTAAGCCTCGAGCTCCAGCTCTTCGACGGCCGCGCGGGCGCCGTGTTTCGGCGCTTCGCCAGCGAGCAGGCGCCGCACGATGGCTTCGACAGCCATGGATGGAATGAGTGGGCCATCGCTGCCTTCGGCAAGCAGGTGCCACGAGCGCTCGAGCGGCGCGCCGCCGCTCGAAATGCCTTCGACGGCAACAAACATGCCGCCGCGATGCTCACCCCAGCGGATGTGATTTGTTGCAGCGTGCATGAGTGGCGCCAGGAACGACAGTGAGCGAAGGACGCCCATCCGTACGAGCCATGCGCATCCGCTCAGCACGCGATGGAGGATTTCGGGCACTGGTCCGGCGCCCATCCACACAGTCCTCGCCTCGGGCCACAGCCTCGTGAGTGCGTCGAGGTCCGGTACGTCGACGAGCGAGAACAGCGTGTTGTTTAGCGGTACCCGGCCGGCGGGAGCGATGGTGTAGCGCATGTGCTCGGTGAAGGGGCGCCCGGTCGTGCTCTCGCCATCCTTCTTCAGAGGAATGCGCTGGCCCGCATAACCCGCGATTGCGCGAATGACATTCTCGCCGACACCGGCATAGGGCGAGGGTGCTATGCCGCCACGGATCGCCTCGACGCACGCCATATCGGACGAGAGCCGCCGCACGACCGCCGCTGTCAGCACGGGAAAGCTCGACACGCCCGAGAGTACGAAGATTCCGGCTTTCCGCGCTGGTGCGTCGAAGGCAGTGACGCCGGCGACAAATGCCGAGCCGTCGGCGAGATCGAGATAGCTCACGCCTGCCGCGATACAAGCTTCGATGAGCCGGTAGGGCCTCTCGCCGTAGGCCTGGAATGGTCCGCTTGCGTCGACGAGGATGTCGGGCTTCAGCACGCGAAGTTGCGTGATGACATCCCCGTCGCGGTCGAAGGTGGCGGCTGCCAGCGTCGACTTTGCGGCGGGGCGCGCCCGGCAGTAGGCCTGAGCTTTTGCCAGGGAGCGGCCGGCAACGATCAGGGTCAGGCGGGGCTCATCCTCGAGCAGCTCGACAATGCGGCCGCCGAACGTGCCGTAACCGCCGACGAGCAGAATTTTGAGCGGCGGGTTCATGAAATGAAGCGGTCGGCTTCCGAAGGATGGGGCAGGTAGCAGCTCGTTCGGGCGCCGAACCAGGAAAGGCGGTTGCGCGCGATGAGATCATAGAGCTTGTCGCGTACGAATTGCGGCATCAGGCGGGCAACAGCCGCGAGCGACCACGGAAATCCGAGCCCCCGGAGTATGCGCAGCGCCGCATCCGATCTCAAGTACGCACGGCCGTCTTCCAGCAGAATGAAGGTGTCGTACATTTCCGGATCGAGGCCGAAGTGCGCGTAGAGCGCCGTCCCGATGGGAGATTGAGCCGCGAGCATCCGGAAGCGGCGATGTCGATCGTGGCGCATGATCAATTGGGCAAAGCCCGAGCAGAGCACGCACTTGCCGTCGAAGATGATCACCGGTCGATCGTCGGGAAACGGCGGTACGTCCGGATCGATGCGGTAGCTGAAAGGTTCGCGCATCATCGTGCGCCCAGCTCATTCCTTCGGATAATCGAGCCCCATATTGCGATAGCGCTCGGGATCGTCGCCCCAGCCTTCCTGAACTTTTACGTGCAAGAAAAGATGGACCGGACGCTCGAGGAGCGTGCTGAGCTCCTTGCGCGCGCGCATGGAGATGTCCTTGATCGTGCGGCCGCCTTCGCCGAGCACGATGCTGCGCTGGCTGTCGCGCTCGACGAAGATCGTCTGCTCGATACGCGCCGAGCCGTCCTTGCGGTCCTGCCAGGCGGTCGTCTCGACCGCGGCCGCATAGGGCAGCTCCTGATGCAGGCGCTCGTACAACTTCTCGCGTGTGATCTCGGCGGCCAGCTGGCGCTCGGGGATGTCCGAGAGATCATCGGCGGGAAAGTGCCAGGGACCTTCGGGCACATGGCGCGCGAGGTGTGCCTTCAGGTCCTCGACGCCGCTCCCGTTGAGCGCCGAGAGCATGAATGTCGCCGCAAACTCGAGGCGCCCGTTGAGGTCCGCCGCAAGCGCGAGCAACTGCTCCTTCTTCACGCGGTCGATCTTGTTGAGGACGAGGATGCGCGGCCGCGCGACATCGGTGAGCCGTCGCAGGATGCGTGCGACATCGTCGTTCACGCCCTTCTGCGCATCGACCAGCAGCACGACCAGATCGGCATCGCCGGCGGCATTGGCGGCCGCGTCGACCATGGCCCGATCGAGACGGCGGCGCGGCGCGAAAATACCGGGCGTATCGACGAAAACGAGCTGGCTCGCGCCCGCGAGCGCGATGCCGCGGACAGGCACGCGCGTCGTCTGCACCTTGTGCGAGACGATCGTGACCTTCGCGCCGACGAGCGCGTTGACGAGCGTCGACTTGCCGGCGTTCGGTGCGCCGATGACGGCAATGAAGCCGCAGCGCTGCGCTCCGGCATCCGTGGCCGGTCCGGGCGTTACGTCGGGCTCGCGCTTAGTCATGGGCATCCGATGCTGCATCTGCAGGCCACACGCCTTTCGCGCGCAGCAGTGCTGTCGCGGCGGCCTGCTCCGCCGCCCGCTTGCTGGCGCCGACGCCTTCGGCCGGGCTATGCCGCCCGACGCGCACTTGCGCGGTGAAGCGCGGGGCGTGATCGGGGCCGTCGCGGCCGATCTCGATGTACTCGGGCAGCGGCAGACCCTGACCCTGCGCCCACTCCTGCAGCGCTGACTTCGGATCGGCAATCGCGCGGGGCGCATTGTCGATGAGCGGCATCCAGAGCTTGCGCACGATGTCCCGCGCGATGTCGAAGCCGGCTTCGATAAACATGGCGCCGAGGAGCGCCTCGCACGCGTCCGCGAGAATGGTGTCCTTGTCCCGTCCGCCGCTGTCGGCCTCGGAGGCCGAAAGAATGAGTGCCGCACCGAGCGAGAGATTGCGTGCGACGCGCGCGCAGGCCTCGCGCCGGACGAGCCGGTTGAAGCGGCGGGCGAGCTCGCCCTCGGTCGCGTCTGGATCCATCTCGACGAGGAGCTCAGCAATGGCCAGCGCCAGCACGCGGTCGCCGAGGAATTCGAGGCGCTCGTTGTCGTCGCTCTTCTCGCGAAGCGAGCGCACGCTCGCGTGCGTGAGTGCGCGCCTGATCAGGGCGCGGCTCTTGAACTTGTAGCCGAGCGCTTTCTCGAGCGGCGCGGACTTGAGCTTTTCCGGGGGTTTCTTATCCGGGAGCTTCTTAGCGGCGGCGGCTTTGCTCACGACATGCGCCCCCAAAAACACCCCAGACGAACGTCGCGGGCAGCCGCGCACGGCAGCGGATGCCGCACGCGCGTGGCGATGTGCTCCAGCGCCCTCAGCGCATTGGCCGGATGAAGCCGATGCTCCAGCGCCTCGTCCAAATGGCAGTGCCTCGTTATCGCACCAGTTTGAAAATGCGGCCCCATCGCACGTCGAACGGCCACGTCCAGGGGCGGGTCAGCTCGAAGCGCCCCGGCTCGTCGACGGCCATGGAGAAGAAAATGATATCAGCCCGCCCGATGAAATTCTCAAGAGGTACGTAGCCTACGCCATAACGGGGCGACTGATCGCGGCTGTCCGTGGAGTTGTCGCGGTTGTCGCCCATCATGAAGTAATGGCCTTCAGGCACCTTGTACGGGCCTACGTTGTCGTAGTCGCCGTTCGGCCGGGCATCGAGCACGAAGTACTTGCGCCCCTCGGGCAGCGTCTCCTCGTAGCGGGGAATGCGGCGCTCGCGCCCGTCCTCGCCGATCTGCACGAAGTCATCGACGCGCCGGCGCGGCACTTCCTTGCCGTTGATGAAGAGCACGCCGGCGCGCACCATGATCTCGTCGCCGGGAAGGCCGATGACGCGCTTGATATAGTCCGTCGAATTGTCGCGCGGCAGCTTGAAGACGGCGACGTCACCGCGCTTCGGGCTCGCGCCCCAGATGCGGCCGGAGAAGAGGTCCGGACTGAACGGCAGCGAATGCTTGGAGTAGCCGTAGGAAAGCTTCGAGACGAAGAGATAGTCGCCGATCAGCAGCGTGGACTGCATGGAGCCGGAGGGGATATTGAACGGCTGATAGAAAAAGACACGGACGACGAACGCGATGATCAGCGCGTGCACGAATATGCTGATCATGTCCCGGAAGCCGCCGGCCTGGGATTTCTGCGTGCCTGATTTCAAGTCCTCATGCTCCCACGCGTCAAAGTCGGGCGGCAGACGGCGCCGGCGCTTGCCCTGCAGACGACCGTCGCTGCCGGGCGCATTATTCGAATGTCTTGCACACTTGACCCGCGTCGGGGTCCGTATGGAACACGCAAAAAAATCCCCCCGGCCATGCTCCAGCCGACCGTTCGCGCCGACCGTTCCGGTCGACCGGGCGGCGGCGCCGGCGGCCGACCTCGGATCAGGTCGGGGCGGTACGTCCGTTTGCCCTATAGCCGTTCCAGGGGTGGCGCGCAATTGACAGGGGGCCTCACCTCGGCGCTCCCGTATCGCGAATTGTCGCAATGGCAGCGCAGGAGCGCGGGCGCTTGCCGCGCGCGGCCGCCGTCACCGGGCCTGGTCCTGTTCGGCAGCCCGCCGTTCAGCCCAGCGGCCGCTTTTTCCTGCTGGTCTTGGCAGGTGCGCCGACGGGCTCCGGAGTCTCTGTATTTCCGGCCTTCAGCGCGGCATCGAGGTCGAACCGCCCGCAATTCTTCTCGGCCATGAGATCGTTGAGGGCCATGAGGCGGGCCCACTCCGGCGAGTAGGCAGCGCTCGTTGCCCCCGTCGAGGTGTGGCGCGGGGTCGTCTTGCTGGTCAGGGAGGAGATCAGCCCGCCCGCGGGGTTGGCTTCCTCGTCGCGCACCTGCTGGATTTTGAGCTGCACGATGCCCTTCAGGCGCCGGCAGGTATAGTCTCTCTCGGTTTTGGTCGGGACGTAGCGGCCGTCAGGGGCGAATGCGCCGGAGCGGTCGGCATTGGCCGCGGCTGCGGCTGCGGCGATCTTGTTGCGGCCGTGGTCGGGCACGTATCCAGGCATGGCGGCGGCACATCCGGCGAGGCCCAGGGCCGCCGAGGCGCAGAATACGAGGATCGGGAGGCCCATGCCTAGCTCGATTTTCCTGTGGCAGCAACGTTCCCGGAGCGCCGCAGGCGGCAGCTCGCGGCGCCGGACGGGCACCGATCCGGCTTCCGCGATGCGGGCTGGACAAGGGGGCGCACGGCGTATAAAACGCGGCACTCTTTGGCACGCGAGCCAATGCCTGAATCGCGGCGGAAGCGAGGCTGTCCCCTGGGGGCCCGGGTTTTTGCGCAGCGAAGTTGGTTTGGGTACGGCGATCTGCCGGGCCAGGGTGGGGCGATTAGCTCAGTTGGTAGAGCAGCTGACTCTTAATCAGCGGGTCGAAGGTTCGAGTCCTTCATCGCCCACCATCATCTCAATAACTTAGAGCGACATCGGCAGCTCGAGACTGGCTCTGGGTAACGCGGCGGGTAACAGAAGCCCCCACGGGACTACAGAGTGGGCTCGAAATTCACCACCTTCCGCTGCGCCAGACCGTTACCCCATCGGGCGAGCGCGATGATCGCCCAGGTCGCCGCCGCGGTCGAGCTATTCGAGGTCGGCGAGCGCTTCTTCGTGCTTGCGAATGTTCAGGTTCAGATCGCCGTGGAGAACCTCGCGGGACTTCCCGTCGTCGACAATCAGGTACATCTGAAGCCATTTCGAACCATTCGAGGCCCCGTCGTCCTGAGCACGTCATCGGCTCGGATGCCACCGCGACAGGGCAAGCGGCTTGCTGCCGAGAGCCGGAAAGTCGCTCTGTTTCAGCCTTGTGCCGGAACCGTCATGGTACAAATGGGATTGTTTCATCGCCACCGCTTACCCGAGATGCGGCGCGTCCCGCTGCGGTTGAATTCAAGAGAACGGTGGCGTACGTATCGCCGCGGTCATCCGGCCCCCTTCTCGGGTGCGTAAATGCAACTTCGTCCAGGAGGCGTAAATGCCGGAAGCCATGAGTCTCGCTACAATTCTCCGGGATGATGACGTGCTCCTGGAGTCGCCGATCGACTCCAAGGCAGCGCTTCTCGCCTCTGCTGCAGCGCATCTCAGTCGGACCACTGGCGTCGCAAGTGAGAGCCTACTGAAGGCCTTGGCCGATCGCGAGAAGCTCGGTTCGACGGCAATCAATCGCGGCATCGCCGTACCGCACGCAGGTATTGATGGGCTTGCCGCGCCAGCCGGAGTCTTCTTTCGGCTCGCTCAGCCGATCGGGTTCGAGGCGTCGGACAACAATCCCGTCGATCTTGTGTTTGTCCTGATCTGGCCTAGCGACAAACGCAGCGGGCTGCTTGCGACCTTGGGAGGGCTGTGCCGGACGTTGCGCGAAGAAACTCTACTGCAGCGTATCCGGAAAGCCTCCGACCGCGCCGAGATCCGGATGGCTCTCGATGAAACCGCGGCCAAAGCGACACCAAATCTCTCGAAAAGTTAGCAAGGCGTTTGCAGACACTTTGAACGCGACGCTAAGGTGTAAACCTGCGTAGAAGATGCGCGGGCAGCGGGCGTGACGGGCAATCCATCTGCATCGCTACCGTCAAACGAAAGGGTTGCTCGGAGGGCATGTCGACCGACGTCGTTCTACTCAGCGCACTGGTTGTGTTGCCGTTCGCCGGCAGCGTCGTGGCGGCACTTCTTCCGACGAATGCGCGAAATGCCGAAGCTTGGCTCGCGGGAAGCGTCGCGCTCGCGGTGCTGGCGATCGCCGCATACTTTTATGGGCCGATCGCCGATCGCGAGATTCTTCGCGCCGAATTCGAATGGGTGCCGCAGCTCGGGCTGAATTTCATCCTACGCCTCGACGGTTTCGCCTGGAGTTTCGTCGTCCTCGTCAGCGCCATCGGCGTGCTCGTTATTCTCTACGCGCGGTACTACATGGCGCCGGAGGATCCGGCTCCGCGCTTTTTCTCGTTTCTTCTGGGGTTCATGGGGGCGATGCTTGGCATCGTCACGGCCGGCAATCTGCTGCAAATCGTCTTCTTCTGGGAGCTCACGAGCCTCTACTCGTTTCTCCTCATCTCCTATTGGCACCAGAACCAGAATGCTCGCGATGGTGCGCGTATCACGCTGACCGTGACGGCAGCAGGAGGACTCTGCCTGCTTGCTGGGATGATGTTCCTGGGCCAGATCGTGGGCAGCTATGATCTCGATGTCGTGCTGAGATCGGGCGCCAGCGTCACCGCACACTCCCTTTATCTGCCGACCCTTCTCCTGATCGCCGCCGGTGTTCTGACAAAGAGCGCGCAGTTTCCTTTTCATTTCTGGTTACCGCGCGCGATGGCCGCTCCGACGCCAGTCTCCGCGTATCTGCATTCGGCGGCCATGGTCAAAGCGGGCGTATTCCTGCTGGCGCGCCTCTGGCCCACCATGGCCGGACATGACTATTGGTTCTGGGTTTTCGTGCCACTCGGCGCCATCACATTGTTGCTCGGCGCTTTCCTCGCCCTCTTTCAGCAGGATCTCAAAGGCCTGCTCGCCTACTCGACGATCAGCCACCTCGGGCTGATCACGCTGCTGCTGGGGCTCGGCAGCCCGTTGGCGGCGGTGGCGGCGATCTTTCACATCATGAATCATGCGACCTTCAAAGCCTCGCTGTTCATGGCCGCGGGCATCATCGACCATGAAGCCGGCACGCGGGATATCCGCCGTTTGGGCGGGCTTTTCCATGTCATGCCGATCACTGCCATTCTGGCAATGGTGGCCGCCGCAGCGATGGCTGGCGTGCCTCTCCTTAACGGCTTTCTGTCTAAGGAGATGTTCTTCGCAGAGACGGTCGAGACGCATGTCGCCTCAGTGCTCGATGATGCTCTCCCCTATCTGGCAACGCTTGCGGGCATGTTCAGCGTCGCCTATTCGCTGCGCCTGATCCATCAGGTGTTCTTTGGTCCCGAGGCCAAGAACCTGCCACACGCCCCGCACGATCCCGTTCTTTGGATGCTGCTGCCGATCGCTTTTCTCGTGGTCATCTGCATTCTTGTCGGGATTGCGCCGCAAGCCACGGTCGGAGCATTTCTCGACATCGCCGTCCGGGCCGTTCTCGGCGAAGCGCCCCCCGACTACAGTCTCGCGGTATGGCATGGCTTCACGCCGGCCTTGTGGATGAGCCTGCTTGCCTCGGCCGGCGGCATCGTTCTCTACACCGCATTGCTCAAGTATCTCTCCGGCGATGTGGAGGGTGCCCCCATCCTTCGCCGACTGAAAGGACAGCGCATCTTCGAGCGTGCGATCGCGATCGCGTCTTGGCGGGGCGCGAAAGGGCTTGTGCAGTCATTGGGTTCGACGCGCCTTCAGCCACAGCTCGTGCTCCTCCTGTGCGTCACGATACTCGCGGCGATCTGGCCGCTGCACAAAGGATTAGTGGATATTTACGTACCGAAGCTCAATGAGATCGATACGACCTTCCTGCTTGTCTGGATCGTGGGTTGCGTCTGTGCCTTGGGCGCGGCGCAGCAGGCAAAGTTCCATCGTCTCGCTGCCGTGATATTGACGGGCGGCGCAGGACTTTCAACCTGTGTGACATTTGCCTGGGCCTCCGCACCGGACCTGGCGCTGACGCAATTGCTCGTCGAGATCGTCACTACCGTGCTGCTGTTGCTCGGCCTCAGATGGCTCCCAAATCGGCGGGAGGAGGCAGACCAGCCCGCGACTATCCTCATTCGTGCGAGACGTCTCCGCGATCTCGTGATCGCGTTTGTCGGCGGTGCTGGCCTTGCGACGCTGTCCTATGCCGTCATGACAAGACCGCAGACCTATACCATCGCCACCAATTTCCTTGAGAAGGCCTACACTGAGGGTGGGGGGCGCAACGTGGTCAATGTCATTCTCGTCGACTTCAGAGGCTTCGACACACTCGGCGAGATCACGGTGCTCGGTATCGTAGCCATCACCGTGTACGCGCTGCTACGCCGCTTTCGCCCGGCGCGGGACAGCGTCGTGGTGCCGGAGCAGAAGCAGTTCCAGGACCGCTTCGACGCCGAGCACGATGCACTGAGCAAGGAAACAATCTCCGCCCATTACATGATCGTGCCTGGTCTCATCATGCGGCTTTTGTTTCCAGTCGTGTCGATGATGGCGGTGTTTCTCTTCATGCGTGGTCACGATCTGCCGGGTGGTGGCTTCGTCGCCGGGCTGACGCTCGCGATTGCCTTCATTCTCCAATACATCGCCGGCGGTGCACGGTGGGTCGAAGCGCGTCTGACAGTTCTACCGGTGCGCTGGATCGGGTTCGGCTTGTTTGCAGCTTGCGGCACAGGAATCGGCGCCGCCTTTTTCGGCCGCCCGTTTCTCACGTCATCCTTCCAGTATGTGGATTTACCTGTTCTCGGCCGCTTGCCGATGGCCTCTGCCTTGCTCTTCGATCTGGGCGTCTTCGCTCTGGTTCTCGGAGCGACTGTCCTGATACTCATCGCCCTCGCCCATCAGTCGATCCGCGTCAGCCGCACGGCCAGCAAAGCGGCCCAGTCCGCGGAGGGGACCACCTGATGGAGCTCGTGATCTCCCTAACCATTGGCGTCCTGGCCGGATCGGGATTTTGGCTCCTTCTGCGTCCTCGGACCTTTCAGGTGATCATCGGCCTGTCGCTCGTGTCTTATGCGGTCAATCTCTTCATCTTCAGTATGGGGCGCCTCCGCGTCGGCGCGCCGCCGGTTCTCGTCCGCCCGTCGGTTCCTGGTAATCTCGAGCAATACACCGACCCGTTGCCCCAGGCGCTGGTGCTGACCGCCATTGTCATCAGCTTTGCGATGACGGCGCTGTTTCTCGTTGTGTTGCTTGCCGCGCGGGGATTGTCCGGCAGCGATCACGTCGATAGCGTGGAGCGGGGGCCGTGACGGTTGCGGATCACCTGATCATTGCGCCAATCCTCATTCCGCTCTTCGCCGGCGGGCTGATGTTGCTGATCGACGGCCGTCGCCGCGAGGTCGTGACCGCAATCAGTATTCTCTCCACACTGGCGCTGCTTGCGGTCGCCATAGCGCTCCTCATGGCGAGCATGGAGGAAGACCCGGCGCGAACGGTCAGGGTCTACCTTCTCGGCAACTGGCCGGCCAGCTTTGGCATTGTTCTGGTGGCCGACAGGCTCGCGACCCTGATGCTGCTGCTGACCGCCACGCTCGGCTGCGCAGTGCTGCTCTTTGCCCTGGCCTCGTGGCACCGCGCGGGTAGTTACTTCCATCCCCTGTTCCAGTTTCTGCTCATGGGATTGAACGGCGCCTTCCTGACAGGCGACCTGTTCAACCTCTTCGTCTTCTTCGAGGTCCTGCTTGCGGCATCGTACGGCTTGGCTCTTTACGGTTCCGGGCGCACGCGCGTCAGTGCAAGCCTCCATTACATCGTGATCAACCTCGCTGCATCGACGCTTTTTCTCGTCGGTGTCAGCCTGATCTACGGCACCGCGGGCACGCTCAACATGGCCGCGCTCGGTGAGCGCATCCCGGTCCTCGATCCGTCCGAGCGACGGCTGTTCGAGATTGGTGCGGCAATCCTCGGCGTCGCCTTTCTGGTGAAGGCCGCGGCGTGGCCGCTCGGCTTCTGGCTGCCGACCGTGTACGCGGCGGCGAGCGCGCCAGCGGCGGCACTCTTCACAGTCATGACCAAGGTCGGCTTCTACGTCATTCTGAGAGTGGGATCCATAACGACCGAGGCCTCGGGGGGCGCATCGATGCTCTTCGGGGAAGGGTGGCTGTTCGCGATCGGCGTCGCGACAATAGGTTTTGCCGCCATTGCCATGCTCGCCTCGCAGGACATGGGCCGCCTCGCCGGCTACAGCGTGCTCGTTTCGTCGGGGACCACGCTGGCCGCCATTGGCTTGGGCGGCACAGGCATGACCAGTGCGGCGCTGTACTATCTCGTGAGCTCCACGCTGACGGTTGCGGCATTCTTCCTGCTGGTCGAGCTCGTGGAGCGCGGCCGGACTCCCGCCGACGATGTCTTGGCCGTGACGCTGGAGGCCTATGGCGCGGAGGAAGAAGAAGCCGAGGAAGAAAAGGAAGTCGGCGTTGCCATCCCCGCGATCCTGGCCGTACTCGGCATCGCGTTTCTTGCGTGCGCACTGCTGCTCGCTGGCTTGCCGCCGCTTTCCGGCTTCATCGCGAAATTCGCACTTATCAGCAACCTCCTCGAGCAGCACTGGCTTGCAGGAGGCGGCATCGTGTCCGTGCAGGGCTGGATACTACTGTTCGTGATAGTGGTCTCCGGTCTCACGACAGTTGTCGCCGTGACGCGCGCGGGGATGCGGACGTTCTGGACATTCACTGAGCGCGAGCTACCGTTTATTCGTGGCGTGGAGCTTGGCGCCATTGCTCTGCTCCTTTTTCTTTGTGTCGCCCTCACCGTGCAGGCCGGCCCTGTCATGCGCTTCATGCAAGTGACCGCCCATGGGCTTGAGCTCGGGCGCCCCTATATTGGCGCTGTGCAGGCGCAGCCAGGCGCCGCACCCCTGCGACAGGAGCGGGCGCCATGAGGCGATGGCTGCCATTTCCCGTGATCTCCGCGATGCTGCTGGCCACCTGGCTGCTCCTCAACCAGAGCCTCTCAGTAGGGCATGTCCTGCTCGGCAGCGTACTTGCAGTTGCCGGATCATGGATCCTGGTGCGCCTCGAAGCCCCATCGCTGCTCTTCAGACGGCTTTGGGTCATCGTCCAGCTGGGCCTCAAAGTGATCGTGGACATGGCACGCTCGAACTACCGCGTCGCGCGCTTGACATTCAAAGACAAGCCCGAACGAACGCCGGGCTTTGTCCGGATCCAGCTGAGCGTGCGCTCCCATTACAGCCTCGCTCTTCTTGCGTGCATCATCACAGCTACGCCGGGGACGAGCTGGGCAGCCTATGAGCCGGCAAGCAATGTGCTGATCATCCACGTCCTCGATCTCGTCGATGACGACGACTGGGGTGAGATTATCAAGGTCCGCTACGAGGGCCTGTTGAAGGAGATCTTCGAATGAGCGGGCTGATCCTGACCGCCGCACTCACGGTGTCCAAGATCTTTCTCACGTTGGCGATGGCCGCTGTGGCCTTTCGCATCTTGCGAGGGCCGAGGGCGCAAGATCGCGTCATCGGCATGGATACGCTCTACGTCAATGCCATGCTCTTGCTGTTGGTGTTTGGCATCGGCTCGGGGACGACGCTCTATTTCGAGGTGGCGCTGGCTATCGGTCTACTGGGCTTTGTTACGACCGTTGCCATGGCGAAGTTTCTCATGCGCGGCGAGGTCATCGAATGAGCACGATCGAGGACCTGCCTTTGTGGGCCGCTATTCTGATATCCGCGCTGCTCGTCACAGGTTCGGGTCTGGCTCTGATTGGTTCGATTGGCTTGCTGCGCTTCAGGACTTTTTATGAACGAGTCCACGCCCCGACGCTCGGGACGACGATGGGATTGTTCACCATCCTGGCTGCGTCGATGTTGTACTTCTCGTTCGCTCAGACACGTGCGGTTGTCCACGAGGTGCTGATCGGCATATTCGTCACGACGACCACGCCCGTGACATTCATGCTTCTGGTTCAGGCAACGCTATATCGCGACCGCTTCGAGGGGACAGACCCGCTGTCCGGCCTCAGTGCCGAGCACCCGCGCTCTCGCACGCCAGATGACCCGAATAGCTCTGGCACACCGCGGAGAACGACCGGCTCATGATCAGCGGATCATCCACACCGTGGCAGAGGCGCTAATATGGTCGTGCAGACATCCTGACGCATCGATGTTGAGGGCGTTCAAGGCCTCGTTGCGGCGTTCGCCCATATCCGCAAACGCCTCGACGCTGATGGTGTCATCGTCCTCCGCTCTTTTGCAGGCCTCATTGAGTTCGACGAAGATGACTCGCAGCTTCTCACGCTCTCGCGTCGGCTGCAGGAGATCGCGCGAAACGGTGCGTCGCTGGCGGGCGGACACAGGCTCGGTGAGCACCGCGCTTCACACGATCAATACCACCGCAATCATGCCGAAAATCACTAGCACCAACCCGCCTATCAGCATGGGCAACAAGGTGTGCCCTCGATTCAAACTCGCACCGCTTGCTGATTCTGGCGCAATCGTCTTTGGGCGCTTGTGAGTGTCGTCTGGCGTGCTGTTATCATTCTCGCTCATGATGCCCTGATGTCTGTCATGGATCGGTCGGCATTGAAGCTCACTGGAAGATATCATGAGCCGAAAGCATCGATGCCCCTTGATGACGATCAAATCCTGATGGCTGCCGTTGGATTTTCAGGAAGATTTCTTCATCAGGTCGACGTGATCGATTGCCTGATGTCAGGGAAACGCTAACAACGCGCGATGCCGCCGATCTTCTCAACGTGGCACCGGCCAGATTCCTCGGATCCCGTCGGGCGCAGTATGAAACCCGCTCACCCTCAAGTCCCCGCCAATGCCGTCTGGGTCGGCATCTGGCCCCGCGCCGTGTGGAGATCACGCCTCGTGAAAGCTGGCCAGCAGTGCTTTGGGCCGCACCACGAGGTCGGCCAGGGATCGACGATCCAAGGCGGCAAGAAAATCGCGCAACGCGTCGTCCAAGGCACGACGCAGGCGGCAGACTGGCGTCAGACAGCAGGTATTGCCGGTATGAAAGCACTCGACCAGGCCGAAGTCCTCCTCCATCGCGCGCACGACGCTGCCGATCGTGATGGTGTCCACCGGCTGTGCCAGGCGCAGGCCGCCGCCGCGTCCGCGCACGGTCTCAACGAATCCGTGGCGGGCTAACTCCTGAACGACCTTCGTCAGATGGTTGCCGGAGATGGCGTAGGCCCGCGCGATCTCGTCGATCGTGACCAGCCGCCCGGGCGCTGTTGCGACATACATCAGAACCCGGAGCGCGTAGTCGGTCATGACAGTCAGTCGCATGGCTCACCTCGGTGTTGCGCCGCCTCGATAAAGAGGTATCATTGATGCCTATTTAAACGGCGTCGTCGCCGGATCGCAAGCACCGTGCGTGGAGGAGCCAGATGGACGTGTCGCGACCGAAATCCGCGCTCCGGCGCGAGGCTTCGATGAGCCGGACGGCAACGGCCGATCTGAGGGGGAGCTGATCTCATGTGGCCCGACCGCCGATTGCTGGAAATGTTCCGGATAGAGCATCCGATCCTGCTGGCGCCGATGGCTGGCCCGAGCACGCCAGAGCTGGCCGTCGCGGTCTCGGAGGCTGGAGGTCTCGGATCTCTTGCCTGTGCCACGTCAACCACCGCCCAGGTCCGCGCGGCACTCGGCGTCATCCGCCAACGCTCCGCCAAGCCGATCAATCTGAACTTCTTTACGCATGCGATGCCGGTGCCCGATGCCGATCGGGAGGCGCGCTGGCGCACTCGATTGCGCCGCTACTACGACGAGCTTGGCCTCGATCCCAACGATGTGCCGAGCAGCAGCCGCGCCCCGTTCGATGAGGCCTCGTGCGCGATCGTCGAAGAGTTCAGGCCGGAGGTGGTGAGCTTTCATTTCGGCCTGCCCGAGGATCGGCTGCTGCAGCGCGTGAGAGCCACGGGCTGCAAGGTCATTGCTTCGGCGACGACGGCGCGCGAAGCGAGGTGGCTCGCCGAGCGCGGCTGCGATGCGATCATCGCGCAAGGCAACGAGGCGGGCGGCCATCGCGGCATGTTCCTGACCGACGATGTCGCCACACAAGCCGGGACCTTCGCGCTGGTCCCGCAGGTGGTTGACGCCGTCTCGGTTCCAGTCATTGCCGCCGGCGGCATTACCGATGCGCGCGGCATTGCAGCGGCCGTCGCGCTTGGCGCCAGCGGTGCGCAGGTCGGTACGGCCTACCTGTTCTGCCCCGAAGCCCAGGTATCGGCACTGCATCGGGCAGCGTTGAAGTTCGCCACCGACGACAGCACAGCATTGACCAACCTCTTCACCGGGCGCCCGGCGCGCGGCGTGATCAACCGCGCGATGCGCGAGATCGGACCGCTCTCGGCCGATGCGCCCGCGTTCCCGTTGGCGGGTGGCGCGCTCGCGCCCTTGAAGGCCGCTGCGGAGGCCAAGGGCTCAAGCGATTTCTCCTCGCTGTGGGCGGGACAGGCCGCCTCGCTCGGTCGTGAGATGCCGGCGGCGGAGCTGACCCGACGGCTTGCTCAAGAGACGGTCGAACGACTGGCGTCGTTGGCGCGTGGCAGCGGGAACTCCTCGAAGTGACTTTCGTCGTTACCGAGAACTGCATCAAGTGTAAGTACACGGACTGCGTCGAGGTCTGCCCCGTCGATTGCTTCTATGAGGGCGAGAACATGCTCGTCATCCATCCCGATGAGTGCATCGACTGCGGCGTGTGCGTGCCCGAATGTCCGGCCGAGGCGATCTTCCCGGACACGGAGCTGGCGGCGACGGACCAGTGGCTCGAGATCAACCGCACCTATGCGGAGCGCTGGCCCAATATCACAGCGAAGAAGGCGCCACTGCCGAACGCCGACGCGGAGAACGGACGCGGCAGCAAAGCCGACGAACTGTCGCCCCATCCCGGCCAGACCGAGGACGTGACATGATGCGGATACGGGAAGTACTGCCGCCCGGCCTTGCCTTTGTCCGACGCACGCCGCTGTTCACGCGGGAGACCGTCCCAGACGCTCTGCTTTCGGCACACAGCGTCAGGCGCGGCATGTGGGGCCTGTTGCGGGTCGAACGGGGCCGCGTCCGATACTGTCTTGATGCGGCGCCGACTGACACGGTCGTGGTGGCTGAAGGCGGCGCAGCGGCGATCGAGCCAGAGGTGTTGCATCATGTGGAATTGCTGGACGCGGACAGTGCTTTTTTCGTTGAGTTCCACAGGCCGGAAGCGCGCCCATGACCCACGTCGTCGCGCCGCTCCTGTTCATTTGGTCGGGGCTTCTGCTCGGCGTCTCGTTCGTGGCCACGCCAGCGAAATTCCTGGCGCCGAGCCTGCCGCTGCCGCAGGCGCTCGACGTCGGCCGCTGGACGTTCCATGTCTTGATGCTGATCGAATGGAGCCTGGTGGTAGTTGCCGCTTTGCTCATCTCGGTCTGCCGACCGCGGGTGGCTGCGGGCTGGGGGTGGGTCATGATCGCGCTCGTTGCCATCGCCGTCGTGCTGGCCATCGAGACCGTCTTTCTGCGTCCCATCCTCGATGTGCGGGTGCTCGACATCATCGCCGGCCGCAATGCTCCGCCGAGCATGCTGCATGATGTCTACATCGGCCTCGAGGCCTCGAAGCTCGTGCTGATCCTTACTGCGGCAATCGCCAGTGCACGTTGGACGCCCGTGTCCGGAGGCGCCGCCATGAAGAACTCGCACTTGGCCGGGAGGGATGCCGATGTCGCGTGATCCGCATCCCAATGCCCCGGGCGTCGATGCCGGCATCACCGAAGAGATGGTTCGCGAACTGGTGCACGCGTTCTATGCACGCGTACGTCGCGATCCATTGATCGGTCCGATCTTCAATGCGCGCGTCGAGGACTGGCCCGCTCATCTCGACAAGCTGTGTGCGTTCTGGTCATCGGTGACGCTGATGACCGGCCGCTACAAGGGCACGCCGATGAAGGCACACGCCGAGCTGCCCGACATCGCATCCGCACATTTCGAACGCTGGCTCGCGCTGTTCCAGGCCACAGCGATCAGGATATGCCCGCCCGACGCGGCGCAGGTCTTCATCGATCGGGCGAACCGTATCGCCGACTCTCTCCAGCTCGGCATTGCGCTTCACCGCGGCGACAACCTTGTGCCGCCCTTGCGACGCAGGTCGCCCAGCACGGCAGCCGATACGGAGGCCTGATGGACGCGGAGGTGAGGGCGTGGCGAGTGCGGGAACGCGTGCGCCTGAAGCGCGAGCGGCAAGGCTTGTCGTCGGTGGATCGCTCGTTCCTGACGGCTGCGATCGCACGCAACCTCGACACTCTCCTCGAGCGCCATGTGTGCCGGACGCTTGGCCTCTACTGGCCCATCAAGGGTGAGTTCGATCTCAGGACGTGGGGCGCGGAGATATGCGCACGGAAGGGCTGCGAGCTGGCACTGCCGGTCGTGGTCCAGGAGCAGGCACCGCTCCAATACTGGAGGTGGCGACCGGGCGATCCAATGACACGCGGTTTCTGGAACATCATGGTGCCAGAACGGCGCGAGCCCATCAGGCCCGATGTGGTCATCGCGCCATTGGTGGGCTTCTCGGGGCTCTATCGTTTGGGACACGGCGGCGGCTATTTCGACCGCACGCTTGCCGTGAGCGAGCCCAAGCCACTGATCGTCGGGGTTGGATCCGAGGCTGGCCGTGTCGAGGGGTATGTCCCGCAGGCTCACGATATTGCTATGGACGTGATCGTGACGGAGGCTGCTATTTATCGCTCCACGAGCACGCAGAAGCATGATCCGTGACTTTCGCACATCGCGTGGCTCGGCCCCTGCCGGCGAGCAGCGCTTTTCCTTCTCGGCTGCGCGATTGAGGACAGCGTGATCGTCGACGATCTCACCATTGCTCGGACGCTGCACGTGCTTGCTGTCGTGCACTGGATCGGCGGCGTGTCGATGGTGACGCTCGTGCTGCTGCCCGGATTGATCCGTGCTGTGCCGGCGGCGGAGCGGTTGGCGTTGTTCGAGATGATCGAAGGTCGCTTCGCCATCCAGGCCCGCTTCTCGACCGTCATCGCTGGCGCCAGCGGTTTCTGGATGACCCATCGCCTAGCGGCCTGGGACCGGTTTACCGATCCGCACTTCTGGTGGATGCATGCCATGGTCGCCATCTGGGCGATCTTCACGGTCATCCTCTTTGTTGCCGAGCCGCTGGTTCTGCACCGCTGGTTCCACGCTCGCGCGACCCGCGATCCGGAAGGCACATTCCGGCTTGTGCTTCGGCTCCACGTGATCTTGCTCACGGGGAGTCTCCTCACGGTCGCAGCCGGCGTGCTGGGTGCGCACGGAGTACTCTTCTGAGCGCCGCAGGCCCCCCACTATGTCCCAGCACTCCCCAACCCACCGGACACGAACAACTAAGCTGCGCGGGGCTAGATCGCGGGAATTTAGATCCAACCTGGAAGAGGGTCTAGAGCACCGACCTTCACATGATCTTCGACAACTGCCGTGCCTGCGATTTCCGTGACCAGCACCAGAAGCGCCGTATGTTGCTCTTTTGAGGCGACCGTGCCCCAAACGTCTACGGTGCCATCCTTGACAGTGATGTTGACGAAGCCACCGTCCAACCAGCGCTGCTGGCGCATCTGCTGCAATATCGCGCGCTGTAACGCCGCGTCATCCGATCTCGGGACAGGTTCATTGAAGCTCGCCTGACTGATGACGCGCACGAGATCGCCGCGCGAGATAACGCCCACCAGCATCCCGTCGCGTGTAACCGGCACTCGCTTGAAACCGTTGCTGTCGAGAACATCAGCAACTTCACTGAGGCTGGCGTCTTCAAGGACCGATATAATGTGCCGCGACATGACCTCATACACCTTGCGCCCGTGATCCTTGGCGTACTGGCGTGCCAGCTCATCCGGACTTGCGAAGAAGCTTGCGAACCACGATGTTCGTCGTCGTTCGGCTCCCATCTCAATGCGGTGCAACAAGTCGCTGGCCGTCAAAATGCCGACGGCTCGTCCATCTGCGGCGATCACCGGGAGGCCGCTCAACCGCCTGTCTGTCATCAGCTTGGCTGCCTCACGTACGCTGGCATCAGGTGGGACAGTCGCAACATCCCTCGTCATGATGTCTTTGGCCTGCATGGACTTGCCTCCGATCAATGTCGAAACCTCATTCGGGTGCAGCGGGGCTCTTCTGAGTAGAGGTTAGTCAAATGAGTGCGATGGCCCGTAAGGGCCTGAGTGCTCTGAGCGCTGGGCGCTATGACCAAGCTTTCGACATCTGGGTGTTGGGCCGCCCAACTGCCAGAGGCCACAGTTGCGATGCTGCCCTACGTGTCATGCAGGGGTGGGGCACGGCGTGGGGAGACATACTTTCGGAACAGGCGCGGCGGCCTAGCGGGGAGCGCCCGCCGCCCTGCTCCAACGCCCGGAATAGCACTGCGCGCAAGGACGCGTCCGTGGACGTGGTGGGCGAGACTGCGATCTCCGTGATGGTCTGACTGCGTTGGTAGCCCGCAGCACCATCTCGAGCATCGCCTTACGAGACCATGTCTGTCTTGTTCGTCGCGGCAATGCTCCTCAGGCCGTCAAGAGCAAGCGTGATCAGTACGTCGTCGGCATGTGCGGAGCACACGGCATAGACGGGATAAACAAAGCTCGGGGCGCCAGCGACCGGATGCAGCTTCCCCGCATCAATGAGCGGAGCCACGACGCGTTGGCGAAAGTACCCCGATCCGCCGGCCTCGAGGATGTAGGTCAGCGCCAGGGGGCCGAGGCCAACAAACAGACCAGGGTTGGTATCCTCGGGGAAGCTGAGCCCGTGGTGGTGCGCGAAGTCCGGCCCCCAATCGACGTAGACATAGCTGTCCGGTGTGACGGTCGTTGCGGCAGCATCAGTCGTCACCAGCACCAGCTTCTCCTCCAGCAACTGCTCGACACGGGCACCGGGCCGATATTGCGGGGCGTACATCACCGCGACATCCAGAGCACCAGCGGCAACCTGATCCGTCAGGCTCTCGGGCAAGCCGACCTGAACACGCAGCGCCACATCCGGCGCGGTTCGGCGCATCCAGTGCAGCCAGTCCACCAGCCATGGGTGCCACAGGCTCAATTCGCCCCCGATGGCCAGGACTGCGCGCCGTCCCTTTGGCACCGCCACCTGATGGCGGGCTCTCTCCCAGAGCTGCACGAACATAGGTGCATAGCGCAGAAACTGCTCGCCCGCAGGCGTCAGCGAGGCCCCGTTCTTGTTGCGGACAAATACAGGCCGGCCAAGCCGCTCTTCCAGTGTCCGGATGCGGGCGCTGACGGCTGTCTGGCTGATATTCAGATGCTCTGCAGCACGCACAAAGCTACGCGTCTTGACGATCTCAATAAAGGTTCGTGCAAGCTCGATGTCCATGAGCAACTCCTAATCCCATATAGCATAATTATTGCATTAATCGACCTATTAAATTCGTTTGATTGCATGAATGCGGCGAGCAAAATGGGGGAGCTGATCAAGCCTTCGCCCCTGCAGAGCGGATTCTGTTTCACCCTCGGGCGCGAGGCATCACAAGCCGTCGGAGGACGATGGCGATGGCCAAGCCCACTGCGGACTTTTCGGGGACCGACGTACTCCAGGTCGCCGCCGATCTTGCTGCGGTTCGGCAGCCTTTCGCCCTGGTGATCGTCGTTGAGGCGCGAGGATCGGCCGCGGTGCGGACAGGTGCCAAGACCATTCTCGATGGGGAAGGCACCGTGCTGGCCGGGTGGGTTGGTGGTGGTAGCACGGCATCGGCCATTGTCCGCGCAGCGATCGAAAGCCTCCAAACCGAAACGCCCCAACTCATCGACCTCGATCTCGATGAGGAGATGCTTGCCACCGGAATCCCGGCCAGTGGCCAGCTGCGAGTCTATGTCGAGCCAGTCCTTCCCGCTCGAGAGCCGCAGGCAACGCGCAGACTTTGAGGGTCTTGGGAGAGTGATATGACGGCCGCGACCATGCCCAATGCCGACAGACCTTCTTTCTGGGCACGCTGGTTCTTCTCTACCAACCACAAGGACATCGGGACGCTCTATCTCATCTTCGCGAGCCTTGCGGGCGTCGTCGGCACCGCTCTCTCAGTCTTGATCCGGATGGAATTGCAGCAGCCCGGGCTTCAATTCTTCGCCGATCCTACGCTGTTCAACATGATGGTCAGCGCGCACGGACTGGTGATGATCTTCTTCGTCGTCATGCCGGCGTTGATCGGCGGCTTCGGCAATTGGCTGGTGCCGCTCATGATCGGGTCGCCGGACATGGCCTTTCCGCGCATGAACAACATCTCGTTCTGGCTGCTGGTCATTGCCTTCGTCCTGTTCTGCATGTCAGGCTTCGTGGAGGGCGCTTCTGGGGCCTTGGGCCACGGCGGCGGATGGACACTCTACCCGCCGCTCTCGACGTCGGGGCAGCCGGGCCCGGCGGTCGATTTCGTGATCCTCTCGATCCATCTCGCCGGCGCCTCATCGATCCTCGGCGCCATCAACTTCATCACCACCATCTTCAACATGCGCGCGCCCGGCATGAGCATGCACAGGATGCCACTCTTCGCCTGGAGCATGCTGGTGACCGCTTTCATGCTGCTGATATCATTGCCCGTGCTGGCAGGCGCAATCACAATGCTCCTGACCGACCGAAATTTCGGGACGACATTCTTCACCGTTGCGGGTGGCGGAGACCCAATCCTCTACCAGCACCTGTTCTGGTTCTTCGGCCATCCCGAAGTCTACATCATGATCCTGCCGGCCTTCGGGATCATCAGCCACGTCGTCTCCACATTCGCCCGCAAGCCGATCTTCGGCTATCTCGGCATGGCCTATGCCATGGTCGCCATCGGTTTGATCGGATTCATTGTCTGGGCCCATCACATGTACACCGTGGGCCTGTCGTTGAACGCCGCGCGCTATTTCGCGCTCGCCTCGATGGTGATCGCGGTTCCGACTGGCATCAAGGTATTCTCCTGGATCGCCACCATGTGGGGCGGATCGATCCGCTTCCGCGTTCCCATGCTGTGGGTGCTCGGCTTCGTCATTCTCTTCACGATAGGCGGCGTGACCGGCGTGGTGCTTGCCAATGTCGGTATCGATACCGTGCTTCACGACACGTACTACGTGGTGGCGCATTTCCACTACGTGCTGTCGCTCGGTGCCGTGTTCGGCGTCTTCGCCGGCTTCTACTACTGGTTCCCCAAGATGTCGGGCTATCTCTATTCCGAGTGGCTCGGGCGGCTGCACTTCGCGCTGATGTTCGTCGGCGTGAACATGGTGTTCTTCCCGCAGCACTTCCTCGGGCTCGCCGGCATGCCGCGCCGCTACGCCGACTATCCGGATGCCTTTGCGCCGTGGAACTACATCTCCTCGATCGGTTCCTACATATCCGCAGCCGGTTTCCTGATCTTCTTCGTCACTGTCGCAGAGGCCTTCTGGCGCAAACGCGTCGCCGGCGACAACCCTTGGGGAGCGGGAGCAACGACGCTCGAGTGGACCTTGTCGTCGCCGCCGCCATTCCATTCGTTCGAGACGTTACCGCGTCTCGATCAGCACTGAGCGCGGTGTATGCGCTCTGCAGAAAGCGTGGAGACGGCCATGTCTGAAGAGAGCGGTGGTTCGGCCATCACCTGGTTGATATACGCGCTCGCGGTCTATTGGATCGCGTCGAGCTGGCGCGCGCATCTGGCGCGGATCTTGGCGACCGAGGACGTGCGTCCGAAACGCGAAGGTGCGGCTGACGCTCACTCGATTGCGTCCCTTCCTGATAGGGCAGCAAGCTTGGGTCGCGATGCGGTTCTATCGGAAATCCTTCGTAGCGAGACCGTTGCGACGATCGATGAATTTCTGACGAAGACACTTGCCCTCTACGAAAGGATTGTTGCGGTCTTCGACTCCGGCGATCGCGAGACACTCGCAAAGCTGGTTTCGCCAGATGTCTACAAGGCATTCGAGCGTGCGATCACCGATCGCGAGGTCGCTGGAACAATCGTCGAGACCGTGTTTGCACGCCTCGATCCGCCCGAGATTATCGATGGCAGCATCGACGCAACGCACGTGATGATCTCGGTCCGCTTTGCGGGAGAGGTCTTTAACCTGTCCCGCGACGCTGCAGGCCAATTGACCGAAAAAGCGCCCACGGCGCGCCGCAGCGTCGACGTCTGGACGTTTGCACGGAAGTTGCGCCGCGGCAGCAATTGGCGACTTGTGGCAACCCAGATCGGTCCCTAGTTTGGGCGCAAAGGCTTCGTATCCGCCGGGGTCTACCGCTTGGTCAGCGCGTGCGCTCTGCCAATAGGCGCCTCAACTGCCGCGTTTCCTCGAAGCGTTTCGTTACATCGCGCAGGATTGCCGCCATGCCGATGATGTGATGATCGGCATCGCACAGCAGAGTGATGGTGAATTCGACTGAGATCTGCCGGCCATCCTTCGCGAGGGCTGGCACGGCCAGGAGATCGCCGGCGCCGTAGCGTGTCTTCCCGCTCTCAATAACCTGCTGCCAGCCATCCCAATGGCGCTTGCGCAGGCGCTCCGGAATGATCAGGTCGAGCGAGTTGCCAACCGCCTCCGCCTCGCTAAATCCGAAGACGCGGACCGCGCCTGGATTCCAGAAGCAGATTGTGCCCTCTCGATCGGTTGCGAGAATAGCGTCGGCCGGTGAGCTCAGAACCGCCTCGCCAACCTGAGATCTGATCTCTCTCAGCCATTCCTGCATCTCACGCGGCCTCCTGCCAGGAGCGATCGTCAATCGCAGCAAGAGCACGCTCAAGGTCTCCGATCAAGCTTCGTCTTCGAGGCCGACGGACAGGCGGAGCAGGCTATCCGAGATTCCGGCGGCCGCGCTGTCGGCTCTGCAATCACAAGCTCGATCTCGCTTCGACTCTTGCGGCATCGCAAGATGGGGGCGACGCCGCCGTTGTGTTAATCACTCACGACGATCACACTGGCTGGAGGCCCGGTCCCGACGCGTTGCTGGCCGATATCGAAGCGCTGACATATGGAGGCCGCCCAATTGCGCATACTCTTTATCGGAGATGTCGTTGGCCGATCGGGCTGCGACGCTGTTTCGGAACGGCTGCCCAAAGCCATCGCAGACTGGAAAATCGATCTCGCCATCGTCAACGGCGAGAACGCCGCCGGCGGTTTTGGCATCACCGAATCCATCTATCACGAGTTCATCGCCGCCGGTGCTGATGCGGTGACGTTGGGCAACCACTCGTGGAGCAAGAAGGAAGCGCTGACTTTCATCGAAAATGCGCCGCGTCTGATCCGTCCGCTCAACTATATTCCCGGAGCTCCGGGGCGCGGCAGCGCTCTCGTCCAAACCAAAAATGGCAAGCGCGCGCTCGTGATCAATGCACTGGGCCGCCTGTTCATGGAACCGGTCAACGACCCGTTCGGGTTGTTGGATCGGGAAATCTCCGCCTGTCCGCTTCAGAAAGCGGCAGATGCGATCGTGCTGGATTTCCATTGCGAGGCCACCAGTGAGAAGCTTGTCGCAGGCTATTTCTGCGATGGTCGCGTCAGCCTCGTGGTCGGCACTCATACGCACGTTCCGACCGCCGATCATCGGATACTGCCTCGTGGCACCGCCTACGTGACCGACGCCGGCATGACGGGTGACTACGAATCCGTCATCGGCATCAAGAAGGAGGAGATGCTGCGCCGCCTTACGACCGGCATTCCTTCCGGACGCTTCGAGGCGGCAGACGGTAGCGCCACAATGTGCGGGATCGCTGTGGAGACGGACGATGCGACGGGGCTTGCGACCCGCGTCTCGCCCGTACGCATCGGCGGATGCCTCGAGCAGGTTTCGCCGCCATTCTGGTCGGGATGCTGAACGCCGCATGTCTCGAGTTTTCTTCATGCGGTCGGGTTTTATGCGATAGAGCCCCGCACTGCCTCCGGTTGACACGCCTGGGATATGTTCAACAATCGGCTGGCTTCGGGAGGCTATTCCCGGTTGGAGATTGACATGGCGAAATTTGCCGTCGGCGATCATGTGAGCTGGAATTCTGAAGCCGGCCGGGTGACAGGTCGGATCATCCGGGTTCATCACGCCGACTTCGACTACAAAGGCCACCGGCATCGGGCTTCAGCGGAAGACCCGCAATACGAGATCAAAAGCGACAAGACGGATCACATCGCCGCCCACAAGGGAACTGTCCTCACCAAGGTCGATTGATGGTCGCGCAATTCACCACGATCGGACACTCCACACGCAGCCTGCACGAGTTTCTGGACATGTTGCGCGAGGCCGGAGTGGGCTTGCTCGTCGACGTCCGCTCGTTTCCGCGGTCGCGGACGAACCCGGCGTTCAATATCGATCGGCTGCCGGAAGATCTTGCGCTGGCTCAGGTCGATTATCGCCACTATCCCGATCTTGGCGGACGGCGCTCTAAACAACCCGGCGTAGACGAAAGCCTGAACGCAATGTGGCGCGTGCGAAGTTTCCACAATTACGCTGACTATGCGCTTGGCGATAAATTCGCTCATGCTCTCGATGAGGTTGTCGATCTTGGTCGCAGCCGGCGTCTGGCGTTGATGTGCTCGGAAGCGGTCTGGTGGCGCTGCTATCGGCGCATCATTGCCGATTATCTCCTGCTGAGCGGCCATAGCGTCGATCACTTGATGGCTTTGGGTCACATTGAACACGCCATGCCGACGCCTGGCGCATTGCAGGCGGCGAACGGCAAAGTCATCTATCCAGCGAAGCCGGAAGCGAGCGCTTAGACTCTTTCCGCCTTTCGCAAGAATGCCCGGCCAGCCCCGCTTTCGAGCACTGAACGCAGAGCTGCTCGAGCCGCTGAGCGGTTGAGCATCTCTTATGGCTAGGGTGCCACTCGCGAAGGCCTCGGATCGAGGGTTGAGGAGGCACCTGGGGTTGTCTTCCTGGGGAAACGCGCCACGAGGAACCCGATGATCAGCAAGTTGACGATATTGAAGATGACCCCTGTTCCGAACGCTGGCGCGTAGTAACCGAAGTGATCATAGAGCAGGCCTGCGAGCCAGCTTCCTGCCGCCATGCCGCTCATGGCCGTGAATAGCGTGAGGGGCATTCGCCATGACGCCTCGGCTGCAGGAAACACGTCGCGGACCGCCACGGAATAAGCCGGGATGATGCCGGCAAAGCCGAGCCCGTAAGCTGCGGCAATAACGAACAGGCCTGCCTCGTCTTGTGTCAATGAGAAAGCAACGATGGCCACGGCCTGGCAGGCCGACCCCGCCAGGACCGTACGCAGCCCTCCGATACGATCGGCCAGCGCCCCCCAGGCTTGCCGTGCTATGAAGGCAGCCGCGAGCATCACGGACAGCATCGTCGCGCTGCGCGCCGGTGAAATGCCGACATCCATGCAGAAGGCGACGAGGTGCGCCTGCGGCACTGCCATCGGAATGCAGCAGGCAAAACCCGCGACGCACAGTAGCGCCTGGACCGTATTGGGACGCATCTTGCCGATCCGGCGATCGCTTGCCGTGACATGAGGCAAGTGCTGCGGGACGACCGGCGCCGGCACAGGATTGAGCAGCAATGTTGCCGGCAGGACCGCGATCAACACCAAAGCTGCGTAGCTCATCATCAGTATCTGCCAGCCGACGCTTGCGATGGCGCGCTCAAAGATTGCAGGCCAGATGACGCCGGCGACGTACTGACCCGAGGAGATGAGCGCAATCGCTGCGCCACGGCGGCGATCGAACCAGCGGGTGACATACACGAGCAACGGCGGATAAACGCCGCCATTGCCCAAAACACCCATCAAGGCGTGTCCGACAAAGAGCGCCCAGACCCAGCCGAGGGACGACAATGCGAGCCCTACAGCGATCATGACAGCGCCGATCGCAACAGTGGCGCGCACACCGATGCGATCGGCCAACCACCCCATGAAGATGCCTCCGGCACCGGTCCCGACCCAGACCAGTGAACCGGCCAATGCCACGACTGACCGATCTGTGCCGAGAGCCTCCTGGATTGGTTTGAGACCAACGACGATAAGCAAGGGTGAGCCGAAAGAGATCGTCAGGATTGCCAGCACCAGCCATGCCGTTCGCCAGGAGTCGGAGCTTTCAACGCTGGGGGTGTTTGCGTCGGCGATAGGATTGATCGTCACCGGAAACCTCTCCGTCTGGACTGACTCAGGATTTGACATGTCAATTAGGCATGTCAAACCGCGTTTGCGGTGGATCCCTGTGCGTCAGGCGACTGCCATTTCACGGAGAGGCAAACGGCCAATGCGAGTTCTTCGTTTGGGCGCCGGTACTGTCGGCGGCTACTTTGGTGGACGACTCGTCGAGGCAGGAGCGGCTGGCCGACTTCCGATTGTCCAATAGGCAAAGATCAGTCGGACGAGACCATCGGGGTCCGGAATGACATATGGGAGAGCCATGAAGAATAGCGTTGCCGACGTTGAGGCACCGCACAAACCGCCGATCGACGGAGGATGTCCGAAGCCGGAGCGCTCGGCAGCCGACATGGCTTACGCGGGAATTATCGATCTCATCCTGATGCGCGGCCTGCAGCCCGGTGAGCGAAGCTCGGTTTATCTTCTGGCAGTCGACTTGATTGTCGATGGGCTGGTAGTGGTTACTCACCCACAAAGATGGGGTGTCAATGAGCGCGCCACGAAGAAGGCCATCAGCATCAATGATGCCCTGGCGCTTCACTGGCAATGAAGAGATACCCATCGCTAGACCGCACCTAAACGAGCTCCCATCCAGCGCCGGCAGTGCCGTAGACGTCGAAGGTCGCCGAACCGGTGTCCATCTCGAACGCGCCGAACTGGTTGGTCGCCGTTTCGCGCCACAGGATGTCGGTCCTCCCGTCGCCGGTGTAGTCCCCGGTGCCCCCGAGCTCCCAACCTGCGCCCGCAGTACCGTAGACGTCGAAGGTCGCCGAACCGGTGTCCATCTCGAAGGCACCAAACTGGTTGGTCGCGATCTCGCGCCACAGAATGTCGCTCGTGCCGTCGCCTGTGAAGTCGCCGGTGCCGGCAACCTCCCAGCCCGCGCCTGCGGTCGCGTAGAGACTGAAGATGGCCGAACCGGTGTCCATCTCGAAGGCACCAAACTGGTTGGTCGCGATCTCGCGCCACAGAATGTCGCTCGTGCCGTCGCCCGTGAAGTCGGCGGTGCCGGCAACCTCCCAGCCCGCGCCTGCGGTCGCGTAGAGACTGAAGATGGCCGACCCGGTATCCATCACGAACGCGCCGAACTGGTTGGTCGCGATCTCGCGCCACAGGATGTCGCTCGTGCCGTCGCCCGTGAAGTCGCCGGTGCCGGCGACCTCCCAGCCCGCGCCTGCGGTCGCGTAGAGGGTGAAGTGCGCCGGCCCGGTATCCATCACGAACGCGCCGCACTGGTTGGTCGCGATCTCGCGCCACAGAATGTCGCTCGTGCCGTCGCCGGTGAAATCGCCGGTGCCGACGATCTCCCAGCTGCCGCCTGCTGTGGCGTAGAGATCGAAGAGCGCCGATCCCGTGTCCATCTCGAAGGCGCCGAAGGTGTTGGTGGAGGTCTGCAGCCACAGGACATCGCTCGTCCCGTCTCCTGTGAAGTCGTTGGTCGGTAGTTTCAGGACAATGGTCTGATCTAAGAAGTGTAGTCGCTCAATGCGGATCAGCGCATCGGTGCCCTCTGCAGAAACCACCGTCCAGCCATTGTCACTGCGCTCCCACGTCGCGTCAGTGCTCAGGATACCGAATTGGGCCGTATCGACGCCAGCGCCGCCGTCGAGGAGGTCGTCGCCGAGACCGCCGGTGAGCCAGTTGTCGGTTATGTTGCCGATGATGTGATCGTTGCCAGCACCGCCAATAGCACTCTCGATCACGGCGCCAAATGCGATGCCCAAGGTGTGGGTGAGTTGAACGGCGCCGGAAGGAGGTGACGCGATGAGGATCGTACCTATGTTGCTCAGTGCGCCTGGCGTCAGATCAATTTCGAGATTGGCGGAGAGCAAATGAAAGTCGAGGATGTCTTTTCCCCCCGCGTCCCAAATCGTCTCATGATAGTTCGTCGACGGGAAGAAGAGATACGTGTCGTCTCCCGCGTTGTGGGCGACGTTGGCGCCGTAAATATACTGAGCCGCCAGAATATCGAGCGTCATGGCCGTCGTGGGAAGATAGGAGTGGTTCCCGTAGATCGGCGGGCTACCTACAGTAGCGCCAGGGATGACGGAGTAGCTCATGACGGTCGCAGAGCGGTAATTCAAGTCGGGCGACAGGATCGCGCCGAGAAGCCCCGGCGAAGTCGACACGTCGGGCAAGTTGAAAACAGCGTGCCCCAACTCGTGGATTGCGGTCGTGAAGCCGAGGTCGCCGGCACTCCAGCCCCACATCTCAAGTGCGTCGGGCGAGTGCCAGATATCTCCAGCTACGGCATGTGAAGATGATGGCAGCCAAGCCTCGGCAATGGCTTGGCCAACAGAGAACCGCGATCCGGTCGCGCCAATTCGGATATCCCCGACGTTGGTGCTCGTCTCGGTAACCTCAATGAATGTTACATTGGTGACTTGCGACCAATATGCGAACGCCTGCCGGTAAGCATCCTGGACCTCCTGCGGCAGCGCCCGGACATCATCCGTATACTCCGATAAATAATCTGCCGCGAATACCGAAGCCGGGCCGATGAAGCTGTACGCTAGCGTTACACCGGTACCGACTTCTCCGCCCCATTTGATGCCTGTATCGCCTTCCTGATTGTTATGGTCCGTTCGCGCAATCATCGCATCGATTAGGCTATTGCCAGTCGGACCAGAGAATACGGTGGTCGGATGGCTGCCGTCAGGAGTCGTGCCTGCCAGGCCGACGCCGAACACCTGCGCCTTCACGGCCGAACTGCTCGTATCGCCTGTAGCGCCGCCGACGCCCTCGCCATCTGTCCACACTGCGACGAAACCCCCGTCCGGCAGCGCGGTAATCCGCGGGGGACCTTGAGAGTTTTCGGTTGCAGAGTTGACCAGGAATTCGCCACCAACTCTAGTCCCGTCGGCGGCAAACTCCTGAGCCTTTACTGCACTGCCGCTCGCATCGCCCGTAGCCCCGCCGACGCTGAGGCTGTTGTCCGCCCACGTGATGACGAAGCCGCCACCGACGAGGGAGGTGATGTTGGGCAAATGCTGGTGCCCCGCAGTCGCCGTGTTCACCAGGATTTCAGAACCAACAGATGAACCATCGGCTGCGAAGACCTGAGCCTTCACGGCCCACCCGCCCGCATCGCCTGTCGTGCCGCCCACTCCGGCGCTGCCATCCGACCAGGTCACGACGAAACCGCCGCTCTCGAGCGCAGCAACCTGAGTCTGCCAATTATCTACGATCTGATCGCCTGCCGTAGCCGTGTTGACCCGGATTTCACTGCCAACCCTGGTTCCATTCGCGGCAAAGACCTGAGCCTTCACTGCACTCTCACTGTTGTCGCCGGTCGCCCCGCCAACGCCCGAGCTGAGATCGTGCCAGACGACGACGAAGCCGCCGCTCCCAAGCGCGGTGATTTGCGGACTATACTGCGCGCTCAGCGTGGCGCTGTTGACCAGAATCTCGGTTCCCACAGCGACACCATCGGCGGTGAACACCTGCGCCTTGACTGCAATGTCGCTCGTGTCCCCCCCAGCCCCACCAACACCCTCGCTCTCATCCTCCCAGATGACCACGAAGCCGCCGCCAGCGAGCGCTGTAATATGAGGGCTATGTTGGGAGCTTTCGGTTGCAGTATTGACCAGGATTTCACCGCCTAGCCGAGTGCCGTCGGAGGCGAATAACTGAGCTCGCGTCGCGGCGCCACTGTCGTCGTCGCTCGAGCCGTTCGCACCCCCGCTGTTGTCCTCCCATACAATGACGAATTTGCCGCCGGCTAACCCGGCGACCTTCGGAACCCATTGCTGGCCAGCGGTCGTCGTGTTGACGAGGATTTCGCCGCCAACCCTGGCGCCACTTGCCGCGAATATCTGAGCTTTCATCGCGGTGTCGCTGGAGTCTCCCACCGCTCCACCGACACCCGCGCTCCGGTCCGTCCAGGTTATCACGAACCCGCCGTCCGATAGCGCGGCGAGCTCTGGATCGAATTGGTCGCCTTCCGTTGCGGTGTTCACCAGGATTTCGGTGCCTACTGGTGCACCATCGGCCGCGAACATCTGGGCCTTGATGCCCCAGCCGCTCACATCACCCGTTGCCCCACCGATGCCCTCACTGCTATCCACCCACGCTATGACGAAGCCGCCGTCGGTTAGAACTATGATTTGCGGATTGTCCTGACCACCCACCGTCGCGCTGTTGACCAGAATCTCGCCACCGATCCTGACTGCCATTGTTCTCTCCCCGGAACCGATCGCTCAGTGAATGCAGTAAAGCGCAAGAGGTTTAGTGGAGTGTCCTGTCGTCAGCCCGTGCTCCTGGGATCGTAGGCGGGCTGGCTCGTGATCAGGTCGTTGTTCGCCTCTATCTTCTTCAGATGGCCGGCCATCTCCGCGCAGAGCCGCACGACGGCGTCAACGATCTTTCGCCCAGTCCATGACGTGTCAGCCCCCGCTATCAGTGGTGAGTAAATGAACCTAGCAAAGCGATAGTGATCGTCGTCTGGCGCTGAGACGCTCGCAATTGCCCAGTGCAGCTACCCTGAAGTACGAAAGGAAGGATTCGACAACTGATCTCCCGTGATGGCTAGCAAGGGCCCGACACAACTTGATGCAAGTCTCAACTACACGATTTCCCATCCGGCTCCCGCGGTGCCATAGACGGAGAAGATCGGCGTGCCGGCATCCATCTCAAAGGCGCCGAAGGTATTGGTCGCGGTCTGGAGCCACAAGAGATCGGTGGTGCCGTCGCCGGTGAAGTCGCCGGTGCCGACTATTTCCCATCCCGTACCTGCGGTGCCATAGACTGAGAAGATCGGCGTGCCGGTATCCATTTCGAAGGCGCCAAAGGTATTGGTCGCGGTCTGGCGCCACAGAAGGTCGCTGGTACCATCGCCGGTGAAGTCGCCGGTGCCGACCATTTCCCATCCCGTACCTGCGGTGCCATAGACTGAGAAGATTGGCGTGCCGGTGTCCATCTCGAAGGCACCGAAGGTATTGGTCGCGGCCTGGCGCCACAGAAGGTCGCTGGTGCCATCGCCGGTGAAATCGCCGGTGCCGAACATTTCCCATCCGGCACCTGCGGTGCCGTAGACTGAGAAGATCGGCGTGCCGGTATCCATTTCGAAAGCGCCAAAGGTATTGGTCGCGGTCTGGAGCCACAGGAGGTCGCTGGTGCCGTCGCCGGTGAAGTCGTTGGCGGCAGCTACGTCAGAGGGCACAACCAAGTCGATAGTCCGATCGAGGAATTCCAGCCGCTCGATGTCGAACAACGTATCGATGCCCAGTGACGAACTAACCGTCCAGCTGTTACCAGTTCGTTCCCACGAGGCGCTCGTACTAGCGAGCGTAAATTTCGCGGTGTCGATGCCGGCACCACCTTCAAGAGTGTCGTCACCTGCTCTGCCTTCAAGAAGGTCGTTGCCGTCGTAGCCACGCAGGAGATTGTTCTGGGCGTCGCCAATAATTGTATCTCCGAACGGCGACCCGTTGACGCTTTGAATGTTGATGAGCGTATCGATGCCGCCCTGGCCGTCATGGGCCGTGCCGGAAGTCAGGTCGACGAACACGCCCGTGGTAGAAAAGCTGGAGTATTGGACGAAATCCCCCCACGGCGCATTGTCAGAGTTGCCGCCGCCATCAATGATGTCGTCTCCAG
>JAEWIJ010000185.1 GCA_023387235.1 Pseudomonadota bacterium
TCGCCGACGCGACGCTGATCGAGCGCCTCTCGAAGGGCAAGTCGGCGGTTTTCATCATCTATCAGACCGAGGAGGCCGGGATCGGCATTCCGGTCTCGCTCAACGGCTTCGCCGAGGGCCTGAAGGGACTTGGGCAGTAGGGATTTTGTTTGTTGCCCGCAGGCTGCTGGGAAGAACCCATAGTCCCCTCTCCCCGCGAAGGGCGGGGAGAAGGGGAAGTGGCGGCGGCGTCATATGCTGCGCTCTCCGCGTGACCGCCGCGGGCATAGCACCGCGCCGGAAGGCGGCAGCACCTCTTCCCAGCAGCCCGCGGCAAGAAAAATCAAGCCGCCAGCCAGGGCTTGTCGCTGCTGAGGCGGCTCTCGTAGTCGTTGATCTGCTTCTCGTGCTGCAGCGTCAGGCCGATGTCGTCGAGGCCGTTCAGCAGGCAGTGCTTGCGGAAGGGGTCGATGTCGAAGGTGATCACGCCGCCGTCCGGCCGCCGGATCTCCTGCTTCTCGAGATCGATCGTGAGCGTCGCATTCGATCCGTTCTCGGCGTCCGACATCAGCTTGTCGACGTCCTCCTGCGGCAGCTTGATGGGCAGGACGCCGTTCTTGAAGCAGTTGTTGAAGAAGATGTCGGCGAACGACGTCGAGATCACGCAGCGGATGCCGAAATCGAGGAGTGCCCACGGCGCGTGCTCGCGGCTCGAGCCGCAGCCGAAGTTGTCGCCCGCGACGATGATCTGGGATTTGCGGTACGCCGGCTTGTTCAGGATGAAGTCCGGGTTCTCCTTGCCGCTCTCGTCGTAGCGCACCTCGGCGAATGCCGCCTTGCCGAGACCGGTCCGCTTGATGGTCTTGAGGTAGTTCTTCGGGATGATGCGGTCCGTGTCGATATTGATCTCGGGCATCGGCGCGGCAACGCCGGTCAACTGCGTGAACTTGTCCATGCTGGGCTCGCTCTTCCCGGAAATGCGGCTTGTCCTGGCTGGATGGTCGATAGCGTGCTTTGTACGGCCCCGTCAACGCGCACGGGCGGCTCCCGCAGCGCGCGGCGAACCAGCGCCTATTACTCCAAATGACTGAAATTCCGTCTTGTTCAGCCATTGCGCGTAGTCGAGACTGCGCGCCTGTCGGCTTGGAAAGCACGAGAGCCTTGTCTATAGTGGCCGGCAAAATCGGACTTCCGGCGGGGCTGCCTTGGCCCGGGGGCTGTGGCTGCGCGGCATTCTCCGGCGCGGCGTCCGGACCCGTGCTGCTGCGGGTGAATGGCCGGCATTGGGGAGCGATCGAGGGGCGGTAAGCTGGTCCGAGGTGGATTGGGGCTCGGAGTGGGGACGGCATGAAGTGCAATCCGTTACGTTGGCTGATCGGGCTTCTCCCGATCCTGCTGCTTGCGGGCGTCGCCGTATTCAGCGAGCACGCGCGCATCGAGAAGGACCTTGCCGCGCGCACGCAGAAGACGCTCGAGGGGGCCGGACTCGGCTGGGCCAGTGCGACATTCGACGGGCGTGATGCGGTGCTGTCCGGCCTCGCGGCGGACGATGCCGAGCCGAACCGCGCGGCGGCGACGGTTGCCGAGACCTATGGCGTGCGGATCGTCCGCAATGATTCCCGCCTGCTCGACCGAGCCGAGCGCTATGACTGGGCAGCCTCGAAGCGCGAAGGACGTGTGCGCCTCAGCGGGCTTGCTCCGAGCGAGAAGACGCGCCGCGAGATCATCGGCCTCGCTCGCGGAACATTTCCGAGCAGCGAGATCGCGGACAAGCTGACGCTCGCACGGGGCGCGCCGGCCCTCGACATCTGGCTTGGCGGTGTCGGCTTTGCTCTCAAACAGCTCACGCTCCTCAAGTCGGGCACCATCCGGCTCGAAGGTACCGAGCTGACCATCAGCGGCGAGGTGAACGACGCGGCGAGCTATCGGGCGCTGAAGGCGTCGCTTGCCGGCAACCTGCCGCCCGGCATCAGTCTCAAGGCGGACCGCGTCGAGCCGCCAGTCGTCGCGCCCTATGTGTGGACAGCCCGCCTCGCCGAGGGGCAGCTCGAGATGCGCGGATCGGCGCCGAGCGACCCGTCGCGCGAGTCCCTCATCGCAACCGCCAAGCGGGAGCTGCCGCAGGTGCGGGTCGTCGACGGTATGGCGCCGGCGCGCGGCGAACCCGACGGTTGGCTTCAGGCGGTGCCGTTCGTCCTGCGCGAGCTTCTCCGCCTCGATGAGGGGACGCTCGAACTGCGTGACCAGACGATCACGCTCAGCGGCGTCGCTCAGCGCGAGGAGACCGCCGAGGACGTGCGCGCGAAGCTCAAGGACAGCCTCCTCGGCTCGTACCGCGTCGTGGAGCGGATCACCTTCCGCGAGCCGACCGTCAAACCGATCGCCGCCTACCGGACCGCGCTTTCGCTCGAGAGTGGCGCCGTCACGATGGTCGGCTACGTACCGAGCGAGGCGGCGCGCGCGGCCCTTGCGGACCTCGTCCGCGCTCGGATCGCCGGTGCGCGCATCGACGATCAGCTTGAGCTCGGCGCTGGCGCGCAGTCCGGCTGGCAGCGGTGCCTGGATATCGGCATTGCGGCGCTCGCGAAGCTCGGCAGCGGCCGGCTCGATCTCACCATCCGTCGTCTCCTGCTCGATGGCGCAACCGACAACGAGGCGGTTGCAAGGACACTTCCGGGCGAGCTGCAGGCGGCTGCCGGGCGCGACTGCGACACCGAGGTGCGCCTCACCGTCAAGGCTTCGCCGGAGCCGGACCTGCGCTGGTCGGCGCAGACGGATGCGCAGGGCGAGATCGTGCTCGAAGGGCAGGTGCCGGGCGCGACGGTGCGCGATCAGCTCATGTCGGTCGCGGCGCGGCTCTTCGATGGCCGCAGCGTCGTCGATCGCATGGAGGTCGTCGATGCGGCTTCCGACAAATGGGCGCGTACGGCGGTCCTCGGGCTGACACAGCTTGCGCGCTTGCGGCTCGGGCGGGCGGAGATCGTCAATCAGGCGCTGCGTGTCGAAGGCGAGGCGCGGGACGTCGCCGCGCGGGCCGAGGTGCGTGCCGCGCTCGGCCGGGACGTGCCGGATGGCTATTCGGCCCGCGAGGGGATCGCCGTTCGCTCCGACGCGGTCATCGCTTCGGAGGAGCTGGCCCGCCGCACGGCCGAGGAATCCGCGAAGAAGCGGGCGGCTGCGGAGCTCGATGCGCGACGGCGCGCGGAGGAGGACGCGCGCCGGCAGACCGAGGAAGCAGCGCGACAGGCCGCGGAGGCTGCCGAAGCGCGCGCGCGCGCCGAGCTCGAGGCCAGGCAGCGCGCGGAGCAGGAACGCCGCCAGCACGCGGCGGAGGAGGCCCGCCGCGCCGCCGAGGCAGCGGCCCGCGAACGCGCCGAAGCCGAGGCCCGGCAGCGTGCCGAAAGCGAGAAGCGGCGCCAGGATGAGGAGGCAGCGCGCCAGGCGCGCCAGGCTCAGGTGCAGAAGGAGCAGGAAGAGGCCGCGCGCAAGGATGCCGAGGCCGAGGCCTGCCAGAAGGTGCTCCGCAATGTTTCGAGCGAGGGCGTGATCCTGTTCTCGCGCGCGAGTGCCGAGCTCGACCGTCGCAGCCTGCCGACGCTCCGACGGCTGGCGCAGGCGGCCGATGCCTGTCCCGATGTGACCATCGAGGTCGAGGGCCACACCGATGCCGAGGGCATCGACGAGCGCAACCAGCCGCTCTCCGAGCGTCGTGCCCAGGCGGTGGTCGACTTCCTGGCCGAGCGCGGCGTGCCGGCCGAGCGCATGAAGGCGGTCGGCTATGGCGCGGCGCGGCCGGTCGTGCCGAACGACACGCCGGAGAACATGGCGCGCAATCGCCGCATCGAATTCACCGTCAAAGCGAAGTGACTTCGCGAGGACCTGCTCATGGATTACCTGCTGCAGCACATGGTCTTGTACGTGGTCTGCGCCTTTCTGCTCGGCGTCTTCGTCGGCTGGGGCACCTGCCGGCGGCGCGAGGATCATTGAGATCATGAGCCGCTGGGGGAACGTGGTTCGGAGTGAACTTGGATGATCGCGCTCACGTGGCAGACGCTGCTTATCCTGGTGATCGCGTACTTCGCGGGCTGCATCGTGGGGTGTCTCGCGCGCAAGCTGGTCGGGGCTCGCCCGGTCGTCGGTGCGGAGCCGGCCTTCGAGGCTGCGGTGCCGGCGCCTGCGCCCATGCGGCCGCCGCCACCGCCTCGCGAGGTGCCGCGCGCTGTTGTGCCGGCTGCTGCCGAACCTGCCGCGGAGTCCGCGCCGCGACAGATGCCCGGCGCGACGCAGAAGGCCTTCCGACGCGCCGGCTTCGACACGCCGGACGATGTCGTGACGCCCGAGGAGCCGCAGCAAGAGCCTGAGGCGCCGCCACCTGTGCCGCTGAGCGCGGTGGCCGATGTGCCGCCGCCTGCTGCCGTGGCGCCGCCGCTGTCGGCTGCTGACGCCGTCGCCGCGGCCGTGGCTGAGCGCATGGCCGTGCCGACGCCGCCGGTGGTGCCGGAGCCAGTGCTTGAGCCCGCAGCCGAGCCCGTTGCAGTCGCCGCGCCCGCTCCGAGCGATGACCTCACGCGTATCCGCGGGATCGATGCTGGGCTGGCGACGAAGCTCAACAAGCTTGGTGTCCACCGCTACGCCGAGATCGCCGCCTGGACGAGCGAAAACGTGCGCGCGATGAGTGAGGCGCTCGGCTTCAGCGGGCGCATCGAGCGCGAGAACTGGATCGAGCAGGCGCAGATCCTCGCCCGCGGCGGCGCGACGTCCTATGCCACGGGGCTCGTGAGCACGGCACTCAGAGCGGCAGCGCCCGCCGCGGAGCCGCCACCCGCGCCCGAGCGTGGACCCGAGGTCTCGACGCGGGCTGCCTTCGCCGAGCCGCGTCCGGCGCCGCCACCGCCCGCATCCGCAGCGTCCAAGGTCAGCGACCGGGACGATCTGCAGCGCATTGGTGGCATCAGCGCCGAGATCGAGGCGAGCCTCAACGCTCACGACATTTCGCGCTACTCGCATATTGCGGGCTGGAACGCGGCGGACGTCCAGCGCGTCGAGGGATTGCTCGGTTTCAATGGTCGCGTCAGCCGCGAGAATTGGATCGAGCAGGCGCAGATCCTCGCGCGCGGCGGCGCCACCGCCTATTCGCGCACCTTCGACGAACGCGGCGGCCCGCCGGAGCCGATGGCGGTGGTGCTGCCCGTCGCGGTCGCGCCCGTCGCGCTCGAGGCGCCACCCGCCGTTGTCGTCGCCGAAGCCGCGCCACCGCCACCGCCGCCGGCTGCTCCCGATGAGGCGCCGTCCGCCGAGGTCTCTTCCGAGCGTGTCGCCGACCTTTCGGGCATGCGCTCGGTGCGTTCGGAGGCTTTCCGCGCGCCGGACAGCATGGCGGGTGCATCATCCGCCGAGCCGGACAACCTCAAGCGCATTCGCGGCATTGGTTTGCTGATTGAGCGCAAGCTCAATGCCATGGGTGTCTCGACCTACGAGCAGATCGCGAACTGGACGGCCGACGACGTCAGTACGGTCAATGCCAAGCTCGATTTCAGCGGGCGGATCGAGCGCGAGAATTGGATCGAGCAGGCGCGCATTCTCGCGTCTGGCGGCCAGACGGATTTCTCGCGCCGGTTCGAGCGCGGCGAAGTCTAGCGCGGGAATACGCCCCATTCGTCGCGGGCGCTTGCGTTGATTTATTTGAGCCTGGAGCATTTCGACATGCGCCGTTTGCTGCACGTGCTGCTCGCCCTCGGTGTGGTGCTCTGCTGGACGGATGCGGCGTTCGCGCAGAAGCGCGTCGCGCTCGTGATCGGCAACTCGGCGTACAAGCACACGCCCGCGCTCGGCAATCCGAAGAACGATGCGACGGATGTCGCGGGGGCGCTCGCGGGCTTCGGCTTCCAGGTCGTCGAAGGCTACGATCTCGACAAGGCTGGCTTCGACAGGACGGTGAGGACCTTCGCTGCGGCCATGCAGGGCGCCGATGTCGGCGTGTTCTTCTATGCCGGCCACGGCCTGCAGGTGCAGGGCCAGAACTATCTCGTGCCCATCGATGCCGAGCTCACCGCGGCGGCGGCACTCGACTTCGAGATGGTGCGCCTCGATCTGATCCAGCGCACCATGGAGAACCAGGCACGCACGAACATCCTCTTTCTCGATGCGTGCCGCGACAATCCGCTGGCGCGGAACCTCGCCCGCTCCATGGGGACGCGCTCGACGAGCATCGGCCACGGTCTCGCGAGCGTGGAAGCGGGCGTCGGCACGCTCATCAGCTTCTCGACGCAACCGGGCAATGTTGCGCTCGATGGCGGTGGGCGGAACTCGCCGTTCGCGGGCGCCCTCGTCCGCAACATGCGGGCGTCGGGCGAGGATCTGAGCGCGCTGCTCATCTCCGTGCGCAATGACGTCATGAAGGCGACGGCGAACAAGCAGATCCCGTGGGAGCATTCCTCGCTCACGGGTCGCTTCTACTTCAAGCCGGCGGCACAAGCCCCGGGTGCTCCGGCGCCCACCCCGGCCGCCCTGCGCGATCAGGCCGCCGATGCCTGGGCCGCGGCCAAGGACAGCACGAGCGCGGCTGTGCTCGAAGCCTACATCGCGCGCTTCAGCAACTCCTTCTACGCTGAGCTTGCGCGCGACCGGCTGCGCTCCCTGCAAAACAAGGAAGCAGCAGCGACGCCATCGCCACCCGCGCCATCACCCCCAGACCCGAGGTCGAGCGCGCCGCAACCGGGCTCTCTCCCGAGCGACCCGTGGACGCTCACGGGCAACAACACGCTCGACCTGCTCAATGGCCGCGTGCTCTTCTCGATGATCGCGACGCCGTATCGCGGTCGACGCGACCTCGTCGGCGTTCGCATAAACGGCGAAACGGCAAGCCTGGGGGTCGGCCAGTTCGTGCATCTGAGCCGGGTGGGTGAGATCTGCGGGATCTTCCTGCGCGAGATCCATGCCAGCACGCGAAACGCGGACTTTCAGCTGCTGTGCGGCGAGGCGTTCGGGGACCCGCCGCAGGACAGGGCAGCGATCGCCATCGCGCTCCCCCACAAGGCCCCATTGGCCGAGGTTTTCAGCCTCGAGCGTGGAACGAGCCGCGAGGTTCAGAACGGCAAAGCGACCGCTCTCGTCACTTTCGTTACGGCACCTTACCGCGGCCGTCGCGATGTTGTCGGCGTGCGCATCCAGGGTGAGGAGAAGGCGTTGTCGATCGGCGAGAGGGCAGAAGCGTATGTCGGCGATAGCGCCTGCCTGTTTGTGCTGCGGCAGATCCACACCGGATACAAGACGGCCGAATTCCAATGGCAGTGCTGAACGCTAAAGCAGCCGCTCGCGGAACGGCACGATCAGCTCGGGCCCTTCGTTGCGCGCGTTGTTGAGGCGCGGATCGACCGTGATGTGCTCCAACAGCGAATCCGGCGCCGGGCGCAGCATTTCGGCGGCCATCTCCGCGTTGAAGCCGCGCGTGTCGAGCCAGGCATCGAGGTGCTCGGGCTGGAGGATCGCCGGCATCCGGTCGTGCAGCGAAGACAGGACGCTGTTCGCCTGAACCGTCAGGATGGCCATGGTGTCGATCTCGCTGCCGTCGGCACCGAGCCAGCTTTCCCAAAGTCCGGCGAAAGCCAAGAGCCCCGAGCCCGCTTGCCGGATGAGATGCGGCTGGCGCGCGCCGGCTTTGCCCGTCCATTCGTAGAAGCCGTTGGCCGGCACGAGGCAGCGGCGATGGCGCATGGCGCCGCGAAACGAGGCTTTCTCGATGGCGCCCTCGGCCCGCGCGTTGATCATGAGCGAGAGGCGGGCCGGGTCCTTGGCCCAGCCGGGAATGAGGCCCCAGCGGACGAGGGCCAGCTCACGCCGACGGGTCTCGTCGAGCCGGACGATCAGGACCGGCTGGGTCGGCGCAATATTGTAGCGTGGCGGGTGAGGTTCGCCGCCGGATACCTTGAAATAGGACCGTACGGCCTCCAGCGGGCTCAGTAGATTATAGCGTGAACACATAGACTTATTCCTCGAGGCCCGCGTGTTCGTCGGCTCTGCCCAGCCATGCGCGCGCCGCCCTTGGGATTGGTCCCTTTCTGCTCTAAAGCAACGGACTTGAAATTCACCTCCATTCAGGGCCGGGTGGGGAGTGAATTTCAAGTCCAAAGTTGCTTTAGAAGACCATGACTCTAAAGCGTCTTTGGACCTTGAATGCGACGTTGCGCATGGCTCCGGGGGCGGTCGCATTAAAGGTCCGACGCTTTAGCGTCCCGCGCAAATCAAACGCCGCGGCCAGCGGATCCGAGGGGAGCACAATGACACGGGAAAAAGCAGTATCGAGCGCCCTCGCCTACTATGACGACCAGCCGAAGGGCTATTTCGCCGATCTCGCGCGCTGGGTCGCCGTGCCGACCGAGAGCCAGAACCCGGAGCGTGTCGGCGTTCTCGGCGACTACCTCGAAAGCACCATGCGGCCGGAACTCGAAGCGCTCGGCTACACGATCAAGATTTTTCCCAACCCGCTCGCCGGCTGCGGGCCGGTGATGCTTGCGACGCGCATCGAGGATCCGAGCCTGCCGACGTTCATCGCGTACGGCCATGGCGATGTCGTGCTTGGCATGGAAGGACGCTGGGCCAATGATCGCGATCCGTGGAAGCTCTCTTTCGAGGGCGAACGCGTGTACGGCCGTGGCGTCGCCGACAACAAGGGCCAGACGCTCGTGCACATCGCGGCGTTGCGCGAGGTGTTGAAAGCGCGTGGCAAGCTCGGCTTCAATCACAAGTTCCTCATCGAGACGGGCGAGGAGAACGGCTCCAAAGGTCTCAAGGAGATCATCGAGGCCAACAAGGCGGACTTTGCCGCCGACGGCTTTCTCGCATCCGATGGCCCGCGCACGGAGATCGGCAAGCCCAATGTGACGCTCGGTAATCGCGGTTGCTGCAACTTCACGCTGAGCGTCGATTTGCGCGAGGGCGGTCACCACTCGGGCAACTGGGGCGGTCTGCTCGCCAATCCCGGTGTCATTCTCTCGCACGCCATCGCGAGCATCATCGACGCCAACGGCCGCATCCAGGTCGAGGGCTGGCGGCCTGAGATTCCAGGTCCGGTCCGCGAGGTGCTGACCGGTATCGATCGTGACGGCGGACCGCGCTCACCGAAGGTGGACGACTATTGGGGCGAGCCGGGCCTCACGCGCATCGAGAAAATCTCGGCGTTCAACTCATTCGAGGTGCTGGCCTTCGAGACCGGCAATCCGGCGAAGCCGGTCAATGCGGTGCCGCCCAAGGCGCGCGCCGTCTGTGCGCTGCGCTATGTCGTCGGCACGGACGAGAACGCCATCGAGAGCAATCTGCGCCGCCATCTGGACAAGCACGGCTTCACGAATGTGAAGGTCGAGCCGCCGCCCGCGAGCAACAACGGCCGCTTCTACGCGAGCCGCACGGATCATCAGCACGCATGGCCGCAATGGGTGAAAGGCGCGGTCGAGCGCAACTCGAACCAGCCCTGTGGCATCCTGCCGAACGGCGGCGGCTCCAACATGACATATATGCTGCAGTATCTCGTCGGCATGCCCTGCGTGTGGCTGCCGCTGAGCTATGCCGGCTGCTCGCAGCATGCGCCGGACGAGCACATTCTCATGCCGCTCATGCGTGATGGCTTGCGCCACGTGACGGGCATCTACTGGGACCTTGGTGACGAAAAGACAGGTTATCGGCCATGACTGAGCTTTGTGATCTTTCCGCGGTTGAGCTGCGCCGCCTCATCGGCCGCAAGAAAGTCTCGCCGCTCGAATTGCTGGACAGTTGCCTCATGCGCATCCGCGCGACGGACGGCGCGATCAATGCCATGGTCGCGCTCGACGAGAAGGCGGCGCGCAAGGCGGCGCGCGATGCCGAGCAGGCGGTCATGCGCGGCGAGGATCTGGGCCTGCTGCACGGCCTGCCGGTCGGCGTGAAGGATTTGTCGGATACGGCGGGTCTCAAGACCACCTACGGCAGCCTGATCTACAAGGATCATGTGCCGAAGAAGGACGCCGGCATGGTGGCGCGCGTGCGCGCCGAAGGTGCGATCATCGTCGGCAAGACGAACACGCCCGAGTTCGGCGCCGGCGCCAACACCAAGAACCGCGTCTACGGCGCGACGGGAAATCCCTTCGATCCGGAAAAGACCTCGGCCGGCTCGTCGGGTGGATCGGCGGCAGCGCTCGCCGTCGGTCAGGTGCCGATCGCGACTGGCTCGGATTACGGCGGCAGTCTCAGGACACCGGCGGCTTTCTGCGGCGTGGCGGGCTTCAGGCCGTCTCCGGGCGTCGTTCCGTACGAGCGGCCGATCTCGCTCAGCCCGTTCCAGGTGACAGGCCCCATGGGGCGGACGATCGAGGACCTGCATCTTCTGCTCAAGGCGCAGATGGACAGCGACAAGATCGACCCCTTCGCGGGGAGCGACGTGCAGGACATTCCCGAGACACTCGGCAATATCGATCTCGGCTCGATCCGCGCCGCCTTCTCGACCGATCTCGGCTGCTGCCCGGTGGACGCCGACATCGCTGCGCTCTTCGAGCAGCGCACGCGCACATTCCGCTCGATCTTCGCCGAGACGAGCAACCGCCATCCCGATTTCACGAACGTGCACGAGACCTTCGAGATCCTGCGCGGCGTCGTCTTCGTCGGCACGCATCGTGAGCGTCTCGAGAAGCACCGCGACCTGCTCGGTCCCAACGTCATCGACAATACCGAGCGCGGGCTCAAGTACTCCCTCGGCGATGTCGCGTGGGCCAATGTCGAGCAGACCAAGATCTACAAGCGTTACATGGAGTTCTTCGACGAGGTCGACGTGCTGATCTGCCCGGCGGCGGCTGTTTCGCCCTTCCCGCACGCGCAGCTCTATGTCGATACGATCAACGGCGAGAAAATGCCGACGTACATGCGCTGGCTCGCGATTGCCTATGCGCTGACGACCGCGCTGCCGGCCGTGGCGGTTATCCCGTGCGGTCTCGATCATCTGGGTATGCCTTTCGGCATTCAGGTGGCCGGCCCGAACGGCTCGGATGCCATGGTGCTCGAAGTGGCGCACGCGCTCGAGCAGGTGCTCGCCATGAACAAGGAGACAGCGCGGCCACTTCCCGATCTCGCCAAGCTCGCCCCCACATGAGCGCAGGAGAAAGAGCTTCCGACGCAGCGCGACTGCTGGCGGCCGCGCGCTTCTCTGCCGAGCGCCATCGCGATCAGCGGCGCAAGGGCGTGCGCCCGACTCCTTACATCAACCACCCGCTCGAAGTAGCGGACTGCATCGTGCGTGTCGGTGGTGTTGACGATATCGAAGTGTTGGTCGCTGCCATACTGCACGACACGGTCGAGGATACGGACACAAAACCCGAGGAGATCGAGGAAAAGTTTGGAGCAGTGATCTCCGCGCTCGTTCTCGAGGTGACTGACCCGCCCCTCACGCAGGCAGAGCGCAAGCGGCTCGAGATCGAGCACGCGCCTCATCTGACGCCGCGCGCCAAGCTCATCAAGCTCGCCGACAAGATCTGCAATGTCGTGGATACCGAGACCAACCCGCCGTCGAGCTGGTCACGACAGCGGCGGCAGGAGTATCTCGACTTCGCCGAGCAGATCGCGCTCGGCTGCCGCGGCGTCAACGACCCGCTCGATGCCGAGTTCGTCCGCGTGCTCGCGAGTGCGCGGGCGCACATAGGCTGAAATTCGGCTGCTGCTCAGTCCTGCCATCGCCCGCCGGGAATGGCCGGGAGGCCCGAGATTCCCGCAACGTAGAGATAGACCCACGTCTCCAGCGTCTCGCCGCTGGCCAGCCGGACCTCGCGGCGCACGCGCTCGTACTCGCCCTCGCGCCGATGGCCGGGCGTGATGCCCTCATACGGATCGAGCCAGACGAAGACCGCCTCCGGATCGCGGAGGCGCAGTACCTCGCCATGGACGATGTCCGAGGGCGCCGCGGCCGCGATCATGACGGGGAACGTGCCCATGTCGAAGAGGCGGCCGGGGATGGTCGCCGCCCCGAGGCTGGTGCTCGTCTCCTTGAGGCGGGCGCGCATGTCCACGCCGAGCTCGCCGCGGGCGCGGGTCATGAGCGTGCCGTAGACGAAGAGAAGGCTCTGCGCGGTCTCGCTCATTCCTTGGCCTGATGGACCTCGATGATGTTGCCGGCGGGGTCATAGAAGAAGATCTGCTCCCAGCCCTTCATGGCCCAGGCGCCGAAATCGGAATAGGGGATGCCCTTCTCCTCCAGGCGCTTCTTGAAGGCCGCAATATCGTCCGTGCGGAAGGCGAGATGCCCGCGCTCCAGCGGGTTGACCGCCTGCCCGGTCTTGAAGCCGATCTTCATGTCCTGCTCGGCGAGGTGGAACTGCGTGGCGTCGGGCCGTCCGTCCGTCAGGAAGGAAACATTGCCCGAATAGCCCTGGCTCTTGTCGCGGGTATCGGTGAGCCCCGGCTCGGTCTTCATGTCGAGGACATCGCGGTAGAAGGCATCGAGGCCGGGGACGTCGCGCGTGCACAGGTTAACGTGGTGGAACTTGATCTGCATTCTCGTCTCCTGGTTGTTTCCTCGTTGTTCCTGCCCGCCCGCTGATATTGCAGGGCGCATGGGAGCGCGTTCCGGCCCCGACCGTCAAGGCCGATGGGGGCGCCTCGGCGATGCACGGATGGCACGCGCCGAAGACGGACCCCGCAAAGTCTCCCCGCCTCTTTGCCGCGCCCTATAGCCAAGCGTGAGCGCCTGCAATAGAAAGCGGCCCCATGCCCAAGCGTACAGACATCAAATCGATTCTCATCATCGGCGCCGGCCCGATCGTCATCGGCCAGGCGTGCGAGTTCGATTATTCCGGCACCCAGGCCTGCAAGGCGCTGAGGGCCGAGGGCTATCGCATCATTCTCGTCAACTCCAATCCCGCCACCATCATGACGGACCCGGAGCTGGCGGACGCGACCTACATCGAGCCGATCACGCCCGAAGTCGTCGCCATGATCATCGAGAAGGAGCGCCCGGACGCCGTCCTGCCGACCATGGGCGGGCAGACGGCGCTCAATACGGCGCTGGCGCTCGCCAAGCAGGGCGTGCTCGAAAAGTTCGGCGTCGAGATGATCGGCGCGCGGGCGGAAGCCATCGACATGGCGGAGGATCGCCAGCTCTTCCGCGAGGCCATGGCGCGCATCGGCCTCGAAACGCCGCGCTCGATGATGGCGCACACGCGCGGCGAGGCGCTGGATGCGCTCGACAAGGTCGGCCTGCCCGCCATCATCCGCCCGTCGTTCACGCTCGGCGGCACGGGCGGCGGTATTGCCTACAACCGCGAGGAATTCCTGGAGATCGCCGAACGCGGCCTCGATGCCTCGCCGACAACGCAGATCCTGGTCGAGGAGAGCGTGCTCGGCTGGAAGGAGTTCGAGATGGAGGTCGTCCGCGACAAGGCGGACAACTGCATCATCGTGTGCTCGATCGAGAACGTCGATCCCATGGGCGTGCACACGGGCGATTCGATCACCGTCGCGCCGGCGCTGACGCTCACCGACAAAGAATACCAGATCATGCGCAATGCCTCGATCGCGGTGCTGCGCGAGATCGGGGTGGAGACGGGCGGCTCCAACGTGCAGTTCGCGGTGAACCCCGCGGACGGACGCCTCGTCGTCATCGAGATGAACCCGCGCGTGTCGCGCTCCTCGGCTCTGGCGTCCAAGGCCACGGGGTTCCCGATCGCCAAGGTCGCAGCGCGGCTCGCCGTCGGCTACACGCTCGACGAGCTCGAGAACGACATTACCGGCGGTGCCACGCCCGCCTCCTTCGAGCCGACCATCGACTACGTCGTCACGAAGATCCCGCGCTTTGCCTTCGAGAAGTTCCCCGGTGCCGATCCCACGCTGACGACATCCATGAAGTCGGTCGGCGAGGTCATGGCCATTGGCCGCACGTTCGCGGAAAGCCTGCAGAAGGCGCTGCGCGGTCTGGAGACGGGCCTCACCGGCCTCGATGATGTCACCTTCGAAGGCCTCGGCGGCGGCGACGACAAGAATGTCGTGCGCGCCGCGCTTGCCCATCCGACGCCCGATCGCCTGCTCAAGGTCGCGCAGGCCATGCGCATGGGCGTCGATCACGAGCAGATCCACGCCTCCTGCCGCATTGATCCGTGGTTCCTGTCGCGCATGCAGGAGATCATAGACGAAGAGGCGCGTGTCATCGCGCACGGGCTGCCGGAAAACGCGGAATCGCTGCGCGACCTGAAAGCCATGGGCTTTTCCGATGCCCGCCTCGCCAAGCTTGCCGGCAGGAAGGAAGCGGACGTCCGCGCGCTCAGGAAGAAGCTCGGCCTCGCGCCGGTCTTCAAGCGCATCGACACCTGCGCCGCCGAGTTCGCCTCGCCGACGCCCTACATGTACTCGACCTACGAGCGCGGCCTGTTCGACCAGCCCGTGTGCGAAGCGCAGCCGACGGCGACGAAGAAAATCGTCATTCTCGGCGGCGGGCCGAACCGCATCGGCCAGGGCATCGAGTTCGACTACTGCTGCTGCCACGCCTGCTTTGCGCTGACCGACGCCGGGTACGAGACCATCATGGTCAACTGCAACCCGGAGACCGTCTCGACCGACTACGACACGTCAGACCGCCTCTATTTCGAGCCGCTGACGGCCGAGGACGTGCTGGAGATCATCCGCGTCGAGCAGTCGAACGGCACGCTCGCCGGCGTGATCGTGCAGTTCGGCGGTCAGACGCCGCTGAAGCTCGCGCAGGCTCTGGAGGATGCCGGGGTGCCGATCCTCGGCACTTCGCCGGACGCCATCGACCTCGCCGAGGACCGCGACCGCTTCAAGGCGCTCATCGACAAGCTCGGACTCAAGCAGCCGGAGAGCGGCATCGCGCGCTCGCCAGCGGAAGCCCGTGCCGTCGCAGACGGCATCGGCTATCCGATCGTGATCCGTCCGTCCTACGTGCTCGGCGGCCGCGCGATGGAGATCGTCGCCGACGGCGGTGAGGTGGACCGCTACATCCAGCGCCTCTCCGCGACGCTCGATCGGCCGTCGGAGCTCGTCGTCTCCGAGAGCCGTCCGCTGCTCATCGACCGCTATCTCTCGGGCGCGATCGAGGTGGATGTGGACTGCCTCTCCGATGGCAAGGACACGTTTGTCGCCGGCATCATGGAACATATCGAGGAGGCGGGCGTTCATTCCGGCGATTCCGCCTGCTCGCTCCCGGTCCACTCGCTCGACGGCTCGATCGTCGTCCGGCTCGAGAAGCAGACGCGCGATCTGGCGTTGGCGCTCAATGTGGTCGGCCTGATGAACGTGCAGTATGCGATCAAGGACAAGCAGATCTACGTGATCGAGGTGAACCCGCGCGCGAGCCGCACGGTGCCGTTCGTGGCGAAGGCCATCGGCATTCCCGTTGCCAGCATCGCCGCGCGCATCATGGGCGGCGAGCCGCTCAAGGACTTCGGCCTCAAGACGAAGAAGCTCGATCACATTGCGGTCAAGGAGGCGGTGTTCCCGTTCGCGCGCTTCCCCGGCGTCGATCCGATCCTCGGGCCCGAGATGCGCTCGACGGGCGAGGTCATGGGCATCGATACGGATTTCGGGCTCGCCTTCGCGAAGAGCCAGCTCGGCGCCGGCCAGTCGCTGCCAGACAAGGGGACGGTATTCATCTCGCTGCGCGAGGCCGACAAGGACGGTATTCTCGGCGCCACGCGGGAACTCGTCGAGATGGGTTTCCGCATTCTCGCGACGCGGGGCACGAAGCGCCACCTCGAGCAGCACGGCATTCCGTGCGAACTCGTGAACAAGGTTCTGGAAGGACGCCCGCACATCGTCGACGCGATGAAGAACGGCGATGTCGACCTTGTTTTTAATACAACCGAAGGGGCCAAGGCCCTTGCGGACTCCAAGGACATCCGGCGCACGGCCTTGCTCAACCGCATTCCCTACTGTACGACTCTGGCTGGAGCGATCGCGGTGACCGGAGCCATAAAGGCGCTCCGCCGCGGTCATCTTAAAGTGGCGCCACTTCAGGCCTATATTAGCCGCACCGCCTGAGGCCCTTGCCAAAGGGGCCAAGGTCGGGGGAAGCTGGCGTTTTCCCGTGGACTGTTGCGACTGATTCGGCGGTACCGGCACATCGGCCGGGGCCGGTTGGGAGACTTGGATATGGCGATGGAAAAGGTTCCGATGACGACCGAGGGCTTCACCAAGCTCGAGACGGAGCTTCATCGCCTCAAAGCCGTGGAACGTCCCCGGATCATCCAGGCCATCGCCGAGGCGCGCGCGCACGGGGATCTGAGCGAGAACGCGGAGTACCACGCGGCCAAGGAGGCCCAGGGACTGAACGAATCCAAGGTCGCCGACCTCGAGGACAAGCTTTCGCGCGCCGAGGTCATCGACACGACCAAGATGTCGGGCGACAAGATCAAGTTCGGCGCCACCGTCAGCCTCATCGACGAGGACACCGACGAGAAGGTCAAATACAAGATCGTCGGCGAACTGGAGGCCGACGTGCGCGAGGGTAAGATCTCGATCAGCTCGCCGATCGCGCGCGCCCTCATCGGCAAGGGCAAGGGCGAGACCGCCGAGGTCACGACGCCCAAGGGCTCCAAGGCCTACGAGATCGTCAAGATCGAGTGGAAGTAATCGGCCGTCCTGCGGGGCGCATTCGGATCTATTTGGGCCGCCCTTCCAGCAAGGGCGGCCATCTGCGTTGATAGGTGCGCGACATTTTGATCCGGACGCTGAGCGGATGCCTGATTTTTGAGCGTCCGCGGCGTGCGTGAAGGACCGCCGAAAATAAGCCAGCGCGGCAATTTTCTCTTGGTCGCAGGCCTGCTTATCCGCTAGACAGCGCGCTGGCCTTTTGTTCAGAACGGCACGAACGAGGAGGGTCGTCGCGCCGACGGACCGAACGCGCCTTTCACCGATTCCCTTGGGAGGAACGAGTATATGAAGCGACTACTTGCGCTCACGGCGGGTGCCGCCGTGGCCTTCACCGTGGTGGCGGCTGTTGCCCAGACCAAGCAGCTCTCGATCACCACCGGTGGCACGGGCGGCGTCTACTATCCGCTCGGCGGCGGCTTCGCCAGCATCATCGGCAAGAACATCCCGAACACGACGGCAGCCGCGGAAGTGACCGGCGGCTCGGTCGCCAACCTGCAGCTCGTCGGCACGGGCCGCGCGGACATGGGTCTCGCGCAGGTCGATGCTTCGTGGGATGCCATCAAGGGCCAGGACAAGTTCACGAGCGGCAAGCTGCCGATCGAGGCGCTGGCCGTGATGTACCCGAACCATATGCACGTCGTGACTATCGACGGCACGGGCATCACCAAGATCGAGGACCTTAAGGGCAAGCGCGTTTCCACGGGCTCGCCGGGCAGCGCCACGGAAGTGTTCGCCTTCCGCGTCATCGAGGCTGCCGGTCTCGACAAGGACAAGGACATGAGGCGCGAGCGCCTCGGCGTCGCCGAGAGCGTCAACGCGATCAAGGACAAGAAGATCGATGCGTTCTTCTGGGTCGGCGGCCTGCCGACGGCGGCCGTGACCGATCTCAGCGCGACGCCGGGCACCAAGATCCGGTTCCTCGAGATTGCCCAGCTCACGCCGAAGATGGTCGAGAAGTACGGCGCGATCTACTCGGCGACGAAGATTCCGAAGGCGACCTATTCCGGCATGGAGGGCGATGCCAACAACGTCGCCGTCTGGAACATCATGATGGTCAACGCCAGCATGTCCGAGGATCTCGCCTACCAGCTCACCAAGCTTCTCTTCGAAAAGCGTGAGGAACTCGCGCTCACTCACAAGGAAGCGCTGAACCTGAAGGCCGAGAACCAGACCAAGGCGAACGCAGGCGTGCCCTTCCACAAAGGCGCTCTCAAGTACTTCGCCGAGAAGGGCATCAAGATCGACTGAGCGATCTGTCCACGACACCACCAGCCGCCGGGGCCGTTCATGCTCCGGCGGTTTGTCTGTTTTCCGGATGCGCTCGCCGCGTCCGCAGCCTGCACGATAGGAGCGATTGATGAGCCAGGAACAGGGGAGCGCTCCGTCGATTGCGGCGTCGGGCACGGCTGGCATGGACGACGACACGCGCAAGGCCGTCGAGAAGCTCATCGAGGAGGAGGAAGGCGCATTCAACCGCGTCGGCGGTTGGTTCGCGTACATGATCACGGGCATCGCCGTCGCCTCGACCCTGTTCCATCTCTACGCCGCCTACGAAATCGTCCCGACGCACATCCTGCGTCCGATGCACGTCGGCATCGTGCTGGTGCTGGTGTTTCTTCTCTTCCCCATCGCTGCCCGCTATCGCGACCAGATCCACTGGTGGGACTGGATCTTTGCCGCGGCCGGCGCGGGCACGGTGGGCTACATCATCTATCAAGGTGCCGACTTCGGCGACTACGCGACCATGCCGACCCCCGTGCAGGTCTGGGTCGGCGTCGTGTTCATTGCCCTCGTGCTCGAGTCGGGGCGGCGGACGACCGGCATCATCATGCCGCTGGTCTCGATCGCATTCGTGCTCTACGCGCTGTACGGCCAGTATCTGCCGGCGCCGTGGACGCATCGCGGCTACGAGGTCGATCGCCTCGTCGCGCACCTCTATATGACGCTCGAAGGCATCTTCGGCTCGGCCGTCGACGTGTCCTCGACGCTGATCATCCTGTTCACGATCTTCGGCGCCATTCTGCAGGCTTCAGGCGCCGGGAAGTTCTTCATCGACTTCTCGTTCGCGGCCATGGGCGGACGGCGCAACTCGGCCGGCCGCGCGGTGGTGCTGTCGTCGTTCCTGATGGGAGGTCCGTCGGGCTCGGGCGTCGCGACCACGGTGACCATCGGCACGGTCGCGCATCCGATGCTCGCCAAGGCGGGCTACGAGAAGAACGCGGCCGGCGGCCTGCTCGCAGCGGGCGGTCTCGGCGCGATCATTTCACCGCCGGTGCTCGGCGCCGCCGCCTTCCTCATCGCCGAATACCTCAAGATCTCGTACATCGAGGTCATCTGGATGGCGCTCATTCCGACGCTGCTCTACTACTTCGGCATCTACGTGATGGTGGAGCTGGACGCGAAGAAGTACGGCGCCGGCGGCAGCGACCTCATGATCGAGAAGGGGGCGCTGTGGACGCTCACGCGGAACTATTGGTTCCACTTCTTCTCGCTGATCTCGATCGTCGTGTTCATGCTGATGGGTTTCTCGCCGGTGCTCTCGGTCTTCTGGGCGACCATCACCGCGATCGTGACCAGCTTCTTCCGCTGGGATTCGGCATTGTGGCCGAAGAAGCTCATCAAGGCGCTGGCTGACGGTACGACGGGCGTCCTCAACGTCGCGCCGACGTGCGCCGCCGCCGGCATCATTGTCGGCAGCGTCACGCTGACGGGCCTCGCGCAGAAGTTCGCCGACATCATCATCACGTATGCCGGCGGCAGCCTGATCCTGACCGCGATCTATACCTCGCTGATCGTGTGGATCGTCGGTCTCGCGGTGCCGGTGACGGCGTCGTACATCCTTTGCGCGGTGATCGCGGCGCCGGCGCTGATCAAGCTCGGCGTGCCGGATTTCGCCGCGCATATGTTCATCTTCTACTACGCGGTGCTCTCGGAAGTGTCGCCGCCGACCGCGCTGTCGCCGTTCGCGGCTGCCGCCATCACCGGTGGCGATCCATACAAGACGACGCTGCAATCGTGGAAGTACACGATGCCGGCCTTCCTGGTGCCGTTCGTGTTCGTGCTCGATCCACTCGGCATCGGTCTGCTGTTGAAGCTTCCGGCCGATGCGACGTGGTTCGACATCGCCGAGATAGCGCTTCAGGTCGGGGCAGGCATCGCGGTGCTCGCGTTCGCGGCGCAGCGCCACTATCGCTTCCGCACCAACGCAGTGGAAACGGCTCTGTTCACTGCGTCCGGCATGCTGCTGGTACTTCCGACGGTCGTTGCTGCCGTCGTGAAGCCGCTGATCGGCATCGACCTCTCCGGCTACATTCCGCTGTTGCCGTCGCTCGGCGTTCACATCGGCTTCAATGTGGTGATCGCGGTCGCGCTGTTCCTCACGGCGCACGTCATGCAACGCGCGCGGGGACCGGAGCCGGTACCGGGCTGAGGGATTCCACGAGATGCTGGCGGAGTGCGAGCGCACGCTCAGCTCCGCCAGAACTCCGGCCGGAAGAGCACGAGCACGGTGAACAGCTCGAGGCGGCCGAGCAGCATCGCGAACGACAGCACCCATTTCGCGCCCATGGGCAATGTCGCAAACGTGCCGGCTGGCCCGACGATGTCGCCGAGCCCAGGTCCGACATTCGAAACCGCGGTGGCGGCGCTCGATAGTGCGGTCAGCAGATCGAGCCCCATGGCTGCCAGCACGACTGTGAAGACGCCGATCGTCGCCATGTAGAGCGCGAGAAAGGCGACCACCGAGAAAGGTACGTCCTCGGGCAAGCGACGGCCGTTGTACAGCAGCGTCACGATGCGGTTGGGGCTGATCAGATGCTGCAGGTGGGCGCGCGTCAGCAG
>JAEWIJ010000244.1 GCA_023387235.1 Pseudomonadota bacterium
GACCAGTCCCGCACCCTAACCGGCGGGGCACCCGCCGGACCACCCGTCATTTGCAATATCAGAAAGGGAGGGAGTTTGAGGGACACGTCCCTCAAGTGGGTGCGGGCGGCAGCCAGCTCGCGCAGCGACGCCACCGCGGTCGCCGACGACGATAGCCGCAACCTGATCTGCCACCCCTGACCACCAGTAACGGCGAACACAATTTCTGCCGACGGCGGAGCCTTGCCCGGAGCTTGAGAGCGCATGGACGACTTGGCGATCATTGACCAGTTAACGGCGACGTTCAGCCGGTACATCGACAGCGGATTCGGGCTGCTTGCCGGCGACGTGGCGTTCCTGACGAGCATTCTGATTGCGATCGACATCACGCTCGCCGGCTTGTTCTGGGCGCTGATGGGCGAGGAAAATGTCGTCGCGCAGCTCATCCGCAAGGTGCTGTACGTCGGCTTCTTCGCGCTTCTGTTGTCGAATTTCCGGAGCCTCGCCGACATCATCTTCCAGTCGTTCGCTGGGTTGGGACTGAAGGCGACGGGAACGTCGCTGACGTCGGGCGATCTGATGCGGCCGGGGTTCGTGGCCTCGACCGGCTTCACCGCCTCGAAACCGCTGATCGAGAAGGCGGGCGAGCTGATCGGCATCACGACGTTCTTCTCCAATTTCGTCACGATCGCCGTGCTGATGCTGGCCTGGGTGATCGTGCTGCTCGCGTTCTTCGTGCTGTCGGTGCAGCTTTTCATCACCATCATCGAGTTCAAGCTGACGGTGTTGGCAGGATTCGTGCTGGTGCCGTTTGCGTTGTTCGGGCACACGGCATTCCTCGCCGAGCGCGTGCTCGGCAACGTGATTTCGTCGGGCATCAAGCTCATGGTGCTGGCGATCGTGGTCGGCATAGGTTCGTCAATCTTCGGCACGGTCATGCGGCCGACCGGCGAAGTGACGCTGACGCAGGCGGCGTCGTGCATTCTCGGCGCGATCGCTGTGTTCGGCCTTGCGATCTTCGTGCCCGGTATTGCCGCCGGCCTGATCAGCGGCGCCCCTCAACTCGGCGCCGGCGCCGCGGTTGCGACCACAGCTGCTCTAGGCGGCACCGCCGTTGCTGGCGGCATTGCGACGGCAGGTGCGGCGCGTATGACCAGCCGCATCACCGGTGGGGCGATCAAGTCGGCGGCCTCGCTATCTGGCCGTGTTGGTGCGGCCTATGAGGCCGGTGGCATGGGCGGTGTCGCACGCGCGACCGTCTCTGGCCCGGCATCACGCATAGCGTCATCGGCGGCCGCCCCTGCGCGCGATGCCTATCGTCAAGGTGCCGCGCAGGGATACCGCGATGCGGCGCCGTCAGGAGAGAGCGGCGGCAATGGTCCCGATGCTTCGGGCGCTAGCGCGCCGGCATCCGGACCGCCGGCCTGGGCACAGAGCCTCGCCCGCCGCCAGCGCATGACCCAGGCCGGAATGATGGCGGCGCATTCACTCCGCGAGGGCGACCGAGCCGGCATGAGCAGCGGCCCCGATCTCAAGAACAAAACGTAGGGGACAGAGATCATGGCCTTCAAGCGATCGACCTTGCGCTATGGCGAGACGCCGGAACCTGTAACACCGTACCAGAAGGCCGCGCAGGCCTGGGACGAGCGCATTGGCAGCGCGCGCGTGCAGGCGCACAATTGGCGCCTCGTCGCCGTCGGCAGCCTCGGGCTTTCCCTTCTGCTCGCCGCCATCCTGCTCTGGATCGGGCGAACCGGCGCGGTCGTGCCTTACATCGTCGAGGTCGATGCCCGCGGCGGCACCCGCGCGGTCGGCCCGGCGGCAGAGACCTACACGCCGAGCGACGCACATGTCGCCTTTCACCTCTCCCGCTTCGTCGACCATGTGCGCGCGCTGTCGATCGATCCCGTCGTTGTCCGCCAGAACTGGCTCAAGGCCTACGATTTCGTCACCGACAAGGCGGCGATCACGCTCAACGAATACGCCCGCGAGATCGATCCCTTCTCGCGCGTCGGCCGACAGACCGTCGCCGTCGAGGTGACGAGCGTCGTGCGCGCCTCGGTCACGTCGTTCCAGGTGCGCTGGCTCGAACGCACGTTCGAGGGCGGCGCGGTGAGGGATACCAAGCGCCTTACGGGGCTCTTCTCCATCGTCATCACCCCGCCCCGAACCGTCGACGCGGTGCGCAAGAACCCGCTCGGTATATACGTGCACGCCTTCAACTGGTCGCAGGACGTCACCACCGGAGAGGCCAAATGAGCAAGCTGCGCAGCTTTGCGATCGTGCTGATGACGTCGGGCGGCCTCGGCGCCTGTACCAGCAGCATAAAAGTACCGGAGATTCCGATCCTCGACAGTCCGGCCCTGGCCGCACGCCCCGAGCCGGAACCGAAACCGCCTGTCCGCTATGTCGAGGTGCCAACGCCGCTTCCTCTTCCCGGTCAACTCAAACCCGTCAGCAAGGGAGCCGAGAAGGGTAAGGACACCCGTTCGCCGTCGGAGCGTGTGGCGGGGGCCAACGCCGCCGCGCGCCTCGAGCCGATCCAGGACGGCTATATCAACGCTATCCAAGTCTATCCCTACATCAAGGGCGCGCTCTACCAGCTCTATGCCGCCGTCAATCAGGTGACGGACATCGCGCTCGAGGCCGGCGAGAAGCTCGTCTCCGTGTCTGCCGGCGACACGGTTCGGTGGGTGGTCGGCGATACGACGAGCGGCGAGGGCAAGGAGGCCCAGGTCCACATCCTGGTGAAGCCGGTGGGCGCCGACCTCGAGACCAATCTGGTCATCACGACCGACCGGCGCACGTATCACCTCGAGATGCGCTCGAGCGACAAGACCTACATGGCGTCGGTGTCGTGGACGTATCCCGCCGCTGAACTCGTCTCCTTGCGCAGGCAGCGCGATGAAGCCGCTGCATCGCTGGCGTCCATCGCTGACGGTAGCATCAACATCGAGCAGCTGCACTTCCGCTATCGCATTGAAGGCGACGCGCCCTGGAAGCCGCGCCAGGTCTTCGATGATGGTGCCAAGGTCTACATCCAGTTCCCGTCAGGTCTCGCACAGGGCGAAGCGCCGCCGCTTTTCGTCATCGGCCCGGATGGCAAGTCGGCGCTCGTCAACTACCGCGTGCGCGGCACGACCTACATCGTCGACCGTCTGTTCGCCGCCGCTGAGCTCCGCCTCGGCACGGCGCCGCAGCGCGTTGTGCGCATTGTCCGCACGGATGCCGTCTGGCGGGAGACACGCTCATGAGCGAGACCGAACCCAACAAGAAGGCCGGAACGGAGAAGGTCGCGCCGGAGACGCTGGAGCTGCGCGCACGGCCGCAACCGGTGACCCGTATCAACCGCAAGGTCGTGTTCGGCGGCGCGGCCATCGTGCTCCTGCTGGTTTCTTTTCTGGTGCTGGTCGCGCTGCAACCGCCAAAGCTCCACGTCGGCGCACCGCGTGAGCTCATCAACGTCGAGAACAAGCCGATCTCCGAGAGCCTGGCACGGCTGCCGGCGACCTATGATGGCGTGCGCACGGAGCGGCCGCCCGAGCCGGTACGTCCGCCATCGGGCTTCCCGCAACTGACCGAGGCCGATGCAGATCCGATTGATCAGGTCGAGCAAATGGAACGCGCGCGGCTCGCGCGCATGGCGGGGCAGGCACGCGAATCTCAGGTCTTCTTCCGCCTGCAATTGAAGGCACCGCCGCAGGAGAGCACAGGCCGTGCCGAATCGGGCTCCCAGTCGCGGTCGGTGACGAGCGCCGGCGACTCTGTGGCATCGACCGAGTTGCGCACAGCGGACCAGGCCCGCGCGCTCACCGCAGGTGGCCTGGAACCCTCCGGTACGGACGCGACGGAAAGCCTGCGTAGGCTGACCTTCCTTCGATCACGTCCCGAGAAGGAGATCTACAATCCGCACGGCTTGCAAACGCCGGCCTCGCCCTATCAGCTGATGGCCGGGACGGTCATCGCCGCCAGCCTCGTTACCGGTCTCAACTCGGATCTGCCGGGCTTCGTCATTGCCCAGGTGACGGAGAACATTTTCGATACCGTCACAGGCCGATTCCTCTTGCTGCCGCAGGGCTCAAGGTTGATCGGCAAGTACGACAATGTCGTCGCGTTCGGCCAGCAGCGCGCGCTCGTTGTCTGGCAGCGCATCATCCTGCCGGACGGATCCTCCGTCGTCATCGACAATCTGCCGGCGACCGACGCAGGCGGCTATGCCGGCCTCGCCGATCAGATCGATCTGCATACCTGGCAATTGCTGAAGGGGGTCGCGCTCGCGACCGTGATCGGCGTCGGCAGCGAGCTCGTGTTCGGAAATTCCGGCGACAACGACCTCATCCGAGCGCTGCAGCTCTCGACGCAGTCGACGACCAACCGCGCTGGCCAGCGGTTGATCGAACGCCACCTCAACGTTCAGCCGACCATCACCGTGCGGCCCGGTTGGCCGCTGCGCGTCATCGTCCACAAGGACATCATTCTGCGCCCCCACCGCGGCGCATCCACCCTCACTGCCAACTGACCAAGGAGAGCAGAGCATGGCCGTCATCGGAGTTTTGTCAGCCGTCAACGACGGCTACGCCGGCACCATCCGCACGATCACCATGAACGCACGCGTGAAGATTGTCGCCAACGACCGCAAGGAAACGGAGAGCGCACCAGACTTTCTTGTGATGCTCGGCGCTACCGAGATCGGCGCAGTGTGGCGTCGGATCAAACAAGGCACGGACCAGAGCTATCTGCGCGTGCGCCTCGACGATCCAGGCTGGCCGCAGCCCATATGGGCCATCCTGACCGAAGCTGCGGAGGACGGCACGGCCCGCCTGATTTGGCGCCGCGACAAGACGGAGGGGGCGTGAACCGATGTCGTCTCCCACGGATCAACGAGCGGCCTTCATCGAACCATGCCCCAAGAAAAGGCTATCCGCGTGCGCCCTCGCCTCGAGGACTACCCGCTCCACACGATGGAGAAGCTGCGCTTCGCCGACACCGACTGCAACGGTCACATCTCCAATGCCGTGTTTGCCGTCTGCTGCCAGAACGCGCGCATGGAGCTACTGCACGATCCACGTCGTATCCCGCTGCCGATCGATGGCCAATTCGTCATCGCGCGACTCGAGATCGACTTTCTCGGCGAAATGCGATGGCCGGGCAGCGTCGTCATTGGTTCGCGATGCGAGCATGTTGGCCGCACCTCGCTGGTGATAACCCAGGCGTTGTTCGTCGATGAGCGCTGCGCCGCCAGTGCCAGATCTACCGTCGTGCTCATGAACCGCACGACGCGCCGCGCGGCGCCTCTGCCTCCGGAAACATCACGTGCGCTCGAGGCATTCTGCACGCCATGGCCGGGACGAGAGGTGTAGCTCCGCATGACTATGGTGATCTCATCGGCGCACACTTCGTACCTTTCGCCCTCCTATGGCCTCGTCGCTGATCCAGACGGCGAATTGCCGCGGATTCTGAAAAAGCCTTTCGAGTCAGAAGCAAAGCCAATCAATGACGATCGAACTTGGCGTCTCGTCGCGACTGTCCTGCTGCCGTTCGCCGCAGGCTATTTTCTCAGCTACGTCTTCCGCACCATCAATGCGCTGATCTCCGGCCCGCTCGTCAGCGAGTTTGGGCTCTCTGCCGCTGATCTCGGCTTAATCACGGCCATCCTGTTCCTGACCTTTGGCGCGGCTCAACTTCCGCTCGGCGCATGGCTCGATCGCTTTGGGCCACGCCGCGTGCAAGCCGCTCTCCTCTTGATCGCAGCGATCGGAGCTGCCGTCTTTGCCTGCGCGCAGGATCTCCTCGACCTGATCCTCGGGAGAGCCCTCATAGGTCTCGGCGTGGCTGGCGCACTGATGGCCGGCCTGAAAGCACTCGTGATCTGGTTCCCTGCGGAGCGGATCGCTCTGGCCAACGGTTGGCTTATTGCCTTCGGCACCCTCGGTGCCGTCACGGCAACCGCGCCTGCCGAGATAATGATCGCGTCGATCGGATGGCGCGGATTGTTCATGCTTCTGGCGTTTCTATCGGCCATAGCGGCACTGCTGATCCTGTGGTTCGTGCCGGAACGTCCCGCGCTCGAACGAGGTGAGTCTACCGCTTCCGGTATGAGCATCCGAGCGATCTATCGGGACGCGCGTTTCTGGCGTCTCGCGCCCCTCTCGGCGACGACCATCGGCTCGGCTTGGGCATTGCAGGGCCTATGGGCCGGACCGTGGCTTACCGATGTCGAGGAGCTGCCGCGCCAAGACGTCGTCATGCATCTGCTGGTGATGGCGATTGCGCTGAGTGCATTCGCGCTGATCCTCGGCACTTTCGGCGATCGGCTTCGCAGACGCGGCGTCCCGCTTTCGGCGACCCTCGCATTTGCCGCTGGGCTTGCCTTGCTTGCGCAGCTCGCATTAGTTCTGCGCTGGCCGATCCCGACTTGGCTTCCGTGGATCGCGATCGCCGGCATGGGAGCCGGCACAGTTTTGAGTTTTGCCATCCTATCTGAGCTGTTCCCCAAGTCGGCATCCGGTCGCGCCAATGGCGCGCTCAATCTCCTCCATATCGGCGGTGCCTTCGCCGTGCAGGTGGGCATCGGCATCGCGGTGGATCTCTGGCCAGCCGAGTTGGGGCGCCATCCGCCCGCCGCCTATCAGACTGCACTCGGTATCAACCTCGCGCTACAAGCAACCGCGCTTGCGTGGTTTCTCCGACCCGAGCAACGTGCTTTGGTTGTTCGGCTACGCGCACATCCAATTCACGGCGTAGCCGCGGTGCTCGGTATCACTGCCGCTAGAGCCGTTCCGTATTTTCGTGCTCGGCAAACGTGGAGCGCACACCACGATCGCGCGCTTCGCCAGGCAAGTGCTTGGCGATTAGCGGCATGGAGCGCATCTGCAGGAGCAATATCGATTGCAGCATCTCTTGCTGTCGTCCTGCATGAGCCATCTACTACTGGTGCCCTCAAGCAGAAGCCTCTCCAACTGGATGGTCAGCGACAAACATGGCGCGTCCAGAGCATGGACGCTCTTCGGCACATCGCAATTTCGCCGTCGGGCAATGCGCCGTCACGAAACAGGCATTCTTGTTTTTCCTGAAGCCGACGCGATGGACCGATAAGCTGCATAGGTCCATCATGACCCGAGGCATCATAGAGTCCAAGGACCGATGGCCACGCCTCATGACTGCACGCACCGCCGCAGCGTACTGCGGCGAGCGTTCGCCCTATTCGTTCCGTCGCGCCGTTGGTAATCTATGGCCTCGGCCCGTCAAGCTTCCAGGGAAGGGGGAGCGATGGTTGAAGGAAGATCTGGATCTGGCAATCGACCGGCTGGCGTCGGGCAAGCTCCAGGACGCAGCAGACGTCCTGTGAGACGGCCACTTGGTTGGCCCCGATACATGGTCGAGCGACGCCTCAACGATGGCAGTGTTGCATACTACTGGCGGGTCCGAGCTAAGGACCGTGCCGCAGGCTTCTCTATTTTTAGTGAGGTATTGGGCACGGACTACGCGGCGGCAGTCGAACGCGCGAACCTTCTAAATGCACACTACGACTCGTGGCGGACCGGGCGAAGCGCCGTCCGAGATCTAGATCTGAGCCCGCGCTTCGGCACCGTTGTGTGGCTATTCGAGCGCTATCGCAAGTCAGCCGCGTTCGAACGCGTCAGCGAGAGAAGCCGGCCGGAATACTTGCGGGCCTTGGCCCGCATTGAGAATCTTCCGACGAAGACTGGCGGAACGATTGGTGAGCTTCCCGTTCCATCGATATCGGCGCGCGCCGCGGACAAGATGTATGCGGCGCTGCAGACTGGGCCGCGCGGAAAGCGCGTGCGCCAGGCCAACTTGTCGATCGATATTGCTCGCCGAGCCTGGAAGATTGTCCGTCGGCTATATCCAAACGTCGTTCCTATGGAGAACCCCTTCGAAGGAGTTCTGAAGATCACTGGCAGCCAGACGAAATCGGCATCAACGCGCGCCGAAGCCTACGCCCTCGCTCAGGCGTTACAGGACATTGGCGAACCTCACCTGGGAGCTGCTGCGCTGATCTGTTTCGAGTGGCTGCAGCGGCCGGAGAATGTATTGGCAGGCAAGATCACATGGCCGGATTATCGCCCGCCCAAACATCCCAAGCACGTTCGGATTCTGCATCACAAGACGGGGCAAATCGTCCTTCAACCTCTCGAGATCGAGGGACGCAAACTCTATCCAGAGTTAGAAGCGTACTTGGCGGAGCTTCCTCACCTCGGCATCCCGATCGTCGTCACGAAGGGTTCACGTGGGCCGTCAAGGCCGTATGCGATGGTCTATGCTCAGGCAAAAGTCCGCGAGGCACGCGAGCACGCGAAGCTCGGCACCCATGTGACGCTCGACGCTTGCAGGCACGGTGGCATGACGGAACTCGGCGATGCCGAGCTCGCCGAGCAAGGCGTAATGGCGTTGTCCGGGCATAAGTCGCCGCAGGCCGCTCGGCTCTACGTAAAGCGCACTGATCGCCAGCGAAGTGCGGCGGCGGCGAAGCGTCGAGAGTGGGTTGAAGCGAACGAAACGAAGACAAGAGTCGACTTGAAGCGGGGGCGGAAGAGTCGACTTGGCGCCAGAAAGGGAAAATTATCTTTATAAATCATGGCGCTCCCTACGGGAGTCGAACCCGTCTTTTCAGATTGAAAATCTGACGTCCTAACCGATAGACGAAGGGAGCGCAGAGGCCGTCCATGGGAAGTTTCCAACGGGCCGCCGGCCTTGTAACAGGTCACTCGCCACGGGGCAAACGTTCAACGCCCGAACGCGACACCGCGGCCAGATAAGTGTGGACCTGAGCGGCGAACGGGCGGCTCGGTGGCGAGCCAGGCCTCATCCGAGGCCCCGGAAAAACATGCAGATGAGATGCCCACGCGACGGCGCTGGAGGCCCGCCCTGGACCACCGCGGCGGACGCAAACCGGGCACACGGCGGGCGCCCTCGGCGAAGAGCGTCGGGAAAAGAAATGGGCCGGACCTTATGGGTCCGGCCCCCCTCGGAGCCCGTCACCGGGCTGTCCCCCCGAGCGTCTGCTTAGACCGAGTAGTACATGTCGAACTCGACCGGGTGCGGCGTCATCTCCATGCGCTCCACCTCGGCCATCTTGAGCTCGATGTAGGCGTCGATCGTGTCGTCGGTGAATACGCCGCCCATCTTGAGGAAGCCGCGATCGCTGTCGAGGCTCATCATGGCTTCGCGCAGCGAGCCGCAGACGGTCG
>JAEWIJ010000043.1 GCA_023387235.1 Pseudomonadota bacterium
GCCCGAGGGCGGCGCGATCGGCGATGGCGGCTCGCCTACCGCCACGCTTTCGGCCGGGCGCATGTCGGGATCGGGCACCGGAATGGCCTCGATCAGCAGCGCGGTATAGGGATGCGCCGGCTTTGCAAACAGCTGCTCGGATGGGCCCACTTCGCAGAGGCGGCCAAGATACATCACCGCGACACGGTCGCTGACCGCCTTTACGACGGCGAGGTCATGGGCGATGAACAGCAGTGTCAGCCCATAGCGCGACTTCATCTCCTCCAGGAGATTGAGGATTTGCGCTCGGATGGAGACGTCGAGCGCGGAGACCGGCTCGTCGCAAACGATGAGCTTCGGCTCGACCGCGAGGGCGCGTGCGATGCCGATGCGTTGGCGCTGGCCGCCAGAGAATTCGTGCGGGAAACGGCGCATGTGATCCGGCTGCAGGCCGACACGCTCGAGAAGCTCGACGACGCGCGCCTCGAGCGCCTGCCGGTTGGCGGCGAGACCGTGGATGACCAGCGCCTCGCCGATGATCGCGCCGACCGTCATGCGCGGGTTGAGCGAGGCGAACGGGTCCTGGAAGATGATCTGCATGTCGCGGGCAACGGCGCGCAGGTCGTTTTTTCCCATGGCCGCGACGTCCTTGCCCTCGAACCAGACCTCGCCCGAGGTCGGCTCGATGAGGCGGAGAATGCATCGGCCCGTCGTCGACTTGCCGCAGCCGGACTCGCCGACGAGCCCGAGCGTCTCGCCCTTCTCGATGTGAAAGCTGACGCCATCGACCGCGTGCACGCGGTCGATCACGCGCGAAAGAATGCCCCCACGGATCGGGAACTGCTTGACGAGATTGTTCACGGTCAGCAGCGGCTTCGTCGTTACCGGCGCGGTTCCATCAGGGGACATTCGATTTCCGGTTCCTTGATATGTCCGATCAGTCGTAGAGGACGCACGCGACCTTGTGCCCAGGCTCGATCTCGCGCAGCGGCGGCACCGCCTTGGTGCAGTCCTCGCGGGCGAAGCGGCAGCGGGCGGCGAAGCGGCAGCCAGGCGGCGGCCTGAGCAGGCTCGGCACGGAGCCGCCAATGGCCTCGAGCCGCACTTTCTGCGTCGCTGCGGTATCGATGCGCGGGATGGAGCGGATGAGGCCCTGAGTATAGGGGTGACTCGGCTTGGCGAAGAGCTGCTCGACGCCCGCCTCCTCGACGACCTTGCCCGCATACATGACGACGACGCGCTGCGCGGTCTCGGCGACGACGCCCATCGCGTGCGTGATCAGCATGATCGCCATGCCGAACTGCGATTTCATGTCCTGCAGGAGCTCGAGGATCTGCGCCTGGATGGTCACGTCGAGCGCCGTCGTCGGCTCGTCGGCGATCAGGAGCTTCGGGTTGCACGAGAGCGCCATGGCGATCATCACGCGCTGGCGCATGCCGCCCGAGAACTGGTGCGGATAGTCGTGGACGCGTCGCTGCGGATTGGGAATGCGCACAAGGTTCAGCATTTCGACCGTGCGTTCGATCGCGGCCTTGCGGCCGAGCCCCTGGTGGCGACGAACGACCTCGGCGATCTGCTCGCCCACGGTGAAGACGGGATTGAGCGACGTCATCGGTTCCTGGAAGATGATCGCGATCTCCTTGGAGCGGATGTCGTCCATCTCCTGCGTCTGGAGCGGAATGAGATCGCGTCCCTGCCAGAGGATCTGGCCGCCGACGAACTTGCCCGGCGGCATCGCGATCAGCTTGAGCACCGAGAGCGCGGTCACGGTCTTGCCGCAGCCCGACTCGCCGACGACGCAGACCGTCTCGCCGCGGGAGATCGAGAGGCTCACGCCGTCAACGGCGCGCACCATGCCGTCGTCGGTCTTGAAATGCGTCTCGAGACCCCGGATCTCGAGCAAGGGCTGGTCCATGCGGTCTCCCAGATGCGCGGGCTCGCTGACGCTGTCGATGTGCGGCCTCACAGGACGCGCCGTGGGTCGAGGGCATCGCGCAGCCCGTCGCCGATGAAGTTGATCGTCAGAACGGTGAGGAAGATCGCGGCGCCCGGAAAGAGTGCCCAGTGCGGCGCGAAGTCGAGGTTGTCCTTGGCGTCGAACAGCAGCCGGCCCCACGTCGGGATGTCGGGCGGGAAGCCGAGGCCGAGGAAGGAGAGTGTGGACTCGGCGATGATGGCGGCCGCGACATCGATCGTGCCGGCGACGATCACCGGGCCGAGGGCATTGGGCAGAATGTGGCGCACGACCTGACGCACGCGCGAGGCGCCGAGCGCGCGCGCGGCCTCGACGAATTCCTTCTCGCGCAGCGAAAGGAATTGCGCACGCACGAGACGCGCGACGGGCATCCAGCGCAAGCCGCCGATCACGATCACGATGAGGATGAAGGTGCCGCCCTCGGGCCCGAACGTTCCTTTGAGCGTATCGCGGAAGAGGTAGATGACGAGAAGCAGCAGCGGCAGCTGCGGCAGCGACAGGAAGAGGTCGGTAAGCCACATGAGGGCGCTGCCGACCCATCCGCGCGACATGCCCGCGACCGCGCCAACGATCGTCCCGACGACGATGGCGACGAACATGGCGGCAAGGCCGACGGCGAGCGAGATGCGTCCGCCGTAGATCATGCGCGCGAGCAGATCCTGCCCGAGGTCGTCGGTGCCAAAGGGGTGGTTCCACGTCGGCCCCTGAAGCGTGGCGCCGAAGTCGATGTGGTTGATCGGCGTGGTCCAGATGAACGGCCCGATCAGGATGGCGAGCACCATCAGACCGAGGACGACGGTGCTGGCGACCGCGAGCCGATGGCGCCGAAAGCGCCGCCACGCCTCGCGTGTCGGCGAGAACACCGGCGCGCGCGTCGGTGCAGGTGCGCCAGCCTCAGCGGAAGGTGATGCGAGGGTCGAGCCAGCCATAGAGGATATCGGCGATCAGGTTGAAGAGGACAACGAGACAGGCGAACACGAACGTCACGGCCATGATGACCGGCGTGTCATTGGCGAGGATGGAGCTGATGAGCAGGGAGCCGATGCCCGGAATGCGGAAGATCTGCTCCGTCACGATGGCGCCGCCGAAGATCGCCGGCATCTGCAGCGCGACGAGCGTGACGACCGGGATCAGCGCATTGCGCACGACGTGCTTGACGATCACGACGCGCTCGCCGAGGCCCTTGGCGCGCGCCGTCGTCACGTAGTCGAGGCGGATGACATCGAGAACGGCCGAGCGCACGTAGCGGACGAGCGAGGCGCCCTGGAAGAGACCGAGCACGGCGATTGGCATGATCGCCTGGCGGACGTGCTCCCAGTACCATCGCCATCCGGTGGCGTGGATGTCCGCCTGATAGACGAACGGCAGCCAATCGAGCCAGATGCTGAACGTCAGGATGAAAAGGAGGCCGGTAAAGAAGGTCGGCAGCGAGAAGCCGACGAAGGCGAGCGTGTTCGCGATCTGGTCGAAGAGCGAATACGGTCGCGTGGCGGCAATGACGCCGACAGGGATCGCGATGAGGAGGGCGAGGATCTGCGATGTGCCGATGACGAACAGCGTCACGCCGAGACGCTGCAGGATCAGTTCGTCGACATTGATGCGGCTGACGAAGGAATAGCCCCAGTCGCCCTGGGACATCGCGGTGATCCAACGGACATATCGGACGGCGATCGGATCATCGAGGCCGAACTTGGCCCGCAGTGCCATCCGGACTTCCGGCGGCACCGCGGGATTGGTCGCGAGCTCTTCGAAGGGATCACCCGGCGCAAGGGCCAGGACCGTGAACAGCACCACGCTGATGCCGAGCAGGCTCGGGATGGCGATCAAGAGACGACGCAGGATGTAATATCCCATCGGTCCTCGCGTCTATTTACGTTTCCCGAGCTGCTCTGTGATCACGCCTCCCGGTACCAGCGGGCGATCGCCCAGGTATCGTTGTCCCAGCCGCTGATGTCCGCGCGCAGGGTCTTCGATCGTGCATGAGCGCGGGGCCTGTAGACCACCGGAATGATCGTGCCGTGCTCCTCGCCGACGACGATCTCGTTCATCTGGATGAACAGGGCGGCCCTCTTCACAGGATCGAGTTCGCCCTGCGCCTGCTTGTAGATCTTGTCATACGTCTCGTTGCTGAAGCGACCCGAATTCCGCCCCTGCCACTTGTTGTCCTTGGTTGCCGCCTCCCACGAGCAGTACTGGTTCATGAACAGCTCGGGGTCGGGCTGCGACATGGTCGTCGTGTACATCTGCATGTCGGCGTAGAACTTCGGATAGGTATCCGGATTGGCGACATCCGATGAGAAGAAGACCGACGCGACGACCGATTTCAGCTCGATGTCGATGCCGGCCTTCTGGGCCGCCTGCTTCACGATCGCCTGGTTCTTCTGCCGTGGCGCATTGATCGACGTCTGGTAGACGAACTTCAGTTTGACGCCGCCCTTCTCGCGGATGCCGTCGGAGCCACGCTTCCAGCCGGCGTCATCGAGCAGCTTGTTCGCCTTGTCGATGTTGAACTCGAACTTGGTGGCCTTCGAGCGGAAGCGCTCCGGATTATTGAGGAAGTTCGCCGTTGCGACACCCGTGCGGCCATAGATGTGATCCTGGACGGACTGGCGGTCGACGAGCAGCATCATCGCCCGGCGCACGGCCGCGTCGGAGAACGCGGGATGCTTGGTTTTCATGCTCGAGCGTTCGCCGTCGACCTCGGTCCACGGATCTGTCGGGTTGAGCTGAATGAACTCGATGTTGCCGCCCGGAACGACGTGGACCTCGCCCTTGCCGCCGGTCTCGAGACGCTTGAGGATCGCGTCCTCGACCTGCATGTTCCAGGCGTAGTCGTACTCGCCCGTCTGCAGGACGGCACGGGCCGCCGAAACGGCATCGCCGCCGCCCTTCATCTCGAGCGTATCGAAGTAGGGCTGGTTCGCGACGTGATAGTCGGCGTTCGCTTCGGCCCGGATCATGTCGCCCGGCTTGAAGTCCACGAGCTTGTACGGACCGGTGCCGACCGGTTTGAGATTCGTGGGCGCCTCGCGCGACTTCGCACCCTTGAATTCGGCAAAAAGGTGCTTGGGAATGAGCATGCCGCGCGTGCCGACGAAAGCATCCGCCCAGAAGGGCGTCGGCATCGTGAAGTCGACGCGCACGGTGAAGTCGTCGACCTTCGTGACCTTCACGTCCTTATAGGAGGCGATGCTGACGGCAGCCGTCGCAGGGTCCGACGAATATTCCCAGTTGAAGACGACGTCATCGGCGGTGAAGGGCTTGCCGTCGTGCCACTTCACGCCCTGCTTGAGTTTCCACGTCACCGACTTGCCATCGGCAGAAATACCGCCGTTCTCGCGGCTCGGAACCTCGGCGGCCAGAACCGGGACGAGATTGCCGTCCGCGTCCCAGCCGGCGAGCGGTTCATAGAAGATGCGCGAGCCGTCCTGATCTTTGGTGCCCGTCGCGAAGTGCGGGTTGAGCAAGGTCGGGGCCTGCCACCACAGGATCCGCAGCGCGCCACCGCCGCCGCGCTTTGTCGGCTTGTAGTCGAACTTGGTGTCGGCACGCGCCACGCCACAGAAATCCAGCATCTGGCTGGCCATGGGCGCCGTCAGTCCGACGGCGACCATGCGCGTAATGAAACTGCGGCGCGAAAGCTTGCCATCTTTCACGTCGCCGATCATGGCGCGCAACTCATGCTCTTTCATAGGGTTCACTCCACGGTTTTGAGCGTGTCCGCACGGCCGAGCTGCCCCTCGCTCTCGGCACGGCGCAAAGATTTGTTCTTGCCGCACATCAAATCAGTCCGGCCTGGATCGGTCAATGAGGCTCGATGGGATAAGGATATTGTGGGCTGCACTTTCTCTCCGCTAGATTTGCCGAAAGAACCGGCGACGCTGCTCGCAAAAGAAACCCTTCGGAGGGAACACAGCCATGGTTTCGACGCTCGGCGAGATCCTACCTTTTTCTGCACGCCGTTACGGTGATCGCGCGGCGCTGGTGGTCGGCAGCGATCAGCTCACGTACCGCCAGCTCGACGAGGCCTCCAACGCCTTCGCCAACGGTCTCGTCGGCGCCGGCGTCAGGCCTGGCGATCGCGTTACGCTCTATGGGCCCAACGCCATCGAATGGATGGTCGCGTACTTCGCAATCGCGAAAACGGGGGCTGTGGTCAACCCGATCAACGTGATGCTCACGCCGTCGGAGGTGGCCTTCATCGTTCAGGATTCCGGCGCCCGCGTCATGGTCGCCTCGGCGGACAAGGCGGAGCCCCTGATGGGCCTCAAGGGCAAAGGCGAACTGACCGAGATCGTGGCCTGGGGCGAGAGCCCGCCGACGGGCGCTGTGCCCTTCGATCTCTGGCTCAAGCTCGGCGCCGCGAGCTTCGACGTCGTGCAGCGCTCGCCGAAGGATGTGGGCGCGATCTGCTACACCTCGGGCACGACCGGGCATCCGAAAGGTGCCGTTCAGCAGCATCGCTCGATCGTCACGGCGGCCTGCGTGGCGGCCATGATGAACACCCGTACGGCGGCCGATACGGTCGTGTCCCCGCTGCCCTCGCCGCACGTCTACTCGAGCTGCGTCTTCAATGCGGCCTTCCTGGTCGGCGCCAAGATGGTGATCCTGCCCCGTTTCACCGAGGAAGGCATGTTCGCCGCCATCCAGGAGCACCGCGCGACCATCATCGACAGCGTGCCGACGGCCTACTACTACATGCTCGCCCACCCGAAGCTCGAGCACTACGACCTATCCTCACTCACGCGATGCACGGTCGGCGGACAGACGCTCCCGGTCGTAAAGTCGCTCGAGTGGACCGAGCGCACGGGCGCGCCGGTGCTGGAGCTCTGGGGCATGACGGAGCTCGCCGGCGCGGCGACGTTCAATCCGTACTACGGGACGAACAAGCCGGGCACGATCGGTCTTCCTGTTCCCGGCTTCTCCTGCAAGATCGTCGACGTTGCCGACGCTGAAAAGGAAATGCCGGCCGGGGAGCGCGGCGAGCTGATGGTCAAGGGCCTCATGGTCATGGATGGCTACTACGGCAACGAGGCGAGCACGCGCGAGACCCTGCGCCCCGACGGCTGGATGCACACCGGGGACATCGCGACCGTTGACGAGGACGGCTACTACACGATCGTCGATCGCAAGAAGGATATGATCCTCACCTCAGGCTACAACGTCTATCCGGCGGAGCTCGAGCGCATCCTGTGCGGTCATCCTTCGGTGGCGCTCGCGGCGGTGCGCGGCGTGCCGGACGAGGCGAAGGGCGAGCTCGCCAAGGCCTATGTGATGCTGAAGCCCGGCGCCACGGCGAGCGGCAAGGAGCTGGCCGATCACTGCCGCCAACAGCTCGCGGCTTACAAGGTCCCGCGCGGCGTGCAGTTCGTGGAAAGCGTTCCGATCACGTCCTCGGGCAAGATCATGCGTCGCTTGCTTTCGGATATCGACGACGGCCGCGTCGTGCTGGAAGAGACGTCGGTCACGCGGGAAGGGTGAGGGCTTGCGCTACGGCCCTCGCCGCGAGGTGCCGGCGAAGTAGCCGAGCCATGCCCAGCCGGCACCGAGGATGAAGGAAAGCACGAAGATCCCGGGAAACAGCCGGGGGCTATCCGGCGACAAGCCGATCTTCATGATGAGCCAGGCGAAGAGCACGCCCGCGACGCCGGCCGCGAAGGCGCCGACGATGATCTTCTGTGGCTGGTCGGCACGCCGGCCGATGAGGTAGCCGGCGACGATTGTGCCGGGATTGAGAACGGCGTGCGTGATGATTTCGATCAGATCAGGTGGGATGTGGCTTAGCATGGGCACCGTTTCTCCGGGTGCCTCTCAGCTCTTCTTGGACTTGGCGACGATCTCGTCCTTGAGCTTCTCTTCCTCGTACTGAATGAACCAACCAACCATCTGTCGCCAAAGGGCTTCGCACATGTCGGGCGGGATGCCCTTCTCCTCGGCCAGCTTGCGCACGCGGTCGAACACCTGCTGGTTGCGCCAGGGGACGTTGGCCTCCTGGTTGAGGCCGAGCTTGATCTGCCAAGCGCGCTCCACGTAGCCGAAGCGCTCCGCGATCATGCTGACGAGCGCCGTATCGCAGCGGTCGATCTCGACGCGGACGTCGGCGAGATCCTTGCAGTCCTGTGGCAGGCGCCTGGTCGTCATCGCGGCCTCTTCAATGCGCTCGATTTTCGGGGAGATGAGAACGCCGGGGCGCGGCGCGGCTTTTTTGGGCGCCGCACGCACCGGCGGAGGGGGCTTACTTCTTGCCGGCGCGCTCGGCCAGCACCTTGCGGGCAATGCGGAAGCATTCGACGCCTGCCGGGAAGCCCGCATAGATCGCGATCTGGTGAATGACGGCCTTCAGCTCGTCCTGGGTCACGCCGTTGTTGAGCGCGCCGTTCAGGTGAAGCTCCCACTCATGCATCCGCCCGAGCGAGGCCAGCATGGTGAGGTTCATCATGGAGCGGGTCTTCGGCGGGATCGTCGAGTCGCCCCAGATCTTGCCCCAGCAGAACTCGTTCAGCATGTCCTGGAACTCGGCGTTGAAGGCATCCGCCGTCGACAGGCTCTTCTCGACGTACTCGGCGCCGAGCGTCGCCTTGCGTGCCTTCAGGCCCTTCTCCCACAACTCGCGATCCATAATTCTTCTCCGGTTTCACGCGACCCATCGCCACCGATGCAGCCCGGGGCGACTTTTGACACCCTTTGCGCCACGCCTCAAGCCCGCCACGGGCTTGCCTCGCAACATCACATTTGTGGCATCCAGGGCACAGAAGGTGCCGGCCGCCAAAATACCTTCTTGTTCTGCCGCGATGACGCCCGATTGTGCTCATCTTTACGTATTCATTGCGTGGGATACGGGTGCCGTCCTGGCCACAGGCGGCGGGCTCGTAGTTTTGTCAGTTTTGAGAGTGTGTTTCACAGATGCGCAGTTTACCTGTGTACATCATCGCGGCGCGTCGCACGGCCATCGGGCGGATCGGCGGTCTGCATCGTCTGCGGCGGGTCGAGGACCTTGCGGCACCCGTCGTCGAGGCCGTCCTCAAGGACGCCGGCGTCGACGCCGAGGAGGTCGACGAGATCATCGTCGGCAACTGCACGGCAGGCGATAATCCCGCACGCCTGATCGCGCTCGCGTCGGGCTTGCCCATCGCGGCCATGGCGACCACGGTCGACCAGCAGTGCGCCTCGGGCCTCGAGGCGATCCTCTCGGCGGCGCGGCGGATCGCGGCGGGGGAAGCTGATATCGTCGTCGCCGGCGGTGTCGAGTCGCTCTCCACGGCCCCCTGGCGCATTGCCAAGCCGCGCAGCCTTTTCCAGACACCCCACTTCATCCGGCCCGAACCCATGGGCGCGCCGCCCATGGCCGAGCACGTGCCTCATACTTCTTGCGAAGGGCTTGCCGAGCGCCTCGGCATTAGCCGCGCCGACCAGGACGCATGGACGCTCGCCTCGCACGCGAAGGCGACGGAAGCGCGCGATGGCCGCCGCTTCGTCGGCGAGATCGTGCCGTTGCGCTCGACAACCGAGGAGGCCCGCGACCAGAGTGCCGTCGACCCCGATGCCGATGACCTCGCCGACCTCGAGCCCTTGGGCGGGGAGAGCGGCACGCTCACGTCGGGCAATATCAGCTCGCTGCACGATGGCGCGGCGTTTGTTCTTGCCGTCTCCGAGGCCGAATGGGAACGCCGCGGTTGCCCGCCGGCCCTGCGCCCGGTGGTCAATGCTGCGCTCGGCGTAGAACCGGGGCACGAGGCCGAAGCGCCCATCGCCGCCGTCCAGAAGCTCTACGGGCGGCTCAATGGTCTCGATCGCACGGCCATCTCGGTCTTCGAGCTGAGCGAGGCTTCAGCCGTGCAGGCGATCGCGCTCTCCCGCGAACTCGGGATCGACGATGCGAAGCTCAATCCGGACGGCGGCGCCGTAGTACGCGGTCATCCGCTCGGGGCCTCGGGCGCTGTGCTGGTCACACGGCTTTTCTCGCGCCTCGTGCGTGGCGAGCCACGCGCCAAGAGTGCGCGCTACGGCGTGGCAGCGCTCGGCGCGAACGGCGGCCTCGCACTCGCGGCGCTGTTCGAACGGCGCTGATCGAACGGCTTCTTCTGAACTTCGGGCCTCTGAATGCTGATCCCGGGCGCGAGCAGCCACGGGCGGGCCGCATTCTAGGCGTGAAAGCGCCGCAAGATATGGTTAACATCGCTACGAGGGCAACGTGCGCGTGTGCGCAGGCGAGGGCTGGCGGAGAAGCGGATGGCGGACATTGATTGGGTCGCAGTCACGCGGTGGTTGTCGTCGTCTGAATTTCTCTGGATTGTTGCTACCCTCGCCGGCGTCATAATCGTTCTGAAAGTTGCGTCCAAGTTGCTCGAAGGTGGTCTCGCCGAGACCATCCGGCAAGCCTTCACGACCAACTGGCAGCTCACCGTCCTCGCGACCAGCGCCTTCCTGCTTTCGGTGGCCGCCGGCTCGCGCACCTGGGACGGCATGAGCCAGTTCACGGGCGAGCCCATCCTCTCGCTGCTCATTACCTTCGGCATCCAGGGCGTGATGCTGATCATCGCGTGGCTGATCGGCGAGAGCTTTGCCGCCGGTCTCGCGGCAGGTCGCGCCAAGGCTGCGCACGGCGGCGTCGTCCGGCGCATGTCGGGCGGGGTCGCGGGGCTCGTGGTCGGCGGGCTCCTGTTCGGCGCGGCGGCGCTGCTCGTCGCGCTTTATCTCGGCCTTATCGATCCGAGCCGGCCCATCTGGGGCTTTGCGGCGCAGGACAAGTTCGCCCAGCAGGTCACATTCGTCGCCGTTGCCGTCATGCTGATCGGTCCGCTTTTCATGGCACGCAGCGGCGGCATCATTGGCGACTACGCGAACGGCCTCAGGATCGTGCTCGGCAATGCCATTCTGTGGGTGATGTTCTTCGCCACCGCCGGCACGAGCGTCTTCTTCTCTTATATCTCGCTCTTCGACTCGATCTTTCCGGCAGGGGAGCGCGTGCGCGCGGCCGAGATCCGCGCAATCAATCAGGTTTCCGGCATCGTCTCCGATATCGGCGAGACGGCGACGCGGCGGCGCATGACCGAGGCGGAGACGCTCTTCAAGTCGGAAGCGTGGGGCGCGTACGAGCGCGAGCTGGATAAAGCGGTGCGGCTCGCCTCGATCGCGCCGGAAAAGATCCGCGAGGAAATGGTGCGCGCACTCCGCGAGCAGGAAAGCCGCATTGCGCGCCTCGAGGAGCAGCGCGCCAATGCCTCAGGCGGACAGGCCGGCCTCGCGCAGCGCAAGACGTCGCTCAACGAGGAGCTGACGCGCCTGGCGGCCGAGCGGCCCGAGGTCGCCGTCGCCGTGCAGGAGCAGAAGGGCGTCGTCAGTGCGGCGGAGCGGCGGCTCGACGAGCAGCGCGCGAAGGTGCTGGCCGAGGAAAAGGGCGTCGAAGGTTCGGGCAAGGCCGGCAAGGGTCAGTTCTGGCGCGCGGCGCGCGAGGAGGAGGGCCGGATACAGGCCGAGCTGCAGGTCGCGCGCGAGCGCCTGAAAGGCCACGAGACGCGCCTTACCGGCATCGATCGCCGTATCGGAACCGCGCGCGCCGAGATCGCCCAGATCGACGGCGATCTCGCCAAGCTCGTCGGCGAAGCAGAGACCGCGCAGCGCATGATCGCGGTTGCGAAGACTGCAGGCACCGGCGACCGCCACGAGATGACCGATCCTTCGGCGACCGCCGCCGCGCTCGAGCGCGAGCGCCAGAGCTTCCGCCAGAAACCGGAGCAGGCGGCGCTCGCCAACCTGCAATCGCTCTGCACGACCATGCAGGGCGTGAGCATGAAGATCGCGGCGCTCCGCAATGATGCCGCAGCCATCGACTGCGATCCGAAGCAGGCGACGGAAGCTGCCGCCCCTGTGTTCGCGCTCAATTCGGGCCTCGCGGCCTTCGCGCAGCATTGCGCGGGTGGCGAGCAACTGCCGCAGACGGGCGGCACGGACGGCCTCCTCGCATTCGGCCGCAAATGCCTCCAGGACTCAGGTCTCGTCTCACGCGATGCGGCGCCCCTCGCTGCGCGCTTTTCGGCGCTCGATCTCTCGCGCGATGACAAAGCGCACAAGTTCGTCGTCAGCGCCAATGCCTTCTCCGATGGCAATCGCCTCGCCTATCTGGCGCTCGCCATCGCGATCGGCATGGATTCGCTGATCCTCATGGCGGCGCTCTTCGGTGCGAGTGCTGTGCGCTCGCCGCTGACCGATCTCGACGGGGTGAACGATCTCACGCCCGAGCAACTCGAAGCCGCGATCGACGCGACGCTCATGCAGACGGCCGAGCCGGCGCGCACGCTGTCGGCGCTCCTCCAGGCCCAGCGCCCCATCGCGGGGACCCACGGCTATACGGCCGAGATCTGGATTGACGATCACGATCCGCTCGGCGACGACATGCGCGCGGTGCTGACGGCCGGTGCCTCGATCGGTGCCGTGCGCCCGTTCGGCGATGGCCGCTCGCAGTTCCAGATCAAGACCGGCCTCTCGCGCTACATCGCGATCGCGCAGAAGAAGAAGTGGCCGAAGAAGAGCGAGGAGGCCG
>JAEWIJ010000152.1 GCA_023387235.1 Pseudomonadota bacterium
ACCATCTATCTCTGGCGCTGGCTGACCAATCTACCGGTTTCTACATTGACGTTGGCGCTGGGCATCCTATTGCCGACAATGTCTCGTTCTGGTTCTACGAGCGAGGCTGGAAGGGCATTGTCGTTGAGAAGGGCATGGACCACTCATTGCTTCGGTTTTCGGTGCGCTGGGCCTGGCCTTTCGTCGGCGGGCTGCGGGGAAAAAAGCCGGGAATGCCGCAGTCCGTTCCAGGCCGAGGACAAGATACTCGCGCGAAGGGTATAATTTGCCGAAGGCATTTAACTCGGATACGTCGGGAACGCCAAAACAGAGCCAAGCTCCTATCGCGCGCCGGTGTTTGAAGTATCGATCACGCGACACGGTCGAGTCGGCAGGCCAGGCGATATGATCTCGCCATGACGCGGCGACTACCGCCGCTCGAGGAATTGCTGGTCATCTACATTCTCGGCGACAATGGGGCGTCCGCTGAGGCCGGCCCCTACGGCACATTCAATGAGATGGCTTATCAGAACAGCGTGCTGATGACGACGCAGGACATCCTGCCGCGCCTGGAAGAGATCGGCGGGCCGACAGCATTCAACCACGTGCCTTCCGCCTGGTCGCATGCAATGAACACGCCCTATCAATGGAGCAAGATCGTTGCTTCTCACTGGGGCGGTTCGCGCACCGGCATGGTGACGCGCTGGCCCAAGGGCATCAAGGCCCGCGGCGAGAAGCGTCACCAGTTCACCCATGTGATCGATGTGGCGCCAACCATCCTTGAAGCTGCAGGTATCCCGATGCCGGACTTCATCAACGGCATTCAGCAAAAGCCGATGGAAGGAATCAGTTTCAACTATGTGTTCGACGATGCGGAAGCGGAGGATCGCCACACGGTCCAATATTTCGAGATCGGATGCAATCGCGGCATTTATTGCGATGGTTGGACGGCGGTAACGCGGCACTTTCTGCCGTGGCCCGACCGGCGAGACAACCCACCTGACCTGCGCGACGATGTCTGGGAGCTTTATGCACCCGACGATTACACGCAGGCGCACAACATCGCGGCCGAGAACCCTGAAAAGCTGCGCGAATTGCAGGACCGCTTTCTGATCGAGGCGACGAAATACAACGTCCTCCCCCTCGACCCGCGCACGCGCGAACGCTTTGACGCCCGCACCGCGGGCCGCCCCGACCTGCTCAACGGACGCACGCAGATGACCCTGATGTCCGGCATGTCGCGATTGAACGAGAATACGGTGCCCAATGTAAAGAACACCTCGTTCACGGTCACCGCCAGCGTATCGATCGGTGATGAACCGGCGCAAGGCGCGATCATCGCGCAAGGCGGTGCTTTCGGGGGCTGGTGCCTGTATTTCCGCGACGGCACCCTGGGCTACGCGCATAATTTCGTTGGCCTGGAGACCTATACTGTCAAGGCCGGTGAAACCTTGGGCAAGGGCGATCACGAGCTGGAGCTTCGCTTCGACTATGATGGCGGCGGTGCGGGCAAGGGCGGCACGGCCACCCTGCTCTGCGGTGGGAAGGAGATCGGGTCTGGCCGTGTGGAAAAAACCGTTCCAGGCGTCTTTTCATTCGACGATTTTCTGGACGTCGGGCAAGACAACGGCGAGCCGGTGGTCAAGGACTATGCAGCGAAGGGCGGCAAGTTCAACGGCAAGATCGAGAAGGTGACGATCGACATAGACCCAAATGCCCATCACGATCACGATCTGCTCCTGAAAGCCAAATACGCCAAGCAGTAAATAAGGGCGTCTTCGCGGGTCGTTGCATAAATTGCGGATGTGAGTTGTGGAGAATCGGGGGATCAACTCCGTCGTTATGGATTGAAGTTCAATTCCCAGATGCTGCACTGCGATTTCGGTGCGGGTAGCGCTGTGTGGGATAATGCACCTCGCATTGCCCGCTGCGCCCACCCTGGGCCGCTATTGCTGCGATGCATGAGCCCGGAAGTGGCCCGGTTCGACGGAGCCCCATGTCAGCTCGTGAGGCCATAAGGGATTTCACGCGGTAGCCTCGACCGACTATCGACTGACAGCGCAGCCATGTCGGCTTTCTCTGCGCATTGGCACTGCTCGCTCCATTGCGCTGGCGTCCTCAAATGTCTGCTTTGGGTCAAGCTCGACTGTCCGTGCCCTATCGCGGCCGGCGGCTCTTGCCCCCAAGAGCGGACCCAGGAACACTGGATGCGGTCTCGGCTCCCCGTAGCTGACGTCTACTATTTGCTAATGATCTCTGGCGGCGACCTTGTCCTCTATTCATGGGTGCCTTGCATCAATCGATCGGGATCGCTTTAGCGTCTTGCCCCGCGGCGGATCGCGATAGTAAGTGCGAGAAGGGACTTATTGCGCTGCCCTAGCGTTAACATCGCAAGGCGGCTAACTTTCGGCTCGTAAACTCAAGTCGACTGCGATGTAAGATTTTGATTCTCCATCACCGGAACATTGCAAGAAGAGTCGACATGACTCTTGAAAGCATTGCATTTTGTTCCGCTTTTCAATCTGAAAAGACGGGTTCGACTCCCGTAGGGAGCGCCATGATTTACGGAAGCCATTGAGCTTCCTTTCTTCTCGCCAGATCAGTTGCTTGCAGCCTCCGAGGTGGTATCAACCGGTGGTATAAAACATGCGGGTTCTGATGGGCGTTCTCAGAAACAGACACGGCGTCTACTACGCTCGAAAGAAGGTGCCTAAAGGCCTGGAGCAGGCTGTCGCTAGAGCGATCGGATCGCCTCAGTCGAGCCTTTCGTGGCTTAAGCGTTCCCTGCACACGAAAGATGCTCGCGAGGCAAATGTAAGGGCCAAACCGGTACTGATGGAAGTTCGACCGCATCCTGGAACCTGCGGCGAAGCAACTTGCTCCAGTGGCTTTGCGTACGGAACTCGCCGAGCAGGAGATCACACGCTTATCCGACTACTATTTTGCTTCGTAGCTGGAGGAGGACGAGGAGGCTCGGTGCGAGGGCGTGGGATCAGAAGATGTCTTCGAGCAGGTACGCAGAGATCTTGCTGCAGCTGGGGCAGAGGCAGTGTCGCCGTTTGATACCACCGGCAAGCCGCCGTTCGGTCTCTCTGAGCGCGAGTTCCAGAAGTTCCAGGAGAATGTCGATTGGCTACCCGCCACGAAGTCTGGCCCTTGCAAGGGGGAGATCTGTCGTTCATCCAAGAGGAGGTCGACGAGCTACCGAGTTCCTTCGACATCAATCTTGATCGGAGTTCGGCTTCGTATCGGCGACTGGCTTTGGCTGTCCTGAAGCGGCAGGTCCAGGGACTTGAGGCGATAAAGCGACGCAACGAAGGAGACGTTGTCCAAACCCGCCGATTGTGGAATTCGGGGAGAGCGTTGACGGAGGTGGTACGCTGTCCGCTGCGATGGACGGCTGGTTGTTTTTCTCCTCGACTCTAGCCGACGGGGCACCCGGCGTAGTGTATGCCCCGTCGGCGTCTGATGTTGGTAGTTCCTAGACGACACGCCCGGACGATTTCGGCATGTCGTCCAGAATGACGGTCTTCGTCTCGAGATAGGGCAACAGTCCCTCTGTACCGCCTTCGCGGCCTATCCCGGACTGCTTGAAGCCGCCGAATGCGATGCTGAAGTCAGTCCGGAAGGAGTTGTGTCCGACGGTGCCCGACCGTAGCCGCCTCGCCGTCGCATAGGCGCGCTCGACATCGTTGGTGAAGACCGACGCATTCAGGCCATAGATGGTGTCATTGGCGATCTCGACCGCGTTCGCCTCGCTCTCGGCTGGGATCACCGAAAGTACAGGGCCAAAAATCTCCTCTCGGGCAATCGTCGAGTTGTTGTCGACATTGGCGAACACGGTGGGCTCGATGAAGTAGCCGCGGTTGAGGTGCGCTGGGCGTCCGCCGCCGGTCGCGAGTGTCGCGCCTTCAGCCTTGCCCTTCGCGATGTAGCCCTCGACGCGATCCCGCTGGCGGCTCATGGCCAGAGGACCCATCTCGCACGATGGATCGAACGGATCGCCAACCTTCACTTTGCTGAAGGACTCGCTGAGCGCTTCGACGAGGGCATCGTGGCGTTTCTTGGTCACGACGATCCGCGTCAGCGACGAGCACACCTGACCTGTCAGAAAGGTCGCGCGTCCTGCAATCGTCTTTGCCGCCGTACCAACATCGTAGTCATCCAGGATGACCGCCGCCGACTTGCCGCCCAGCTCGAGCGTGCAGCGGGCAATGCGCTCACCGCAGATGGAGGCAATCCGGCGGCCGGCCGCCGTCGATCCCGTGAATGTAATCTTGTCGATGCCGGGATGGCGGACGAGAAGCTCGGATACTTCCCGGTCGGCAGTCAGGATGTTGAGGACACCCGGCGGAAGACCAACTTTTTCGCATACTTCGGCGATGATGTAGGCGGCACCGGGCGCTTCGGGCGAAGCTTTCACGACAACAGTGCAGCCCGCAATAAGTGCTGGTGCGCATTTGTTGGCGATCAGGCCTGGTGGCCCGTTCCAGGGAATGATGGCGCCGACGACACCCACAGGCTCGCGGACCAGCAGTCCGACATTGCCGCCAGCACGCGGCGTGTGCCGCTCCTGGAAGGGGAACGTGTCCGCGAGGCCGGCGTAGTAGTTGTAAGTGTAGCTGAGGCCGGCCAGGCGGGTCTTCGCGATGCTGTGGACCATGCCGGACTCTGTCGTCTGGATCAGCGCGCCTTCTTCGACACGCTTGTCGAGCTCGTCGGCAATGGCACGCAGATACCCGGCCCGCTCGGCATGCGACATGCGAGGCCAGGGGCCATAGTCAAAGGCTTTGCGCGCTGCAGCGACCGCGCGGTTGACGTCGATTTCCTGGGCCTCGGCGACCTGAGCAAACAGCTCCTCGGTTGCAGAATTCAGGACAGTGATCTTGGACGCGCTCGATGGCTTGGTCCATTTTCCGTCAATGAAGAACAGATCAGGATATTTGATCGGAGCTTGAGCGTTCATATGCGTTTGTCTCCTTGCGTTGGCCATCCTCGATCGGGATCGCGAGCGCCTCTCAGCGCTATCAGCTTTGATGGGAAGCCATCCGATATGTTTGCATAGATATATCGTTTGCGGTACCCATTTGAGCAATGCGAGCCCAGACTTGGCCGCGATGCAGGACGCCGAACGGTCATTCATTGTGGACCGAGCGGGAGCGATGGCGGCGATGAGCCGCTGTTTGCCTTAGAACTTCCCTGTCGGTCCGCGCCGAGCAAGTTCAAGAAATACCGGAACCGGTTCTGCGAGATGTCGCCACGTCTTCCTAACTGACTGACCGCTGGTTGTGCGGATGCCGAACGGCCTTTCGCGAGCGCGGTCGTGGACTTCGATGCCGAGATAGCTCTTGCTGGAGGAGGCGATCAGCAAGTCGCGGCGTTCGATGGCGACCGGTTGCGAGCCGGTCACCATCGGCCTCCGCACAGCGAACGGCCTCTTTGCAACTCATCGAGACGGAGGCGGTGCTAGCCTGAAAATCGATCAGTAGTCCCAGAAGACCGGCACCCAGCGAAAGGCGTCGCCATCTACGGCGACCCGGCCGACAGATGGGAACGGCAGATGCGTGGCAACCAGCATCTCGCCGCTTTCAGCCAGCTCCCGCAAGAGAGAGATCCGAACGCGTGCCGCTTCCTCGGGATCGTGCTCGAAGCCGTTGTACCAGTCGGGATGATCGAACCCGACCGCGAACACGGCGTCGCCGGCAAACGTCAGTCGGTCGCGACCGGATGCCACGCGGACCACGCTGTGCCCAGGGGTGTGGCCGCCGGTGCGGCGGACGACCACGCCCGGCGCTACCTCGTGCGCCTCATCGAAAAGCCGCAGCTGATCGCGGTACTCTTTCACAAACAGCTTGGCGGTTGCACGAAGCGCGTCGGGGAACCCCGGCGGCATCGAGGCCTGGGTAAAATCGGGCGCTTCCCAGAACGCGACCTCGGCGGCCGCGACGTGGATGCGAAGGTCCGGACGCAGCCGCTCCTTCACGCCGCCGACAACCAGCCCGCCGATGTGGTCCATGTGCATGTGCGTCAGCACCACGTCGGTCACAGAGCCGAGATCGATTCCGGCTGCCTCCAGGCGCTTGATCAACTGCCCGGCTCGCGGCAGGTTTAGATTGGGGTCCATCCCGAGACCGGCGTCGATGAGTATGGTCTGCGCGCCGCTGCGCACCACGACGACGTTCAGCGACCAGTCGAAAGCGTCCGACGGCAGGTACATATCCTGCATCCAGGCTGCGCGGACGACAGGGTCGGCGTTGTGCCCGAGCATTGCGGTCGGGAGCGGCAGCACGCCATCGCTAACGACCAGTACGTCGATATCGCCGACACGCACCGCGTAGCGTGAAGGGACCAACTCGTCGAGCCGCCTAGCGGCGGATGAGGCATCGTCCAATGTCATGTTTGCGTCCTGCCGAACAGCCGTGCGGGGCTTTACGTCTGTGAGTGACATGGTGGGCTCCTGTTTGTGGATCGCGATGTTTCTTGGATTGAGGCTTTAGGGGCTGTGATCGTGGAGTGCGCAGCCCACTGCGGGAGGGACTACAGGTCTGTGACGCGCTCCGGGTCGGCCGAAGCCAACGCAGCGGCGCGCTCGGGTTTCGGCGGGTAGATCCACACCGTGTTTATCTCCTGCTTGGTTTTCTTGGCCTCGGCGCCCACCATCTCCACCTTGCGCTCCCAGCCGCGCGTGAAGAGTGCGCCGGCCTCTCCGAGGTCGAGGCAGGTGACGTAGGCTCTCTGGTGATAAGGCTTGCTGGGCACGCCAAGTAGTTCAGCGGCTGCGTTGTAGCCCGCAAAAGCGCCCATGCGCGTCGCGTGCTGGCAGGACATCAGCGCGTAGTTGCCGATATCGTCGCTTGCTGCCTTGGCAGCATCGCCCGTGGCAAAGACGCGGGGAACAGAAGAAACGCGCAAATCCCTGTCGACGATCAATCGTCCAAGATTGTCCCGCTCTGCCGGGATCTGCGTGGTCAGTGGTGCGGCGCGAATGCCGGCAGCCCAGATCACGGTCTGCGTCTCGATGTGTTCGCCGTCGCTCAGTGTGACGCCGCCCTTGTCGAGCGACGCGACGCCGACGCCGACGCGGGTTTCCACGCCAAGCTTGCGCAGCGCATCCTCGATGATCGGCCGCGGGGCTTCGCCCATGTCGCGAGCGATCACCGGGTTGCGCTCGACGATGACGACGCGAGGATTGGCGGTTTCTCCGAGAACGGCACGCAGACGTGCCGGCATCTCCGTCGCGGCCTCGATGCCGGTGAAACCGCCGCCCGCGACGACTACCGTATTGCGCGCCGGCGATGCGGGAAGGCTGGCCAGGCTGCTCAGGTGACGATCCAAGGCTATCGCATCATCAAGACTGTCGACGCTGAAGCTGTGATCGCCAAGGCCGGGAATATCAGGGCGGAACAGCCTGCTTCCCGTGGCTAGCACCAGTCGATCGTAGGACAGCTTCTTTCGTTTGCCGCCGATATCGACGATCTCCACGACGCCGGACTTGGTATCGATCTTTTCGGCGCGGCCCTGCACATAGTCGACATCGATGGCGTTGAGTACGTCCAGGAGGGGCGCCGTCAGCGTCTCCGGTTTCGGCTCGTAGAGCCGTGGACGAACGACAAGCGTCGGCTCGGGAGAAACCAGCGCGATCTCGAGCTCTTCGGGCGAGACGCCCTTGATGTCGCGCAGACGTGCAGCGGAGAGCGCCGCGTACATACCGGCGAAGCCGGCGCCTATGATGACTATTCGCATGTGATCAACTCCACTCTTTGGTTTTGGGATGGCTTCACGCCCTCGCCGTCGGCGGCAATCGAGTGACCGCCCGAGACGCGCCGGGCGTCAGCTCTTGATGAATGCGAGAAGCTCTTCATTGACGAGATCGGCGTGCGTTGTGCACATGCCGTGCGGCAGCTTCTCGTAGATCTTGAGCTTGCTGTTCTTCAGCAGTTTCGCCGACAGCGGCGCCGAGTCGGCAACCGGTACGATCTGATCGTCATCGCCATGCATGACGAGGGTCGGGACGACGATGCTTCCGAGATCCTCGGCGAAGTCCGTTTCCGAAAATGCCTTGACGCCCTCGTATTGCGCCTTGACGCCGCCCATCATGGCCTGGTGCCACCAATTCCAGATGTTTGCCTGCGAAGGCTGGGCGCCCGGTCGGTTGTAGCCATAGAAGGGGCCGCTCGCGAAATCGAGATAGAACTGCCCTCTGTTGGCCGCGAGCGCGTTGCGCAACTCATCGAACACTTGGATCGGCAGACCGCCGGGGTTGGCTGCCGTCTTGAGCATGAGTGGCGGCACGGCTCCGATCAGCACCAGTTTGGACACGCGCCCCTTGCCGTGGCGCGCGACATAGCGCGTCGCCTCCCCACCGCCGGTGGAATGACCGATATGAATGGTATCGCGAAGGTCGAGATGTTCGACAACCGCCGCAGCATCAGCCGCGTAGTGATCCATATCATGGCCGTCGCTCACCTGGGTCGAGCGGCCGTGACCGCGGCGGTCATGTGCGATGACGCGGTAGCCCTTGCCGACGAAAAAGAGCATCTGGTTGTCCCAGTCGTCGGAGCTCAGCGGCCAGCCGTGGTGAAAGACGATCGGCTGTGCAGTCTTCGGTCCCCAGTCCTTGAAGAAGATCTGGACACCATCTCTAGTGGTGAGGATCGTCATATGATTGTCCTTAGAGCGGAGCGCAAGCGCGCTGTTTTCTGTAGTTGCCGTCCGTCAGGTTCGCCCGACGCTCAACCAATTGCGCACTTCCCCCGCGGGCTGAAATCGTGCCGTGGCATTGAATCCGCCCGACGAAAGGTTTGGCCTACCTGCACCTTGGGCCAGGGTAGGCCCGGCGCCGCGCTGGAACTACGCTCAGGTCTAGGTTGAGCTAGCCCTTGTCCCGATCGACCGGGTGATCCGGGCCCTCATATGCTGTCGAACGCGCATGACCAGGATGCGTCGCATTGCGTGCTCGTCGACACGAGTGAGGTTCAAGACATGCAGTCCGCGCTACAGAAAGTCGATGAAAGGGCCTTCCAGCGTCTGTCCTCATCCGACGCGTTGCGTGAAGAACGCGCGCCACTCCGGCTCGAAGCCCTGGGGATGATGACGGCGGGCATCGTCCATGATCTCGGCAACATAGTTCAGATCCTCTCGAGCACAGTTGAGCTGCTCGATCAGCACCCGACCATCCGGGCGGATTCGTCGCTGCAGGCACCGATACGCCGCGCCGTCAGCTCGGTGGCGCGCGCGGGCGCATTGATTGCGCAGGTCCTCAAGTTCGCGCGCGGGGGAAGAGCCGAGCAGGAGGGCATCGATCTGAAATCGTGCTTGCTGGAACTCGAGCCGTTGCTGCGCTGGATTTCCGGCAGCAGGATGCGCATTGACATCCGAGTCGATGCAGATGTGCCACCAGTAGTTTGCAATCGATCGGATCTTGAAGGTGCGATCCTCAATCTTGCGCTCAACGCCCGCGATGCGATGCCAGGGTGCGGGACGCTCTCCATCGGCGCAGTTTCGCGCCGCAACGGCCACATCATTGCTGAAGTGGCGATCAGTGTCGGAGATACTGGCCGCGGCATGTCTTCACAAACCATGGCACGCGCATTGGAGCCGTTCTTCACCACGAAAGCCGCGGGGCGCGGAAATGGTCTCGGATTGACGATGGTCCATCGGTTCGCGCAGGAGGCGGGCGGCCGCGTGACCCTCGAAAGCAGGCCGGGCCTCGGCACGACGGTTACATTGCTGCTTCCAGCGGGGCCAAGCCACCTGGAGCGCTAACGGCGCGCAGCGGCGAGGCCTCCAGGGCTGTAGACCCTCATAGATATCCATTAGATGCTGCCGGCGACGGGCCTGCTATTGTCGCGACATATGACTGCCGGAGCGACCGATCATGGAAGCTGTGCTCACTCAGCGGCAATTCGTACCTGTGACCGCGGCGTTAGCCGTCGGAATTGCCGCCTCCTGGCTGTCGACCTCTCCGGTCGGTCTGCTAGCCCCGATTGCGGCCGTATACCTCTTCACTCGTCGTGCAGCACCGTTGCTTCACGTGGCGTTAGCAGCGGGAGTGGTAGGTGCGCTGCTTGTCGCAGCATCTGATGTTGGCGCGATGCGCGATGCTGCTCAGGTGTGGGCGGCGCTCTTCGCTGTAGCGCTTTGCATTGGCGTGATGATCACATCGAGTGAACCAACGTCGCCCAACGCCGGATCGTGGGCCATAGCGCGAGATGAGGCGCGCCCATACCCGGCTATCGGCCCAACGCCGGAGGAGAAAGTCGCGCCGCGCAGTTCTCCGGCTGTGGGCATCGCCGCTCAGGACGACAACACGACGCCGGCGTTGATGCTGGCTGCCTCATTCTGGGGAGGTGCTCCCTTTCATCTGCGATACTGGCGAATCCAGCCCGACGGCAGCGGCCGCTGGACCGAGGTCCGCACAGCGTCGTCGCGCGAGCCCTCTGGAACGCAGCAGTGGCGCAGCTTCAGCACCGACGTCGACGATTATGGATCGATGCCGCGCCGGCCGATCAAGATTGCCTCCAACCCGTCGAACAACGACGAAGCAGTTCATGCTGCAAGGATTGTCGAGAACCTGCTCGGCAACGCATGGGCATTCGATGCGAACGGGCGGCCCACCTACCTCAGTCCGTTCGCTCAGTCCTTTGTCTCCGTGACGTTGGAGGAGTTCCAGGCTTCGGTGGATGACGGGGATACCGTTTTCAAACGGACGTCTCATCCGGATGAGTATGATCGTATCGCCGCCAGATGGCGCCGCAGCCTGCAGAGCGGCGAGCCCTTCTATATTGAGCGCCGTATTCTCCGTGCGTCGGGCATCCATGATTGGTCACGAACTGCCATTGTACCAATGCGTGACCGCCAAGGCTGCATTGTGGGCTGGTATGGCGGTTCGATGGACCTCGACGCTTACAGAACGGTTGAACTGGAATTGCTCGCCCGGGAGCAGGAGCTCTCGCAGCTCGTCGATATGGTGCCAAGTCACGTCTGGCGCCTGACGCCCGATGGCGAGCCCACGTTCTTCAACAAGCGCATGCAGGATTTCCTCGACCTGAACGTGTCGGACACGAACAAGCCGGGGATGAGTCGCCTTGCGGTTCTCATAGACACCGCCGTCCATCGGGATGACGCTGCAGCATTTCGCGACGCTCTCACCTCCTGCCTTGCCAGTGGTGAGACCTTCGCCATGCGCTATCGTCTGCGTCGTGGCGATGGCGTCTATCGCTGGATGTCGAGCCGAGCCGAGCCGATGCGCGATAACACGGGGCGCATCCTGCATTGGTACGGTCTTTGTCACGACATCGACGATCAGGTGCACGCCGAAGAAGAGTTGCGGGCAAGCAAGCAGCAGCTCGAGCAAATGATCGACGCCGTGCCCGTCAACATTCTGAGCTTTTCGCCTTCGGGTAAGCTTACCTACGCCAGCAGGCGATATCTCGACAAGGTCGGCTCGCCGCCGCCGCACATCGAGGACTTCGATGCCCTGGCGCGGGATGTGGCGCACCCGGAAGACTTTCCGACAATGTTCCGAAGGGCATCAAACGGATTTGCGACCGGCCAGTCCTTCGTGAACCGATTTCGCCGCCGCGAGAAGGATGGCGCCTATCGTTGGATAGAGGCGCGCGCGCAATCCCTGCGCGATGCTAATGGCGCGATCCTGCAATGGTACATAGCTTCCATCGACATAGAAGACGAGATGCGCGCGCAGGAGGCATTGCGTGAACGAGAGCGCACGCTGAGCCAGCTTGTCGAAACGCTGCCGGCAATGATCGATTGCGCGGCCCCCAATGGCGAACCGATCTATCGCAGCCGGCAGTTACGGGATTTCCTGGGTTACGAGCTCGAGGAACTGGACGGCGACGCAAAGTCGCGCCTTCAGGGAACGCTCGATGCCAGCGTTCATCCCGACGATGTCGCAGGCGTCAAGGAGGACTACGCCCATTCGCTGTCGACAGGCGAGCCTTATGCACGCAGGCATCGCCTGCGGCGCTTCGATGGCGTCTATCGCTGGGTCGAAACGCGCGCCGCGCCGATGCGCGGTCCGGATGGCGCCATCGTGCAGTGGAACGTTATTTGCCTCGACATCGATGGCGAGGTTCGGGCGCAGATCGAGCTGCGGTCGGCGCAGGAAAAGATGGCGCGAGCCAATCAGGCGGCAAGCCTCGCCGAGCTTTCGGCCTCGATTGCCCACGAAGTCAATCAGCCTTTGGCTGCGATCGTGGCCACCTCGCACGCCTGCCGCCGCTGGTTGTCTGCTGATCCGCCCAACCTCGAACGGGCAGGCATCACCTTGGATCGGATAATCAGGGACGCGAACTCGGCGTCCGAGGTCGTCAGCCGAATCCGCGCGCTTTTCAGCCAGGCGAACAGGAGCCGCGCGCGGGTCAACATGACAGAGGTGGTAGGCGAGGTGTGTGTGCTTCTGGCTGACGATCTCGCTACAAAGAACATGCAGATTGAGGCCGAGTTCAGCGAGATCATGCCCCAGACGCTGATTGATCGCGTCCAGATGCAGCAGGTTCTCGTCAATCTGATCCGCAATGCCATCGATGCCATGGAAGGGATTGTCGACCGCCCAAGGTTGATACGGATCCGCGCCGTCCCCGACGGTGCCGACTTCATCCGCTTCGAGATTCAGGACCATGGGGGCGGCCTCACGGAGCCGGAGCGCGCATTCGAGCCATTCTTCACCACCAAGCAGAACGGCATGGGGATGGGGCTCGCCATCTGCCGTTCTATTATCGAGGCGCACGACGGGCGGCTTTGGGTCTTTGACAGCGGCCCAGGAGGAACGACACTGGCCTTCACTCTGCCGATCGAGGCGAGGGCTCCGGCATGAGTGCGGACAAGTTCATCGTCTTTATCGTCGACGACGATCCTCGCGTACGCGAGGCATTGACCGAGCTTTTGGAGGCCATCGGCTGGCGTTCCGCTGCGTTCGGGTCGGCGGGTGAATATCTATCATTCGCGAGACCGCCTTTGCCCGCCTGTCTCATCCTCGACGTCGAGCTGCCGGACATCAACGGCCTCGAGTTCCAGAAGCAGATCTCGGATGGCGATCACCCGCCAATCGTCTTTCTTACGGGCCATGGTGATATTCCGTCCTCCGTACGAGCCATCAAGCACGGTGCGGTGGACTTTCTTACCAAGCCCGTCACGGAACAGAGCCTGTTGACCGCGATCCAGTCAGCCATCGAACGGGACCGGATCGCACGCGAGGAACGCGCCGAGTTCGAGACGCTGCAACGACGGCTAGACAGTCTGACGCCCCGCGAACGTGAAGTCCTGCCGCTCGTGGTCAGCGGCCTGCTCAACAAGCAGGCGGCTAAAGAGCTCGGTATCAGCGACGTCACGCTCCAGATCCACCGCAGCAAGATCATGCAGAAGATGGAGGCGGCGTCGCTCGCCGATCTGGTGCGGTTTGCCGAGAAGCTGCGCATACCCATCAGGCACTCGAGACGCATGGGAAACAGCTGAATGCTCGATGGGAAGTTCATGATCGGTGTCGTCGATGACGATCCACGTCTGCTCGAATCGCTGAGCGATCTGTTGGAGTCGGCAGGCTATGCCGTTCGATCGTTCCGTTCCGCCCGAGCCTTCCTCGCCGACAAGACGGCCATGTCGGAAGCAGACTGCATCCTCGCCGATATCGGCATGCCGCATATCGATGGCTTCGAGCTCGGGAAACTCACGCGCCAAACGCGTCCCGAACTACCAGTCATCCTCATCACGGGGCGCCATGAGATCGCGGACCAGCAGCGGGCAATCGCGCAGGGAAATCGGTTCTTTCGCAAACCTTTCGACGGTCAGGCGCTGCTGGCTGCAATCGGCCAGGCGCTAGCATTTGGTGGAGGCAATTGACATGCCGAGCATCACGAAGACATCGGAGCAAGCCCGGAAAGTCACCCAGACGCATCCTGCCGAAGGCGAGCGGCCACTCGTACTGATCGTAGACGACGACGAGAGGATTAGGGAATCCCTGCAGGAGCTTATGCTGTCGGCAGGAATCGACTCGAAGAGTTTTGCGTCGACACGCGAGTTGCTCGATTCGAGCATTCCGGATCGGCCGGGATGTTTCATCCTTGATGTGCGGATGCCGGGAGCGAGTGGTCTCGATCTGCAGAGCCACCTCGCCACGACCCACGACGCCAAGCCCATCATCTTTCTCACTGGTCACGGCGACGTCCCGATGACCGTCCGCGCCATGAAAGCCGGAGCGATCGATTTCCTCACCAAGCCAGTAAGGGATCAGACCTTGCTCGATGCCGTAGCTGCCGGCATTGCCAGAGACGTGGCACAGCGAGCCTCGGCACGCGTCGTCATGAGGCACAAGGAGCGGTTTGCCACGCTCACGCCGCGCGAGCGGCAGGTCTTCCGCGAAGTTGCGCTCGGGCGCCTTAACAAGCAGATCGCCTTCGAACTCGGGATCAGCGAGATCACGGTCAAGCTTCACCGCAGCAATGTCATGCGAAAGATGGACGCAAGATCGATCGGCGAGCTGATACGCGCGTGGGAAGCGCTGCCCGCAGACCTTGAGAAGGGTAGCAGCATCTGGGGTAGTACGGGATGAGTGCGTGGACCTCAGATCTGGCGGGCAATTTGCGCTCATGGGGCAGTCGGAAGCCTACCCACAGCCATCCGGACCGGATCGCGGCAATGATCCTCGAGCAGCTTGGCAGAGCCCGCAGGCTGGCAACGGCGCTACCTTGGCCGACGGATAGGCGCCTCTTGGCGCTGTGCGAAGCTTTGTATCTCGATCCGGCGGATGAGCGAACTGCCGAGCATTGGGCCAGGGAGCTCGGCATGTCCTCTCGCACGTTGACTCGGCGCTTCGAAGCGGAGTTGGGATCGACGCTGCGCTCATGGAAACAGAGAATGCGACTCTTCAGAGCAATCGAATTCCTCTGCGGCGGCATGTCAGTGACGGCGACAGCCATGGAGCTGGGCTACGGATCTGCCTCCGCATTCGTCTTCGCCTTCAGAAGCGAGTTCGGCAGCAGTCCGTATGCGTATATAGCGCAGAAGGGAGACAGATCGCTGGTGCCGTAGCGATCACTAATCGAAGCCACTTACGCCTCTGTCGGCTTTGGGCCACTTGCGGACATTCGCGTTTGGCACCTATCGTGGCCCGCCAATTTGCATGTCAAGCGAGCTCCTACTGGAAGAGTTGAGCCAGGTTTGATCTTAATCAACTCCCCGGCCGATCTTGTGTGCTCTGCAGTGGCAGCCAACTCCAAGATGCCGAGCGGGCGCGAATGATGACAAGCGCTGACGTAGTCTCGTTTCTCGTATGGCATGACGACGAAATTCAGGTCCCATCCTCCATCGTTGCTCAACAAAGGTCTATGAGCTCGGCATGGTAGCAACATTGACCACTAACGAGCGCCAGCTCGCACTGTTCACTTCGACAATCGTCGCAATTGCCGGCCTCGCATTGGCTGCCGCGGGTCGCCACGACCCCATGGGCGCGCAGGGCTTCATCGTCTTGCTGTTTGGGCTTGCCTGCATATTTACCGTCATCCACGGGTATTCCGAACCTGAACCCGGCAAGGAGCGCTTGTCGCAATACTACGACGAGCCCACCAAGGCTGGCATCGTCCTGGCCATGATGTGGGCCGTGATCGGCATGTTCTTCGGCGTGTGGGTGGCGGCGCTGCTTGCTTGGCCGGAGCTGACCTTCGTCGACGAAGCATGGGCGAGTTTCGGCCGCATCAGGCCCGTGCACACGAGCGGCGTCATTTTCGGGTTCGGCGGCAACGCGCTCATCGCGACATCTTTCCACGTACTGCAGCGTACGTCGCGGGCGCGATTGCCTGACCAGTTCAGCCCCTGGTTCGTGCTGCTCGGCTACAATCTGTTCTGCATCATTGCGGCCAGCGGCTACCTTATGGGCATTACTCAATCCAAGGAATATGCCGAGCCAGAATGGTATGCCGACATCTGGTTGGTCGTCGTTTGGGTCGTCTACTTCTTCATCTACATCCGCACGCTCCGGCGCCGGAAAGAGCCTCACATCTACGTCGCCAACTGGTACTACATGGCCTTCATTCTCGTCGTGGCGGTGCTGCACATCGTCAACAACCTCGCCGTGCCAGTGTCATGGGGCCACGCCAAAAGCTATTCGGCTTTCTCGGGCGTGCAAGACGCGATGACGCAATGGTGGTACGGGCACAATGCGGTCGCGTTCTTCCTCACGGCCGGCTTCCTCGGGATGATGTACTATTACCTGCCAAAGCGTGCGGAGCGGCCGATCTTTTCCTACAGGCTCTCCATCATCAGCTTCTGGGGCATCACCTTCACCTACATGTGGGCGGGCTCGCACCATCTCCATTACACGGCGTTGCCGCACTGGGTGCAGACGCTGGGCATGACCTTCTCCGTCGTCCTGATCGTTCCCTCCTGGGCGTCGGCCGGCAACGCACTGGCGACCCTTAATGGCGCATGGCACCGCGTGCGCGATGACGCCACGCTGCGCTTCATGATGGTGGCGGCCGTCTTCTACGGACTTTCGACATTCGAGGGCTCGTTCATGGCCATACGCCCCGTAAATGCGCTGTCGCACTATACGGACTGGACGGTCGGCCACGTTCATGCGGGTGCGCTCGGCTGGGTGGCGATGATTACGTTCGGCTCGTTCTACGCCTTGGTTCCCTGGATGTGGAAGCAGGAGCGCATGTATTCGCCGAAGCTCGTGGAGGTGCACTTCTGGTTCGCGCTTGCCGGCACTATCATTTACGTCTTCGCCATGTGGAACTCCGGCATCATCCAGGGCCTGATGTGGCGGACCTATAACGACAGCGGAACGCTTGCCTATTCCTTCATCGACAGCCTCGTGAAGATGCATCCTTACTACATCGCTCGCGCGGTCGGCGGCCTCTTCTTTCTCATCGGTGCGGTCGTCGGCGCCTACAACATCGCCATGACCATCCGCATGGCACGTCTGCAAGGACGGGGTGCACGACCTGATACCGACGTTCCGCTAACGCCGCCGACGGGCGCCGCACTCCAGCCGGGGGAATGAGCCATGCCCAACTTCCACCGGAGACTGGAACGCAATGCCATCGGCTTCGTGCTCGCCATCATCGGCGTCGCGTCGATCGGCGGCATCGTCGAGATAGCTCCGCTCTTCACCATCCACGAGACGGTCGAAAAGGCGCCGGACATGCGCGTCTATACGCCGCTCGAGCTTGCTGGACGCAACATCTACATCCGAGAAGGCTGCTACGCCTGCCACAGCCAGATGATCCGGACCTTGCGCGATGAGGTGGAGCGCTACGGGCCGTATTCGCGAGCGGTGGAGTCCCAATACGATCATCCTATGCTGTGGGGTTCGAAGCGTACCGGACCGGATCTCGCGCGCCTCGGCGGCAAATATTCCGATGCCTGGCATGTCGCGCATCTCATCAACCCGCGCGCCGTCGTGCCGGAATCGGTGATGCCCCGCTACGGCTGGCTTCAACGCAATGCGGTGCGGATCGATGATCTCGATCGTCACCTTGCGGCACAGCGCGCCGTCGGCGTGCCCTATAGCGACGACATGATCGCCAACGCTACGGCCGACGCCTACGGTCAAGCCAATCCCGACAGCGACAACGCCCGCGGCGTCAGGCAACGCTACGGCAAGGCAACCAACGTGCGCGTCTTTGACGGCGATCCGAGCCGACTTACGGAAATGGACGCACTCGTCGCCTATCTCCAGATTCTTGGCCGCCTCACCGACGCCGCGCATCAGGAAACCGCTGCTGCGGAGAAATGAGATCATGGATTTCGATCATCAATCGATCGTCGGGTTCGCCAAGAGCTGGGGCCTCTTCTATCTCATCGCGCTTTCCGTCGGCGTTCTGGTCTACGTCTTCTGGCCCTCGAACCGAAAGCGCTTCGACCGCGCCAAGCACAGCATACTCGACAAGGATGACCGGCCGGGGGACGCGAACGATGGGACATGAAACGCGCGATCCCGTCACCGGGCGGATGACGACAGGACACGAGTGGAACGGCATCGAGGAACTGGATACGCCGGTACCGCGCGTCGTCTTGTTTTTTCTCGCTGCAACGATCCTGTTTTCGATCGGCTATTGGGTGCTGATGCCCGCTTGGCCGCTGGGCTGGACCTATACTAAAGGTCTGCTTGGCGTGGACCAGCGGGAGATCGTGACGAAGCAGGTCCGGGACGCTGCTGCGGAACGCGCCGCCTGGACGGATCGTATCGCCTCGACGGATTATGCGGTGATCGCGGCCGATCCCCAATTGATGCGCCACATACGCGACACGGGGCGCACGCTCTTCATCGACAATTGCGCCGTCTGCCACGGCATCGAGGGAACGGGAGGGCCCGCCTTTCCCGATCTCGCGGCAAAGACCTGGTTGTGGGGAGGCGAGCCCGAAACCATCGCCGAAACCATCCGCGTCGGCATCAATTCCGCACATCCTCGAACGCGCATCTCACAAATGATGGCCTTCGGCCGCGACGGGATTCTCACGCCCGATGCCGTTCGTGACGTCGTGGCCTACGTCCGCGGGATCTCCGGTCAGGATCTCTCCGACGCCGATCGAGCACGAACCGGCGCGGGGAAGGAAGTGTACGCCGCCAATTGCGCGTCCTGTCACGGCGAGGATGGGACTGGTAGCCGTGATGTCGGGGCACCGAACTTGACCGACAAGTATTGGATTTATGGCGGCGATGCTCAATCGGTCTCGAACTCTGTCCACGCCGGCCGCCAAGGCCACATGCCACACTGGGAGGGGCGTCTCTCTCCGGTCGAGATCAAGATGCTCGCGATTTATGTCAACACGCTCGGCGAGGGGAAGCCATGAGCACCAAGCTCGATGCTCCGACCGGCATCAACTGGCGCTTCGTCGCGCTTCTGATCGCCAGCGCGAGTGTGGTCATACTTCTCGCCGCCAACGCTCATCTGGTCTACGTCGCATTGGATTCGCAGCCGGGCTGTGTCCCGCACGCGAAGGAGGCCGGCCAGAACGGGACATTTCGTGCAGCTCGATCGGCCTGTTGAGGGAAGAGACATCATGGCAGCGATTGAGAGCGCCGAGAACACACCGGTTCCCTTGGCACTGCAGCGTCGGCGGAACCTTCCGGCAAAGGCGGCATTCAGCTGGCTCGCGGCAGGCTGGCGTGACCTATGGCGTGTGCCGTTGCCGAGCCTCGCCTATGGCATGATCGTCTTCGCGGTCTCATTGGCGATCATATGGAGCCTGTTTCAGTTCCAGATCGACTACATCCTGTTCCCGGCGCTCGCCGGTTTCATGGTGGTCGGGCCGCTGATCGCTATCGGCCTCTACCAGAAGAGCCGCGACATCGAGGAAGGTCGCAGCGTAAGCCTCGCCCGGATGATCTTCGTCAAAGCCGCGTCCGGCGCCCAGGTCTGGTTCACCGGCGCCATCCTGTGTTTGCTCATGCTCGTCTGGATGCGCGCGGCCGTTATCATCTATGCCCTGTTTTTCGGGCTGAGACCGTTCCCCGGCCTCGACGATGTCGCGCGGATGCTGGCCACGACGCCCGAAGGATGGGGCATGCTCGTTGTCGGTACTGTGGTCGGCGGTTTGTTCGCCGCCTTCTCCTTCGCCATAAGCACCTTCGCCATTCCCATGTTGCTGGCAGAGCGGACGGATGCCTTCACCGCCATGGGCACAAGCATATCGATGGTCTGGAACAACCTGCCGGTGATGTTGATGTGGGGCACGATCGTGATGGTGCTCTTCCTGTTGTCGCTGGCTACCGGTCTACTCGGCCTTGTCTTCATCTTTCCGCTTCTCGGCCACGCTACGTGGCATAGCTACAAGGCCATCAGATGAGCTGCTGCGCCCATCTAGCGAGTCACGCGGCCGCCGGTGGGTATTCAACGGCTCGCGACGAGCTTGCGATCGCAAGCAGAACACTCGACGTAGGCTTGCATCAGATCGAGATCTCCGTTCCGGGCGTCCACTGTGCGGGTTGCATCCGGGCAATAGAGACCGGCCTCATGAGGATTCCGGGTATCGAGGACGCCCGCGTCAATCTCTCGACGAAGCGTGTCAGCGTGAAATGGCGTGGCGACGCGCCGCCCGACCTTCTGAATGCCCTGGCGACTCTCGGGTTTCCGGGCCACCTCACCGACCCAGATGAAGACCGAAAAGATCCTGAGCTCGGACGCCTGATCCGGGCATTGGCGGTCGCCGGCTTCTCTGCCATGAACATCATGCTGTTGTCGGTCTCGATCTGGTCCGGAGCGGACCCGGTGACACGCGACGCCTTCCATTGGATATCGGCGGCGCTCGCGCTACCGGCCCTTCTCTACTCGGGCCGCATTTTTTTTGCTTCGGCTTGGGGCGCCTTGCGTCGCGGCCGCACCAATATGGATGTGCCAATTTCGGTTGGCGTTTGCCTCGCCTTCGGTCTCAGCTTCTACGATACGCTGCACAGCGGCCCGCACGCCTACTTCGACGCAGCGACCTCGCTGATTTTTTTCCTTCTCATTGGGCGCACGCTCGATCACGTGATGCGCGAGCGCGCACGGGTTGCCGTACGGGGTCTCGCACGTCTCGCACCGCGTGGAGCGACGATCCTGCGCGACAACGGGCGTCGAGCCTATCTTCCGGTCGACGAGATCGAGCCGGGAATGCGGATTGCGCTTGCTGCAGGTGATCGCATACCGGTCGACGGCGTCGTCGCCGAGGGGACATCCGATCTCGACTGCGCCATCGCCACCGGCGAGAGCGCACCGCGGCGTGCCGAGGCCGGAGTGGCCGTGCAGGCCGGCATGCTCAACCTTTCCGGGCCTTTGACGATGGTTGCGTCAGCGCGGGCAGAGGTATCGTTCCTGGCGGAGATGATGCGGTTGATGGAAGCCGCAGAGAGTGGGCGCGCCCGCTACCGCCGTATTGCCGACCGCGCGGCGGCGCTCTACTCGCCCGTCGTCCACGCGACCGCTTTCTTGGCATTCATCGGTTGGATGCTCGCGACGGGTGACTGGCATGCCGCCATCACGATTGCCATCGCGGTGCTCATTGTTACCTGTCCTTGCGCGCTTGGCCTTGCCGTACCGATCGTGCAAGTCATGGCCTCGCGCCGCCTCTTCGAAAATGGCCTGGTGGTCAAGGACGGCTCGGCCATCGAGCGGATCGCCGAGATCGATACCGTGGTGTTCGACAAGACGGGAACGCTCACTCTGGGGCGGCCGCGCGTCGTCACGAGGGACGGCGCCTCACCGCATGATCTTGGGATCGCATCGACGATCGCCGGCCTTTCGCGTCATCCTCTGTCGCGCGCGATCGCGGCCGAAGAACCAGCGGCGGACATCGTTTTGACCGACGTGATCGAGTACGCGGGTCTCGGGATCGAGGCGCGTATCGGCGGGAGCACATACCGGCTCGGTCGACCGGAATGGGCGCTTGTGGAGGGGACGCCCCAGGAGGATGCCAACACCGTTCTCAGCAAGGATGGGCGACTGGTGGCGCGCTTCACTTTCGAGGATGCGATGCGTCCCCGGGCGGCTGAGACGATCGGGGTCTTGCGCGACGCCGGCTTGCATGTGGTCATGTTGTCGGGCGATGCGCCCGGTGCTGTCAGGTCGGTTGCAGCAAAGCTCGGCATCGGAGACTTTGCATCAGGTCTTTTGCCGGCCGAAAAAGTGGCTCGGTTGCAGGAAATGGCGGCGGAAGGCCGCAAGGTGCTGATGGTGGGCGACGGCATCAACGACGCTCCGGCTTTGTCCGCCGCACACGTTTCCATGGCACCGGCAACCGCTGCCGATATCGGGCGCAACGCCGCGGACTTCGTATTTCTGCGTGAAGGTCTCGACGCGCTCCCGAGGGCATTGGCCATCGCGCAGGAGGCGGGACGCCTCGTGCGGCAGAATTTTGCCCTGGCGGTCGTCTATAACGTCCTCGCGCTACCCGTGGCCATCGCCGGCTTTGTCACCCCCTTGGTCGCGGCGCTGGCCATGTCGCTCTCCTCGCTGCTCGTTGTCGCCAATGCGCTTCGCCTCAAACCGCGTAAACTCGTACGACGCCCCGTAGACAATTCGTCGGGCCGCGTCGGAGCGCATCAGGTCGCACTGGAGCCAGCCGAATGAGTAGCCTCATTTATCTCATTCCATTGGCCTTGCTGCTGGGCGGCGCGGCTCTGGCAGCTTTCATGTGGTCGTTGCGCAGTGGTCAGTATGATGATCTCGATGGCGCGGCAGAGCGCATATTCCTCGAGGAGGACGGCGACCACGCGGGCGGTGGAAAGCAGGATTCGTCGGCAGACCGTCCACGCGGTGGAGCAGCTCACTCATAGTCCCAATCTATCCCTCGGCTCGGAAAGGCTACTTCCGACGGCACCTGTCATGTGCTCATCCTAATTCGCCACGTAGAAATGGCCGACTTCGCACCCTCCGCAGTGCTTTTGGCACCCGAGCAACCTTTTTTCCATCGGCTCAGGCATTCGAAGATCGAGAGCATTGTTCGGTATCTCGGCATTGAGGTCGACGACGTTGCCCCGTGGCGCACGGGGCGCCCCATGAGTGGCCCACTCACGCTCGCTTGTAGTGACGAAATCGAGGTCGAACTCGCGGATCAGCGCGATGCAGTGCTTGCGCGCGGCACCGTCGATGCCGACAAAAGTCTCGTCGAGCAGGATGAGGCGTGGCGCAAGCATTTGGCCGTTCTCGCCGTGGCCGTAGAAGCTGGCGACCGCCATGCCGATCCAGGCGCACTCGGGCGCGGAAGTGCTGCGCTGCAAACCGCAGCCGCAAGGTGGCAGCGAATGTGGGCCACGGCGAAGGTGGCCGTCGACACTCCGCCATCGGCCCTCGGGCTCCCAGGGCGCAGAACGCAGCATATAGGCCTTCGAGAGTACGTCGGCTGGTTGGCTCGGGATCACGCTGGCTGGCTGGCTGGCTGACGCGTTGCCGTGTTGGCTGGCTGGCTGGCTGGGGCCCAGCTAACTGCGAAGAGGTGTAGCAGTATAGGCGCGAAATCAGTGCTTACGTCGATCGCTTGGGAGTGGGGGCGATAGCGCCTCGCAGCTCGTTGAGCTTCTCGAGCGTCGAAAGCGCGAGGCGCTGGTCGGCAGCAGCGATCCCAACGACCAAAGCCTCAAGGCAAGCTGTAGTCGTTGCATGCAATGCGACGTGCTCCGTCTGGCCGCGCGGCGCTGGAATGACCACATCGGCGCGCCGGGCATAGCGCTCCTCCAGTGAATCACTGATCAATACGATCGCAAGTTTCATCTTCTGCGCTTCCTCGATCGTCACGGCGACCTCTCGGTATGCGCGACCGTACGCCATGACGAGCAGAGCTTGGTTGCCGCTGAGGTGCAGCAATTGATCGGCGAGCGCGCTCCCGGCGCCCTGCAAGACTTGACAGCGCCTTCCATTGCGCGACAGCAGAGCTGCGGCATATCCAGCGAGATACGCGGTCGGGCCAATGCCGAAAATAGCGATGTTGCGCGCTCTTTTGAGCACGTTGACCGCTTCGATGATGGCCTTTCTCACGGTGTCGGACGACACATGCGCGATGCCTTCCTGGTGTGTGGAAAGGACAAACGAAATGCCGCGCTCAATGTCGCTTTCGATGATCGAGAGCGTGCGCTTGAGATTGTCGGCTGGACTGAACCCCTTGCCATAGGACATAGCCAGCTCACGCTTGAGCTCAGGTAAGCCTGAGAAGCCCAGAGCTTGAACGGTTCGAATGACGGTAGCGTCCGAGGTGCCGATCGCCCAGGCCAACTCGGCCGCAGACTTTGTCAATGCCTCGATACGATTTGCATCGATGTACGCTGCGACGCGCTGCGATGATGCGCTGAGCATTGCCATTCGCTCTTCCAGCCGCGCGGTCAGACGATCTTGCGCCAAGAGTAACCTCACGAAGCTATCGTTGAGGGCAGTGCTGATCGCGACGTGCGGTACGCTGGTCGTGCACGGTGCCAGCACGGTTCAGGCACAACAGTCGTCGACGACCCTTCCGCCATTAAGCGTCGAGACACAGACGGCCAAGAAGACGCGGGCAACGGCGAAGGCCAGACAAAAAGCGGCGCCGCCGCAGCAGCAGGTCGCGCCGGCGCCCACGACGCCTCCACCGTCGGCCTCGACAAATCCAGGCGGTGTCGCAGGATATCAAGCGACGCGGACGTCGAGCGGTACGAAGACGGACACGCCGCTCATCGACATTCCGCAGGCGATTTCCGTGGTCACCAGAGAGCAGATCGAGGACCAGAGCGCGCAGTCGCTCGCCGACGTCGTGCGCTACATCCCGGGCATCACCATCGCCCAAGGCGAAGGCCATCGCGACGCGCCGATCATTCGCGGACAGGCTTCCACGGCGGATCTCTTCCTCAACGGTATCCGCGATGACGTGCAGTATTATCGCGATTTCTACAATATTGATCGCGTCGAGGTGCTGCGCGGTCCCAACGCGATGATCTTCGGCCGCGGTGGTGGCGGGGGCGTGATCAATCGCGTCTCGAAGGAGGCGGGCTGGACGCCATTTTCGGAAGTCTCCGCTACGCTCGGCACGTTCGGAGAGCGACGCGCCACCGTCGACGTCAATCAACCGATCAACGACAGGTGGTCGGTGCGCATCAACGGTCTGATCGAAGACTCAGAAACCTACCGCGACTACTTCGAGCGGAAGCGGTACGGGTTCAATCCCACGCTCACATTCGCGCCCGACGCGCAGACGCGGTATGTCGTTTCCTACGAGTTCTTCAAGGACGACGGCACCACCGATCGCGGGATACCATCGTTTAACGGGCGCCCGGTTCCCGTATCGCGCTCCCAGTTCTTTGGAAATCCCGACGAGAGCCACTACGGCGTTGAGGCCCACATCCTGCGCAGCCATCTGCAGCACTGGACGGACGCGGGCGTGAAGATCAGCAACCAGACGCTCTTCGCGAGCTACGACAAGTTCTATCAGAACGTGTTTCCCTCAGGGGTCGTCGCCGACCTCAACGGTGATCTCGTAGGCGTAACGCTAGGCGCCTACAACAACAGCACGGAACGCACGAGCATTTTCAATCAGACTGACGTCAGCTACATGTTCGATTTCGGCTGGATGAGGCACACGGTTCTTGTCGGAGCTGAATTGAGCCGACAGGTAAGCGACAACTATCGAAATACGGGATATTTCAACAATCTTACGACGTCGATCGAAGTGCCGTTCTGGAATCCCGTAGATCGGACCCCTGTGACCTTCAGACAATCCGGCACGGATGCCAACAGCAAGTCCACCGTCGATGTGGCTGCGATCTACCTGCAGGATCAGATCGACCTCGGCAAGCACGTTCAGATCATCGGCGGTGTCCGGTATGATCGCGTGAGCGTGGAATCGTTGAACAGACGAGATGGCTCCGAGCGCGACCGGACCGACGATTTGGTCTCGCCGCGTGTGGGTGTCGTATTCAAGCCGTTCAGCGCACTTGCCCTATACGCAAGCTACAGCGTGTCGTATCTGCCGTACTCCGGCGACCAGTTTGCTTCGCTGGATGACACGACGGTTACCCTGGATCCGGAGAAGTTCACCAACTACGAAATCGGCGCCAAGTGGGACATCACGCCACGCCTGTCGCTGACCGCGGCCGCTTATCGCCTCAACCGCACCAATCAGCGGATGAACCACCCGACCATTCCGGGGCTGGTCATTCAGACAGGCGAGACCGAGACCGAGGGCTTCGAGCTCACACTCACCGGCCAGGTTACGGATCAATGGCAAATCATTGGCGGCTACGGTTACCAGGACGCCGTGATCGTGAAGGCCGCGAGCAATGTTGGGAATCGGATTGCGCTTGTTCCTGAGAACACCTTCGCGCTCTGGAACAAGTATCAGTTCACACCTAAGTTCGGTGCGGGTATCGGCATCATTCATCAAACGGATGTGTACGCTGGCGCCGACAACGTCGTCACATTGCCCGACTTCACCCGCGTAGACGCCGCGCTGTATTTCAAGTTCACCGACAATCTGCGCGGACAGGTCTATATCGAGAACGTGTTCGACGAGAAGTATTACTCGACGGCACACAGCAACAGCAACATCATGCCGGGCTCGCCTCGCGCTGCAAGGTTCACCCTCACGTCAACCTTCTAGTCGCCTCGACGCACGCATCAGATGCCCCGCAGCTCGCTGCGGGGCATTTTGCGTTGACCGTTTCAGTGATTGATCATCGCGATCGTCGGATTTGCCTTGGCCGCGGTCGGTTCGGCTGACATACACTGCCGACCGCATCGTCTGACCGTCAATTTCGCATGGATGCAGCATGATCGAAGCCGGCTTTGCGCCCTGGCTCGCCTGGGCGCTTCTCTCCGCCGTTTTTGCAGCTCTTACAGCTGTATTCGCGAAGGTTGGCGTGGAGAATATCAATTCTGACCTCGCCACGTTCATTCGGACCATCGTGGTCCTGGTGGCACTGGGGGGGATTCTGCTCGCGCGGGGCATGTTCCAGCCTCTTTCCAGCATCTCGGGCAGGACGTACTTGTTCCTGGCGCTTTCGGGCCTAGCGACGGGAGCGTCATGGGTTTGCTATTTCCGCGCCATGCAGCTTGGTGATGCGGCACGCGTCGCGCCTGTCGACAAGCTGAGCGTGGTCCTGGTTGCAGCCTTAGGTGTTATGTTCCTCGGCGAGCATCTTACACTTCACAATTGGCTTGGCGTGCTGCTGGTCACGATCGGCGTAGCCCTGATTGCGATGCCATAGCTTCCGATTGGTCACTACCTGATACTTCTACCATCGAAACGGTCTCACGCCCTGGTGACGCGAGGCTGGCGGGCCCGCTCGACAATCAGATCAATTGGATCAGAACCGGAATGTAGCCGGCCTGCTGCAAGTATTCGATGGTCTCGATGGCCGGAAAGGCGGCGAGGAAGAGAAGGCCGTCCTGGAGGTTGCCCTTGAGCGCTTTGAGCGCCTTGGGTGAGAAATTCAGTTCGCTTGCCTCACGATAAAGCGACGCGTTCGGCCAGAACATCGGCGTTCGACGGGCATAAAGCTCGTACTCGGCGCCGAACAGGCTCCGGAGATGATCGGACTCCTTTGCTGCCGTTAAAGCGAGAATACCGTACACGATTAGCCCCAGCGCAAGGGCGAGCAAGAACGAACCGAAGACCAGGCCGATGCCGACGGCCCCAAGAGTTGAAAAGAAATAGAGCGGATTGCGCGTCATTGAATACGGGCCCGCCGTCACGAGTTCTCGGTTCTTTCTCGAACCGACATATAGGATGCTCCACATCCGGCCAACTACGCAGAAGAAAATCAGGCAAACGCCTGTGATCTCCATGAATTCATGCGCAGCCCCGTCCCAATGAGGTTGCGCGACGAAAAAAGCAGGCACCAATGCCAAGCCTGCGGCCTGGACGAAATGGATGCGCGTGCGCTGACGTACCGGCTCGAGCCGCATGGAATTCTCCCATAGTTGACAACATGCTGATCCCGCCCTGCTCTGATTGCAGCGAATTCAAGGCGGCACGCCATACGCCCTGCCCAATAAATTTGCCTCCAACGTTGCAGTCAATTCTGAAGTTGGCGTTTGAAGGCTTCGGCCGCGATCGGGCGCCCTTCCGCCAGCACTCGGCTGAGAGCCTCACCGACACCTTGGTCCATCGTGAGGCGCCTGGACGGTGGCGAGCGGTCTGGCGCGCTGGCCTCCCGTCTTCTCAGAGGAAGGTGCTCTAAAGAAAGATAAGAAACTTGACTCTATGGGTAAAGATTACTCTATGGTCCGGCTGCGCCCACGGAGGCGCATCAGCGATAGTGCAATCGGACCCAATTTGCATGGGCGAGCGCCCCCATCTTCAAGTCGTGACATTGGACGGCAGGGTGCTGGAGGGCACCTGCTATCACCGCACGCGCTGCCTGCCACGCATCGAGTTCATGCAACTCGATGATATGGAGCGGCTATGGCTGAAGCTGCTGCGTTACTCTTGTCAGAGCCTCGCGAGTGGCACCGCGCACGATGCGCTGGCCGCGCAGCAGCTTGCCGAGCGCGAGTTCGGCGAGGTGGACGGCTCGCTCCTCATCCGGAACATAACCGCACTGCTCCACGCTATTCGTGCCGAGCGACGACGCGATTTCTCGTTCATGCCGACGGACTGCCCGATATGCAGCCGCCATCTTTGTGAGGAGGAGCAGGCGATCGTCGAGCTGTTGAGAGCTGTGCGCGAGTCTGACAGTGCGGCACTAACCGACCGGGCTCGCGACCTCGTCGGTGAGGGGATGGTGGTGTGTGTCGTTTTGGCAGCCAGCGAGCTCGGCGCACAACTCGATGTGTTAGCCCGCACTGTTGGCCATCAACGGCCGTTCCGAGTTCCCGGATAGGCGAATTTACCGAGCGTACCCGCCGGCAGCCATAAAACTTGACTCGTGAAGTATAGAATATAGGGTGGCGGCAGAAGACCGCCATCACTTGGCGTGCGGCACCTCATAGCGGACGCGCCGCAGCCTGTCTTTGCGTCCGCGTAAGCTTCATGCGGCCGTCGAGCGCGCCGACATTTGACAGGGAGACGAGGTACCCGCATGAGCGCGCTACAGTCACGAGCCGAGGCAATGGATGGCGCGGCGCAGCCGAACGAGCGCGTCGACACGCCCATCCTCGCGATATCGGGTCTCACCACATCCTTCCGTCGCGATGGCATATGGACCCCCGTGGTGCGCGACGTCTCGTTCGAGGTGGCGCCGCGCGAGACGGTCGCGGTTGTTGGCGAATCCGGCTCCGGAAAGAGCGTCAGCGCCCTCTCTGTCATGCGCCTCATCCCCGACAACGGGCGGGTCGAAGGCAGCATTCGGTTGGACGGCCGAGAGCTGACGGCGCTCTCCGATAACGAGATGCGCCATGTTCGCGGCAATCAGATCGCGATGATCTTCCAGGAACCGATGACCTGTCTCAACCCCGTATTGACGGTGGGTTTCCAGATCGTCGAGGCGCTCCTCTGCCACAAGAGTATGACGCGCGACGAAGCTGAGGCGGAGACAATCCGGCTGCTCGAGCGCGTGCGCATTCCCGCTGCGAAGGCACGCTTCCACGAGTACCCGCACAACTTCTCCGGCGGCATGCGCCAGCGCGTGATGATCGCCATGGCGCTTGCCTGCAAGCCCAAGCTCCTCATCGCCGACGAGCCGACAACGGCCCTCGACGTCACCATTCAGGCGCAGATTCTGGAACTGCTCAAAGAACTGCAAAAGGAAGAGGGCATGTCGGTCCTCTTCATCACGCACGATATGGGCGTCGTCGCCGAGATCGCCGATCGGACGATCGTGATGCTGAACGGGAACGTCGTCGAGACAGGCTCGACCGATAAGATTTTTTCGGGCGCCAAGCATCCCTATACCCGCGCGCTTCTGTCTGCCGTTCCTGTGCTCGGCTCGATGGAGGGGCGGCCGCGGCCCATGCGCTTTCCCGTCGTCGACAAGGAGACGGGTCTGTCGGACGTCCCGACCGAGGCCGCGGATACGGTCAAGCCGGCGCAGCGGCCCATCCTCGAAGTCTCGGGTCTGACGTCACGCTTCAACATCAACGCGGGCCTGTTCGGGGGCGTTGTCGGCCGCGTGCACGCCGTCGAGAACGTCTCCTTCAGCGTACAGGTCGGCGAGACGCTGGCGCTCGTCGGTGAGTCCGGCTGCGGCAAGTCGACGACGGGTCGCTCGATCCTGCGGCTTATCGAGCCGAACAGCGGCTCGGTCGTTGTCGATGGGCAGGACGTTCTGAAAATGGGCGCATCGGACCTGCGCGAAATGCGCAAGAAGATGCAGATCATTTTCCAGGATCCGTTCGCGAGCCTCAACCCGCGCATCACGGCAGGCAGTGCCATTGCCGAGCCGCTCTATGCGCTGGGTGTCGCGAGCAAATCGGAAGCCCATGACAAGGTCGCCGATCTTCTTGCGCGTGTCGGATTGAAGCCCGACATGGCGAGCCGCTATCCGCACGAGTTTTCGGGCGGGCAGCGTCAACGCATCTGCATTGCCCGCGCGCTGGCGCTTGGCCCGAAATTGTTGGTCGCCGATGAGGCCGTCTCGGCGCTCGATGTTTCGATCAAGGCGCAGGTGATCAACCTCATGCTCGATCTGCAGGCGAGCATGGGCCTCGCCTATCTGTTCATCTCGCACGATATCGCCGTCGTCGAGCGGGTCAGCCATCGCGTGGCCGTCATGTATCTGGGCGAGATCGTCGAGATCGGGCCGCGCGGCGCAATCTTCGGCAACCCGCAGCACCCCTACACCAAGAAGCTGATGGCGGCTGTTCCGATCCCCGATCCCTCGCGGCGCAATCTCGCGCGCGGCGTATCCAACGACGAGATCAAGAGCCCTGTTCGTCCGCCGGATTACGTGCCGCCGCAGCGGCTCTATCGCGAGGTCTCGCCGGGGCACGTCGTGCAGATCTGGGATGACGAGTGGAATGCGTAGAGAGCGTTTCTTGTGTTGCCGCACGGCAACCCGCCCGCCGAATACAAAGTCTGGGTGGTCTCGATCTTGCTCGGAGCGTGCGTGGCTGTAGGCGTCGGATTTGCAATGCAAAACTATACCTTCATAGTACAGTTTGCAGTTGCTCTGCCTTGCGCTCTAGATTCGATCCAAATCATTCAAATTGCGCGCAAAATTTCCTTCTGCTAGGAGCGGATGATGTGTGGAGCGTGGGTTGGCAGCCACGCGGAAGGTTTTTGAGGAACCGCGGGCATGGCGGCGCGAATTGGCGATCTGGCACTTCTGTACCTATCGGAGCGCGGGCGCCTCAATCGGCTGATCGATCGCATCGTCGGCAATCCGGCCACGGCCGAGGATCTCGTTCACGACACTTTCGTGCGCGCCATGGAAGGGCCGGCGCAGGAGATCCGCGACGATAAGGCGTATCTCTCACGCATCGCGCGCAATGTCGCCATCGATCAAAAGCGCAAGGATGGCCGCATTGCCGATATCAGCGAGGAGGCGTTCTTCGCCTTCGCTGATCCTTCGCCCTCGCCGGAGACGGTGGCGGCCGACCGGCAGGCCCTCACCATGACGATTGCCGCCATGACCTCGCTTCCCGAGCGCACGCGAAGGGCACTCGAGATGCACCGCCTCGGTGATCATACCCTGGAGCAGATCGGCAAGGCGCTCGGCATCTCCACTTCACTGGCGGGCCGCCTCGTGCTCGAGGGCTACCGCATCGTTCGCGAGCGCCTGCGCGAGGCCGGCGCGGCCTGACGGGGTTGAAATCCATCGGCCTCATTCGTCATAGGATCAGGGACGAAGCGAATCGACCGCCGGTTCGCGCGAGGGCTGCGCACGCCAACCGATGCAGGACGAGAACGACGATCTCTGGAACGAGGCCATGGCGCTGCTGCTGCGCTGGCAGGTGGCGCCGAGCGATGCCAAGGTGCGCGAGGAAATCCTGCGCTTTTGCGCCGAGAGCGAGGCGCATCTGGCGGCTTGGGAGAGTGCCAAGCGGCTCTACCGGCTGACAGGCGAAGCGACGGGCGCACCGGCACGGGAAAAAGCTAGGCGCCGAAAGCGCGAGCTGACACGCCGGGGCGTCATCGGCGGGCTTGGCGCTCTCGCTGTCGGCACGGCCGCCGTCAAGGCTCCGGATCTATGGCGGCGCTGGCAAGCCGATATGGTGTCGGACGCCGGTGTCATCGCTCAACATCAGCTTGCCGACGGGACAAAGCTCACGCTCGGACCTGATAGCGCCGTGAGGGTTGCCTTCTCGCCGGTCTTGCGCCGTGTCGATCTGCTCGACGGTATGGTGCTCTTCGACCTTGCTGCTGATCATCAGAGGCCGTTCGAAGCCCATGCCGGCGACTTCGCGGCACGAGCTGGCGCTGCCGGAACCTCCTTCGAGATGCGCCGGAACAGAGGCAGCAGCCTTGTTGGAGTCAGCGGTGGGCGCGTCGCCGTCGAGAAGGGCGGCAAGACCGCCGCGGCGGAGCTGGCAGCGGGCGACTGGATCGCTGCCGGCCCGGACGATGGCGCGCTTCAGCGAGGGCATCGCGAAGCGGAGCAAATTGCCGCCTGGCGCGAGCGCCAGCTCATCGCCGACGAGGAGCGCATCGATGCGGTCGTTGCCGAGATCGCACGGTGGCAGTCGGCGCGCATTGTTATCGCCGACTGGGGGCTCGGCGCCTCACGCGTCAGCGGCCTCTACGATCTGAGCGATCCGGACGCTGCCCTGCATGCCGTCGTCAGCCCCTATGGCGGTCGGGTTCGCCGCATCACACCATGGCTGACGGTGCTCTCGAGCGTCTGAGCCGAGAATTCTTGACTTCTGGTGTAGAAAAATCGCGCGCCACTCCGTCGAGACCTTAGGAGCTGCGGATACCGCGCCATGCGGATCGAGCTCGTCGGTTGAGAATGGAGCATTGCGAAGATGCCTACCCGTACATTGCGTAGCTGCCGGTCCGTAGCTGGTTTCAGGGCCTTTGCCTTGGTGCTGCTGCTGTCCGCCTCGCCTGTGTCGATCGATGCAGCGTTGGCGCAGCAGAGTCGGGTGACGGCGCAGCGCAGCTTCACCATTCCGGCAGGGCCGCTCTCCTCGGCCCTCGTCGTCTTCGGTCAGCAAGCAGGTATCCAAGTCAGCTACGTTCCTTCAGTGGCCGCGGGCCGTACTTCGCCCGGCGTGAGCGGCACCATGTCGCCGAATGCTGCGCTGGGGCAGCTTCTTGCCGGAACTGGTCTGTCGTTCCAGATGCGCGGTGCCAATACAGTCGTCGTGTCGAATGCCGCCGGCAACAATGCGGCCGCCACGGTGGACGGCGCGATTGCGCTCGACACGATCGATGTTTCTGGAGGCGGCGGCGCAGCCGCAGCAGCAGCGGACGAGCCCTATCGAACTCCCGGCTCCACTTCGTATGTGTCCACCGAACAGCTCGAACGCGTGCCCGCCACAACTGCAGGTGACATGTTCCGTGGCGTTCCGGGCGTGGACATTCGCGGCAATCACAACGGCGTCCAGATGGACGTCGCAATACGCGGTCAGCACGGCAACAACCGCGTGAAAGTCATGATTGAGGGCACCCAACAAGAGGCCTCCACGCATCAGGGATATAACGGCCAGGACAACCACAGCTACGTCGACCAGGATCTGATCAGCAGCATCAAGATAGAGAAGGGGCCTGTCGCAGGCCCGTACGGCGCAGGCGTTACCGGCGGCGTCGTCAACATGAGCACGCTGACTGCCGATGATATTCTGCTGCCCGGCCGTCAAGTCGGTGTTCGCCTTCGTGGCAGTCTGATCGGCAATTCTACCAAGGACGCTCCACCAACCGGCACCGCGGTTTTCAACTATGACCGCCCGGCACTCTTTGACTTTCTCGGGCGCTCGGGCAGCGCTGCGATCGCCGCAAGGACGGATGCCGTTGAGATCGTTGCAGCAATATCAGAGCGCAAGCGCGGCAACTATTTCGCCGGCAAGAAGGGCACTGTCAGTTATGGTCCGGCCGCTACGAATGACTACTCGTTCATCCCGCGGGGCGCTGAGGTTTTCAATACATCAGAAGACAGCAGGTCCACCTTGCTGAAAGGTGTATTCAAATTTGGTGACGGGCATTCGGTGGAGATCGGCCATCTGCGCAGCGAAAGTGATTACGGCTGGATCTATCCGATCATGCTTACGCTGCCTGCTGAACGTAAACAGCAGCCACTCAACTGGATGCAAAGCGATCGCGCGTGGGCTCGGTATAAATGGAACCCGTCGGATAACGACCTCATCCATTTCCAGGCAAATATTTGGAAGGCAAAGCTCCAAAAATACGACTATTACGGCACCGCTCCCGTGCCCATCGGCCGGGGCCCCGGGATAGTCGATACCTGGGGCGCAGAGGTTTGGAATGAATCGCGTATCGCGACCAGCTTCGGATCATTCGCCGCGACCTACGGCGGCGAATACTCCATGGAGGAGGCCAATCTCGAAGGCGGATACTTGGGCAATCAGGCCACCCGGGAAGTAGGTAGCGTGTTTGCGAACGTCAAATGGAAGCCTTGGGATTGGCTGACCTTCAACGCCGGGATGCGCTACACGACATTCAGAACACAAGGCGGGTATCAAACAGGCGGTGGGCTGGTCGAAGAAAGTCAGGAGGGAAGCGGCCTTACGCCATCCGTCGGCGTAACTTTCGAAGTGGCGGATGGGCTGCAGCTATTTGCGCAATACACGGAGGGGTATCGTCCTCCCTCGATACGCGAGACGGTGCCGCAAGCGTGGGCGGGTTATCCTGTGAATCCGACTCTGCGGCCCGAACAATCACGCAACGTGGAGATCGGAGCCAATCTATTGCGCAGGGGAATCCTTCGGTCAGATGATGCTCTGCGAACAAAGCTTGCATACTTCAATAATCGTTATGAGGATTACATAGCCGTCATGGTGCCGGCCACCTACTACTATAACAACATTCCGGGCGCCAAGATCGACGGCATCGAGTTTTCAGGTGCCTATTCGATTGGCTCCGTGTTTGCAGAAGCAAAATTCAACTACTATACGACCTACGAGTACTGCTATGAGCCAGGTTCGACGTATGCCGACGGTTGCACGCAATATATTCGTGGCGGCGTCTTCGGATTTTCGGCTCCGCCGAAGTACTCTGGGTCGCTCACGCTCGGTACAAAGCTGCTCGATAATAAACTAACCATCGGGACAACCACGCGCTTTTTCAGCAAGAGCGCTATACCCTGGAAGCTGCCGAACGGTAATTTCGTGTTCAACACTCCCATGTGGCGCCCGGATGCGATCGTCGACGTGTTTGGCAGCTATAAGTTCAGTGATCACTTCGAGATCTCAGCAAGCGTGGAGAATATATTCGACAGGTACTACATAGACCCTATGGCGGTTGCGAAGTTGCCTGCCCCCGGGCGCACGTTCAGGGTTGGCGGTACGCTCAAGCTCGACGATCACGGCAACTACGGATTTGATGGCGTTTCCCTGCCGGAACTGACGACGCCGATCTCTGGCTACAACTGGAGCGGTGCGTTTATCGGGTTAGATGCCGGCTATCTAGCCGCCGAAGCCTCTGCAGAGGGAGACTTCGCAGGAACGTTGAGGACGGGATCTAACGCGTCCAACTATGTCTGGCATCCTTATCGCTCGGCGATGAAAAGCGGACATGAACCGGGGAACCTCAGCGGAGGTTTGTTTGCGGGGTACAACCTCCAGCTCAATTCGCCGGTGGTGATCGGCGTCGACGCTAACTTCGGCTACATCGGTTCGACGGATATTGGCGAGGGGCGGTTCACAGCGCCTGCCGTATCCGATCCAGTGACGCGCATGCTCACCGCAAATGTAACATCAGGCTTCGACTGGCAGGCAGGCCTGCGTGGTCGTGTCGGCGTCGCCTTCGACAGGACGCTGCCCTATATCGCGGGTGGTCTTGCCGTCGCCCAGTATAGCTACAACTACACCAGCTTCGCATTGAGCCAGACTTCAGCGGCGGCCAGAACGCTGCCCGATCCCACGAAGCTCAAGGACACCTACCTCGGCTGGGCCCTGGGAGCAGGCATCGAGCACGCGATGACGGACAACCTGCTGTTCCGGGCGGAGTACCGCTACAGCGACTTCGGCAAGAAGACGTTCGACACGCCGGCAGGCGCGCATCAGATCGATCTCACGTCACAGGAATGGCGGCTCGGTGTGGCCTACAAGTTCTGAGCAGAACCGGGACGCCGGGCTGCAGTGGTGTTGCCCGTTCACAATAGGGCCTGTGTCGCCTGGGCGAACTCAGCTGCGCTGCCTGCTGCACGGAAAAATTGTGGGCGGTGTGCGAGAAACCGCGTGCTCGAACGTCATACTCAATAGGGGGCCTTTGACGGGCCTGCTGGGCGGCTCAAGAAGGCGAGGGGCGAGAGGGGATGAACGTTGTAGTTGAGGTGCCGGGGCGGGCGAAGCGCCTCAAGGCGGCGACGGAAGAGGCTCACGGGCGCCTCGACAGGCGGATCATGGAGGCCGATCCATTTGCGGGACGCACGCGCTATGGGCAGTTCGTGAAGGTCCAGCACCAGTTTCACCGCGATATCGACGCACTTTATGAGAACGCTGAGCTCGATAGGCTGCTGCCTGATCTGACAGGCCGTCGCAGGTTGCCGCTCATCGACCGCGACCTCGATGACCTCGGTCTCGACGCGCCGGCGGCGGATAGGCCGCCCGTTTTTGCCAGGGACGTCGATATTCCGACGGCGCTCGGTTGGCTCTACGTCGCCGAAGGCTCGAACCTGGGAGCGGCCTTTCTCCTGAAGGACGCTGTCAAACTCGGGCTCGGCGAGACGTTCGGCGCACGCCATCTGGCTGCCGCTCCCGAAGGCCGCGGCCTTCATTGGCGCACATTCACGGCAGCGCTCGATACGATCGAGTTCTCGGATGCCGAAGAGCAACGTGTGATCGCCGGTGCCGTTGCAGCATTCGAGCGTGTGCAAGGTCTGGTCGAACTCCTGATGCCGATCCCAATCAGTGCTTCGGAGGCCTCCACGCCTCAAGCCAAATAGCAAGGCCGCCGCAGTCGGCATCGTGGCCATGAGCCCTCGCCGCTGCTGAATGGGGCGCGAAGCCAGCCAGGACCGGGCCGATCGGGCTCGTTGTCGTTAGCCAGCCAGCGTTATCGCCAACATTGGCGCTGCGCACGGTTGCGTCGTGCCGGATTGATCGGGAGAGCGATGGCACGCAGTGTCTTCTTCGGCCTCGCTGCCTGATGTTGGCGCTCGGCTTCGTTGGCGTCGTCGTGCCGCTGATGCCGACGACCATTTTTATCAATCTGGCGGCGTGGTGCTTTGCCCGCTCTTCGCCGCGGCTCGAGGCTTGGCTTTTGAGCCACCCGCGCTTCGGGCCGACATTGCGCGCCTGGAACGAGAGCGGTGCCGTATCTCGCCGCGCCAAGATCATGGCGTGTGTCGGTATGGCGGCAGGGTTCGCCCTGTTTTGGATCGGCGCGCATCCCCGGTTCTGGCTCGCGGCCGTCGTGGCTGGCCTGTTGCTCGCCTCTGCATTCTATGTCGTCACGCGGCCTGCGCCCTCCGAGCGCGCTGACCATGGACTCGAGGAGAAGCGCTCATGCGCCTGATGCGCAGACTCTGTACGCGAGCCGCTGAGCACCGCATCGATCCACGACGACGTATGCCATGGGCCGCGGCAACTCTATTGGCGCTCACCATCTTCGTTATATCTGCGGGGCTGGGAACCGCTCAGGAAAGCACACCTCCCGTCCGGGCGATCGAGGGTGTGCAGGCCGCACCTCCTGGCACGACGCCCTCCGGCCCATCAACGCCGGATGATCGGCCTGTTTCACCGGAAGCAACGCCCCTGGTTCCGAGCGTGAACGAAGCAAAGCCGATATCGGAGGCGTTGCCCGCGGCCGGCTCGCATAAGGAAAGCGCGCCCGCAACTGTCCCGGCCGATCTGCCGGCGTCGTCCGTCGAGCCCGTCACGGCTCCAGCGCCGACAGGCAAATCAAAGTCTGGTGCCCTGCCTCACGACTTGTCGCCGTGGGGCATGTTCATGGCTGCCGACGTCGTCGTTAAGGCGGTCATGGTCGGACTAGCCGCAGCCTCGTTCATCACCTGGACGATCTGGGCGGCGAAAGCCTTCGAGCTGTGGGCGGCCAAGCGGCGCCTCAAGCGGGCAATCCGTCACATCGCATCCGCACAGAACCTCGGCGCAGCGATCGATATGTTTGCACGCACGAGAGGTACCGGCGCCGCGCTCGTGCGCGAGGCGGGGGAAGAAGTGGCCCGCTCTGTCCCGCTTCTCGAGCGTGCCGATGGGCACGGTGCCAAGGGGGGCATCAAGGAGCGCGTGACCTCGCGCCTCTCGCGCATCGAGGCGAACGCCGGTCGGCGCATGACGCTCGGCACCGGCGTGCTCGCGACGATCGGCGCCACGGCCCCGTTTGTCGGATTGTTCGGCACGGTGTGGGGCATCATGAACGCGTTCATCGGCATCAGCCAGTCTCAGACGACCAACCTTGCCGTTGTGGCGCCGGGTATTGCCGAGGCCTTGCTGGCAACGGCTATCGGACTGGTTGCAGCGATCCCTGCCGTCATCATCTACAACGTATTTGCCCGCTCCATAGCCGGGTACCGTCTCTTGCTCTCGGATGCCTCGGCTGGCGTCGAGCGGCTGGTGAGCTGGGAACTCGATGTCCGCAGTCTACCGTCAGATGCGCCTTTCGCGCGCGCTGCGGAGTAGGTCCGTCCATGGCCGGAAGTCTCAACGCGCGCGACAACAGCGACGAATTGGAGGTCAACCACGAGATCAACGTCACGCCCTTCATCGACGTGATGCTGGTGCTGTTGATCATCTTCATGGTGGCGGCGCCGCTGTCGACGGTCGATGTCGCGGTCGATCTGCCCGCATCGAATGCAAAGCCGCAACCACGCCCGAATGAGCCGATCTTCCTCACAGTGAAGGAAGATCTGTCGCTCGCGGTCGGCAACGATCCTGTCACGCGCGAAGGGATGAAGGCCGTCCTCGACGGCAAGACGCAGGGCAATACCGACGAACGCGTGTTCGTCCGCGCCGACAAGACCGTCGACTACGGCGATCTGATGGATGTGATGAACCTGCTTCGCACTGCCGGATACCTCAAGATCGGCCTCGTTGGCCTCGAAGCCTTGCCGACCGCGGACTCTGCCAGCCCGCCCCCAACGGAAGCGCCATGATGAGCGGTGCCGGCCATAACGGCGAGACGCTGCGTCAGCTTCTGACGCGCTGGACGCTGGCGGCCGTATTCGTCGTGGCTGTCCACGCCGGCGTGGCGCTGGCAGTCGCGCACTGGCCGGAGCCCAAGAGCGCGGCCGGCGAGCCGCCGGCTGCCGTCATGATCGAGCTGGCTCCATTGCCCGTCGCGCCTGAGACGCCGCCGCAGGAAGTGGCCGTGGGCGTTCAGCAGGAGATGAGCACGCAGAGCACGCCGACTGACGCCAAGGAGGAGCCGGTCAAAGAGGAGCCCGAGCCCGAGGTCGAGCCGGCCAAGGCCGAGCCCCCGCCTGAACCGCCGCCCGAGCCTGTCGAGCGCGAGGTCGAGGACGAGATCAGCGTGCCGCCGTTGCCGGAAATCGAAACCGCGGCGGCGGTGCTCGATCCGCCGCCTCCGCCTCCGCCACCGACAGAGAAGGAGGACGAGAAGAAGCCGGAAGAGAAGAAGATCGAGAAGAAGGCTAAGCCCAAGCCGAAGCGCAAATCGGTTGCGCAGACGGCCTCGGCGCCGAAGCCTGTGAACGTCCCTCGTGCGCGCGCGAATGCGGCGCCGATCTCGGGCGTCGGTGCGTCGATGTCGGTCGCAACCTGGCGCGGCTCCGTGATTGCGCACTTGAACCGGCACAAGCGCTACCCTGGAGGTGGCGGGGCCGGCACGTCGTCGATAGCCTTCACCATCGATCGCTCGGGCCGCGTGCTGTCGGCACGCCTCATACGGTCTTCGGGAAGCGCGATGCTGGACCAGGAGGCGGTGGCCTTGGCCCGGCGCGCAAGTCCGGTTCCTGCGCCGCCCCCCAACATCGGAGGGGGCTCGATCGTTCTCAGCGTGCCCGTCCGGTTTTCGAGGTGAAGAGATGTGCTGCAGGTCTGCATTGCAGTTCGCGACAGGCGGAAATCACAAAAACTATACTCATACAGTAAACAATATTCTATAAGCCCCGCAAGGCGTGACGATCAGCGAAAGAAGGGTGGCGAGAGAATGAGTGCGCGCACTTCGAGATGGCATCTGCGGGGTCTTGCATGTGCGGCGGCTGTCGGTGCGCAGAGCTTGATGACCGCCACAGCGCAGCAGCAGCACGCTGCGCCGGCTCTCACCCAAACGATGTCGGAGACGCTGCCCGGCGGCGCTTCGTCAGTGCAGGAGACCTTTGGCGCCTGGACCGTGAACTGTCGCATTGTCGATGGCCGCAAAGGCTGCACCTTCTCGCAGGTACGTGGCAACCAGCAGACAGGCCAGCGCAGCTTTGCGATAGAACTCAGGCCGCCGCGTGATGGCAAGACCGAGGGCATGCTGGTGCTGCCTTTCGGCTTGGCGCTCAGCGCCGGCGTCAAGCTGACGCTCGACGACAAACCCCTCGGCCAGACTGTTCCTTTCTCAACTTGCGTTCCCGATGGCTGTCTGGCTCCGCTCAGCTTTCCAACGGTTGCCACGGATGCGGTGAAGAAGGCCAAGGTTCTGACGATCGGCGCTACACGTTCGGGTGCGCCCGAACCCGCAGAGTTCGCTGTGGCGCTTGATGGTTTTGCTGCAGCGATGACGCGGGTCACGGAGCTCGCGAAGTAACGATTGAGTTGCAGCGCGCCAGGTTGCTGGAACGCAATGGCATCCGGCAATCGCGGACGATTGGTGCACACCTCGGGCGAAAGTTACAAGAGAGCCTGCGACTTCCGCTCGGCGCCCGACGCTTCCAAGCATTAAACTGTACTTCTTTAGTATAGTTATGGCGGATGTCCCGAGAACACGTCTTAGACGCGCTCCAATCTATTGGCATTGAATGATTTTTCGGGCTGAGATAGCAGAGCTTAGGTGCATTTGAGCGTCCGTTCTCGAGCAGAAACGAGACGGCGCACAGAGAAAGAGTACTGCTTGTGTCACGCTCGATCCCATCGGACCATGAGTCGTTGCTCAATCGAGCCATCGAACTGCACTACGAAGAGATCAAGGCGGCTGTTCGCCGAACCGGTCACTCCAACGACGGCGCGGTCGACATCGTCCATGAGCTGTACGTCCGGCTTGCCGAGAAGCCCGAAAGCCTGAAGGCGACGCGATCAGTCTATGCGTTCCTGGCGCGTGCCGCCGTCAATCTCGGCATAGACAAATTGCGGAGAGAAGGACGGGAAAGGCGCCTCTTCTCCGGAACCGAGGCAGAGGCGATGGCGGTCGTCGCGGAGACGCCCGCCCCCGATCATGGTCTTGAGGTCAGCGCGCGGCTTGCTGTCCTGCATCAGGCGATACTGGATCTGCCGACCCGACGGCGGGACGTTTTCATCCTGCACCGCCTGCATCAAATGGAGCCTGATGCCATCGCGAAGCGGCTACGGATCTCCCGAAATATGGTCGACCGCCATCTCCGCCGTGCGCTTCTCCATTGCCTCGACCGTCTGGCCGAGTTGGATTGAAACGTCCTAATTTGCCTCTCTCGATCGTCTTCTCGATGAGAGGACGCTCGTCGCATCGTCGTCGCAGGTAGCCCAGATGTCAAAAGCCGAGATCGCGAAAGCACGTCGCCGCCGCGAGGAGGCCGTCGACTGGGTCTTGCGCAATCGAGAAGCCGAGCTGTCGCTGAACGTGACGGCGGAATTCGAGGCGTGGTGCGCGCGCGATCCGGCCAACAAGGCCGCGTACGATCAAGCGAGCCAGCTGCTGAGTGATGCGCGCTCGGCGATACTCGGCGACAGTGAGCTTGCGGCTAGCAATCCGCAGCGGAAGACATCGGCTGTTTCTAAAGTCGTGGGGACGCTTGCCATCATCGGCCTCATCGCCGGTGCTTTCCTGGCGCTGGACGGACCGATGCGGCTGCAGGCGGACCGGATCGCGGGCATCGGCGAGATACCCGTCATTCAACTCGCGGATGGATCCAAGGTCCAGCTCAACGCGACCTCTGCCGTAGCGTTCGAGCTCGGAGGAGCGCGGCGTGTCGTCAGGCTCCTACGCGGGGAGGCTTACTTCCAGGTGGCAAAGGATCCGCAGCGCCCGTTTGTTGTTGAAGCCATGGGCGGTGAGACGACCGCGCTCGGGACGGCCTTCAATGTGCGCCTGTCGGATGCGGTGGCCGACGTCGCCGTCACGGAGCATCGCGTGAGGGTCGCAGCCGCGAATGGCGCAGCGGTTGTCGAGGTCGGCGAAGGGCAGGGTGCGGCGTACTCCGCCGGGGGGCGGATCGGCGCTGTCGGGTCTCGCGACCTTGATGCCGATCTCGCCTGGCGCCGCGGTCAGCTCGTCGTCGACAACGTGCCTTTGGCAAGCGTGGTCGATCAAATCGCCCATCACTTCCGCGGGCGGATCGTGATCATGCCCGGCACGGCGAGCCGCCGTGTCAGCGGTACCTTCACGATCTCCGATCCCCAGGCAGCATTCGCGCTGCTGCGAAGCTCGCTCCGGATCACCGTGCAGCAGTTCGGCCCCATCGTCTTCATCCGCGACTGAGGTGCGAGAGCAACAGTCTGCCAGGTGCATTCTTGATTATTGCCGTCAGGATAGTCCCAGCCCGTCTCCCTCGTTCGTCTACCGACTGAGCGCCGCAATGGAGCTGACGTTGCGGTGCGCAGTTTTGTGGGTTTGTAGCAAGGGGACCGGGGATGGCAGCACACGGCAAGAAGGCGTCGGAGCGAGCAGGGCTCTATTGCGTATTGTCTGCCGCATTGATGGCGGGCACCATGCTTGCGACGGCACATCTCGACGCATCAGGCGCGCTGGCCCAGTCATCTCGACCGCAATCGGGCACGATAAGCATCCCGCCCGGCCCGCTGACGCCAGCTCTCAACCGGCTCGCGGCCCGGACCGGTCTCCAGATCCTCTACGATGCCAACATAGCCGAGGGCCGGCGGACAAACGGCGTCTCAGGCGCAGCGACGCCGAACCAGGCGCTATCGGCGCTGCTGGCCGGGACGGGGGTTACGTTCCGCTATACAGGCGCCAATACCGTCACCATCGTTGATGCGAGCGCCGCCGACGGCGGCGCAACTATTGAAGGCGCGGTTGCGCTCGACACAATCGATGTTTCCGGGGGCGGCGGCTGGCAAACTGATCCAGATCGGGTTTACGAGACACCAGCAGGCGTCAGTGCCGTCACTTCCGAGATGCTCGGCGAGAAATTCGCAGGCGACGTCGATAGTGCATTGCGGTCAGTACCCGGGACCTTCACCCGAATGAACGAATCTTCGGCCGGCGTCGGTGTAAACATTCGTGGCTTCGAGGGATTTGGCCGCGTCAACATGATGATTGATGGCGTGCGCCAGAGCTTCAGGGTATTCGGGCACGGTGTGAACGGCGGCAGCACATACGTCGATCCAGCACTGCTCGCGGGCGTCGAAATAGCGCGCGGTGCAGTCACCGATGTGACGGGTATCGGCGCTCTCGCGGGCTCGGCCAATTTTCGAACACTGAATGTGGACGACATCCTTCTTCCTGGCCGCAACTACGGAATGATGAACACCGTGCGCTTCGGCACCAACGGCTACAACGCCTCGGTCATGTCATCGGCTGCGATGCGTAGCAATGGGACCAGCGCTGCCGTTGCCTTCAGCCACCACGCAACTAACGATTACGAGAGTGGGCGCGGCAAGATCGAGACCGGAACATGGCAGGATCTTACGTCCGGTCTTGCCAAGCTCAATTTCGGCGAAGCATCGGACCACAAGCTGAGCCTCGGCGCTGTCTGGTACGACAACGATACGACATTGACCGGTTCCTCGTTTCCGATCTCGAACCAGACGTATACTATCAAGTATCGCTTCAATCCCGGCAATGACCTGATCAACTTGCGGGTGAACGCCGCCTACAACATTACCGAGGCGGACTACACGTCGAGCAGTACCGGTGCCGTGGCGCCGGTTCGCAACGAAGGTCTCAGCTTCGATTTCACCAACACTTCGATCGCGAGGTTGGGTGACACGACGCTGACGTTCGACTATGGCGCGGCTTACGTCCGAGATGATGTCGACAATGGCGGAAATGCGCTGCTCAGTGTGCATCCGGGCCGTCAGGACGTTGCCGGTGCCTTTGCGACGGGTAAGCTGAGCTGGGGCATCTTCGATCTGATCGGCGGCCTTCGCTACGACTACTACGCGATCACTGGAACGACGGCACCGATTGCGTTTCCGCCAGCTCCGGGAAGCGCCATCGACAATTCCGGCGGAGAATGGAGTCCGAAGCTGACGCTGGCGGCAAAGCCCCTTTCATGGCTGCAGCTCTACGGCACTTACGAGCATTCCTTCCGGCCGCCCACGGTTTCCGAGACCCTGTTCCCAGGTGTTCATGGGGTGAGCAGCGGTACATACGCAAATCCTGATCTGAAGGGGGAGCGCAGCAGAGGTTGGGAAGCGGGTATCAACATTCTCAAGAATGGACTGTTCGCCGCAAACGACGTGCTGCGGCTGAAGGCGAACTATTTCCGTGCGGACATTGAGGACTATGTTGCATTCGACATCACCGATATGTCGACCTTCCGTATCCAGTTCACGAATTTGGCCGGCGTCACGCCGATATCGGGCGTGGAATTGCAGGGATCGTACGACGCGGGATTCGCCTACGTAAACGTGGCCTATACGAACTCCGACATCACGCTGCCTCAGGGCATCTACACCGGTTCTGGCGCCGGTGATCTCGGGCAACTGCCGACAGAATATCTGACACTCGACCTGGGTGTGCGGCTACTCGATCAGAAGTTGACGCTTGGCGGGCAGATGCGCTGGGTCGGCAGTTCTCTGCGTACAGGAACGCTCAACTTCCCGATCCCTCCGCCCATCAAGGTCGCCGAGTACACGTTGTTCGACGCCTACGCGAGCTTCAAGGTCAATGAGAGCGTGAAGCTTTTCATCAATGCCGAGAATGTGACGGACGTCTATTATATGCCGGCCCTGAAGTACCATCTTGGCGACGCCGGACCAGGTCGCCGCATCATCGGCGGTGCGACGCTGCGCTTCTGATTGGATGTAAAAGGGGGAGGCGGGCCGGAGCATCGGTGTCAGAGTAAATGGTGACGCTTCTGACCCGTTTCCGGTTGCCAGAGCAGGATCGCCATTGAGGCGAGCTCAGTGCCGTTGTCGCTGACCACCATTGTGGGCCGACCGCGCCACGCGATCAGTCCGTTCGCGAACGTGTCCGAGACGAAGTCCAACGACCAGCGCTGGTTCTTGCCCTGAGGCACGGTAGCCGGCGCTCGTGACCCGAGCACACGCTTGCGGCCTCCCCGCTTGCGGACGACAAGCCGCTCCTCCCGGTAGATGCGTACGAGTGCGTAGGCAGGCACCAATGCATTGGGCCCTGCAATGCCGGAAGCCCGGCTCATCCCGATAGGAGCAGCGATATTCCCGTGAGGCATAGCGCACCTATCCACACTGCATCGACGTTGAACCACGCTTGGCGCAGGACGCCGACGCCGAGCCACTCGTAAACGAGACCGGCGACGAGGACAGTCGTTGCAGCCATCGCCAGTGTGTGAATGCCGGCACTGACCAGCACAGTTGCAGCGAGCGGTGCCGCCCCGCTGCCGCTGCTTTCGAGGCATGACGACATGATCGCCGGCCAGAGCATGAGGCCGGCGCCGTGAGCGGTCGCCATGAGGAACGACCAGACGGCAAGACCCAGGAGGCCGGTCTGCATACCGAAACGGACGCGATGGCGATGGCCGAGACGCCAATGATAGGCGGCCCACACGAGCAGCAGCAGTCCGGCACCGATACGCACCGCGCCGTGTGGAATTAGAATGCCGGCAACGGCGAGCAGGCCGGCAACGACACCGATCGATAGCGCGTGTCCGGCGGCGATCGGCAGCAGGGAAACGAAGACGACTGTCCGGCTCTGCCGGTGCAGACCGAGTGCCACCGCAAACAGCCATCCCATGGCCGGATTGAGCCCGTGGAAGGCGCCCAATCCGACGAGTGCGAGCGATGGCAATGTCTCGTTCATGACCGGTCCAGCCGTCTGCCGAAGCGACCGGGCGGACCCGATCGCGCTTGAGCTCTTACGGATAGCAGTACGAGTCCGACGAGCAGTCGCCGCCTTCGAGGCGTACCTGATGCGGGCGATGCGGCGAGGGCCACTGCACGAAGAACTTCGGATCGAAGGCGATGCCGCCATTCGGGTCGGTGTCGAGCTTCACCATCCAGCCCTCGATGCCGTCGGGATAGAACTGCGGATCGATGGCGCCGTAGAGCGAGTTGGTGAAGTAGACGCGGCGGCCGTCGCGGCTGATCTCGACCATCTGCGGGCCGCCGCTCAGCGCGCCGTTCCTGGCGCCGGGATGCGTGGCCTTCGAGACGATGCCGCCGATCCGCACCTTGCCTGTGAGCTTGGGATTGAAGGGATCGGACACATCGTACTGCTGCAGGTCGCCGGTGCCCCAGCAGGCGACGTAGAGGAACCTGTCGTCCATCGAGAGATCGATGTCGGTGACAAGCGGCGGCACCGCCTTGAAGCCCTTGAGTAACGGCGGCAGATCGTCCTCGTTCGCCGGCTCGGCCGGGATCTCGATTATTTTCTTCACTGCCCACTTGTCGCCGTCCTTGTACCAAGTCCAGATCGACGACGAGAGATTCTCGAGACTGACGACGCAGTTGACGAAGCCGTAGGCCTTGGTCGGATCGTGCGCGGGCCTGAGCTCGAACACGAGCTGGTACTTGTCGCCGAAGTCGATGGTCTGCAGGTGCTTCCTCTTGTGCAGATCCCAAAAGTGCAGGCGGCGGCCGTACTGAGCACCGAGTAGAACCTCGGGGATCAGACCGTTCTCGAAGGTATCCGGCGTGCCCCATTCGCTGGTGACAAGTGTGTCGTGGCCGAGGTGCCACCAGGCGTCATAGGCGAAGTGCTGTGGTCCGCGATCCATCTCCCATTGCCCGCGCACGTCGAACGTCTCGTGGTCCATCAGGAACACGCCGCCGGGTCCCTTGCCCTCGCGGTTGCCGAGCGCGGCGACATAGATGCCCTCGGGGCCGCAGTGCACGGTGTGGGGACGCGTGTAGCCGGCCTTGTCGGCAACCTCCGCAGGCTCGACGACCTTGACGATCTTCGGGTTCCTGGGATCGGGCTTGGTGTCGAGGATATGGATGCGCGAGGAGCGCAAGCCCGGCACCACGAGGTAGCGCCGTTCGGCGTGCGCGTGCGGGGCGTTGGGGCAGAGGCACGACGAGCAGGCATTCCAGCCGAAATGATGCAGCTCGTCGCCCGTGTTCGGCATCGATGTCGTGCCGATGATCTGCGAATAGGTCTTCGACTTGGGATCGACATCGACCACGGCGATCGCATCGGGAGTCTTTCGATCGGGATCGAAGGCGGCGACGTAGGCCAGTGTTTCGGGTGCTGCCTTCATCGCCATACGCGGCGAGGGATAGAAGCTTGGGTCGGGTGTCCAGGTTGCCATGATGTGTATCCTCTCATTGGCTGCCGTTTTTCCGTTCGCTTCTTCATGCGGCGAGTGCTCATGATCCTCTTGCTGCTTGCAGATGCTGGCCGACTGGCTGAACAGCGGGCGCAGGCGATCGCGTCAGCCAGATGAGCGTACCGACCAGAATGAGGTTACTTGCGCCGGCGAGGGCTCCTGCGGCAAAGCCGGCCTCGTAGCCTTCGGTGAGGTCATAGGCGAAGGCGCCTTGGAAGCCGCCGAAGGCGTGACCGAGCCAGGCGAACGAGAACACGATGCCCATCCACGTCGCCTTGTCGCGTGCCGGTGTCAGCGCGCGCGTCGCCACGAGCAGTGAGGTCATGACACCGGCGTAGGCGAACCCATAGACGATCGAGAAGATCAGGAACCCTTGCAGGCTTCCGAACAGCGTGAAGGCCAGCACGCCGATGGTCTGCAAACTCGACGCCACGAACCAGGAGCGCGTTGCGCCGATCAGGTCACACAGCTTTCCGTACGCGACGCGCCCCGCGATGGCGGCCAGGAGCATGGCGAACATGACTCCGCCGGCATCGGTGGATGATATGCAAAGGCTCTGCAGTAGCGGCATGAGGTGCATGAGCGGCACCGCCATACATGTGCAGCAAAAGAAGATGGCCGCCGAGAGTATCGGCACGGCAAGCGCGGGCCGGAGTTGAGGCTCCCGAAGCGACGACGCAGCAGGCGCTGGGGCTTGGCGCATACCCCAGGCCAGCGGCAGGAGTATAACCAAGGTACCGCAGCCGAGCGCAAGCATTGCGTTGCGCCACCCGAAGGCCTCGATGAGGTGGGCTGCCAGCAGAGGCACGCTGCCTTGGCCGACCGCCTGGCCGGCAGCCGCCACGCCGATCGCCACGCCAGTCGACTGGGGAAACCAGTTCCCGACATAGGCGAAGATCGGGGCGAACAGGGTGCCGCCGCCGAGCGCCCCGGCAATAAAGAAAAGCACGTACGGCATCCAGAGCGATGTCGCCTGGGATGCAAGGATCAGGCAGATGCCCATCGACGATGCCGCAAGCAGGCAGATGGCGCGAATGCTCAGCCGGTCGGCGACATAGCCCATGAAGACGCTGCCGGCCGCGAGCCCGATCAACCCGGAGGAATTGATGCCGGCGACGTCCGCGCGGGCCCATCCTTCGGCCAGCTCCATAGGTACGAAGAAGGCCGTCAGACCATTGATGAGGACGCCCATGATCACCGCGAGCATGACGGCTGCCGCACCGACGGCGAACAGGGCGGGTGCCTTCGAGCGAGGCGCGCAGGACGACATGGTCCGCCCTCCATCGAGCTAAAATTGTCGTGATTGGCATCTGCTTCGGAAGGGGCGGTGCGGCACCTCCCGTGAGGCTATGCGAGGCAGGCAGCCAAGCGGGCGCCAACTATCGAGAAGCGCGGGCGATCGGAGACCGTTGCCGTCGCACGCGTCGCTTCCGCCGCACGAATATGGGCAGCGATTTCTTCGCTCACAGCGGCGGCGTGCGTCAGCGGTCCCATGTGACCGGCACCGGCGACGACGGAGAGCTGCGCGTCTGGCAGCAGGCTGGTCAGAATCCCGGCGATCTGGCGCGTGGGCCGGGGTGCGTGCTCGCCGCGCATGACGAGAACCGGGAAATCCAGCGCGGTATAGGCCCTCGCCGGCGTCGGCTCCTCGATCAGGGCGTGGAAGTCGAGTGGCGCCTTCAATATCCAGCGCGTCAGCGCGCTCTGGACGGACGGCCGTAGCGAGGCCCAGGTACCCGCGCCGCTCCAGTAGTCGACGAATGCCGCCGCGGCGCCGCCATAGTTGCCCGTCGTCACGCATCGAGCCGTTGTTGCCGTAATCAACTCAATTTCGGCAAAGGCTTCCGCGCCGGAGCCGCCCATGGTTTTGAGGAGGTGAAAGGCCGACGGCTCGTAGAGCGAAAGACTGGCAATGTGATCTGGCCGCGCGAGAGCGACATGCAGCGCGACGCCGCCGCCGTAGGAATGCCCGACCAGATGTACCTTGCGGGTGCTGCGGTCGATCAGCTCGATCGTCCGCGCCGCCTCATCCGCCAGAGTGAACGCGTGGCTGCCGGTCCATGGGCCCGTGCGGTCACAGCCATAGTGCTCGGGAGCGGCCAAGGCGTGTGCCGTTCCAAGCAGCTCGCCGAGCTGGCGCCACTGACCGGGGCCGGCGCCGGAGCAATGCAGGGCAATCACGGTTGTCGAGGTCGGCGTGGCCTGCGTGGTCTCAATGAGCATGGCATCCTCCGATCAATGTGACATCGCTGAATGGCTGTTTGTCGATGGGATCAGCCTATGCCGCCTGCGTATCGCGCCGATGTTGCCGAGGCGCTGTTTGGTATCGTCGGTATCGTGGGCGCAGGATGGACGGGGTTCGCCTAGAAGGCTTTGACGGGAGCTTGAGAAGCCCTTGAAAATCGCTTGATAGTTCGCCGTCGGCGAGGCGTGCGGCCGGCGCCGCGATACAGACGATACAAATCGTGCGCGGCACGAAACAATCGCGCGACGGACCCGCGCGATAGTATCGATCTCGGAGACGAGCCCTACAACCTACGGCCAGCTGAGCAGGACCCGCGGAGGCGCAGTGATATGGAGACCACGCACGAGCTGACGCAGACCGTGATCGACAACATGGGCGAAGGCGTTGCGCTGTTCGATCGGCAACTGCAACTGCAATTCATCAATCGCCAGCTCGTGGAGTTCCAGAGCTATCCTGCCACGATGGCGCGTGTCGGCGTCACGTTGGCCGAGATCATCCGTTTCCAGGCCGAGCGCGGAGACTTCGGCGACGTCGGTGACGTCGAGACGATTACACGCGAGCGCATCATCATGATGTGCGATGCGGGGGGCTACCGCTATGAGCGACGGACCGCCGGCGGCCGCGACGTGGAGTTCAGATGCAATATGCTGGCGGATGGTAGCCTGCTGATCGTCTGTCGCGACATCACTGATCTGAAGCGTGTCGAGGAATCGCTCAGGGCTGCGGGCGACGTCCTCAAGGTCATCAGCCGCTCGACCTTCAGCCTGCAGGCGGTTCTGGACACGCTCGTATTATCCGCGGCACGGCTATGCGAAGCCGACAGCGCGTTCGTCTTCCAGCGGAAGGAAGGTGCCTATCATCTCGCAGCCAGCCACGGGTTCTCTCAGGCCTATCAGGATTTTATCCGCCGCAATCCGATACCGCCGAGCCGCAATACGCTGGTTGGCCGTACCGCGCTCACGGGCACGATGGTTCACCTTCCCGACTGCCTCGCGGACTCCGAATACCAATGGTTCGAGTCCCAGAAGCTCGGCAACTTCCGCACTATGCTGGGTGTACCCCTGTTGGGAACTGAAGGGCCAATCGGCGTCATCGCTCTGACGCGCATCGTCGCGCGCCCATTCGGCGACCAGGAGATCGCGTTGATGACGACGTTCGCCGATCAGGCGGTGATCGCCATGGAGACCTTGCGCATGGTCGGCGAGCTGAAGAGCCGGGAGGAAGCCATAGCGGCGGCGAGGGACGTCGCCGAGCGGGAGCGCACCGAGGCGGAAGCCGCCAATCAGGCCAAGTCGACGTTTCTTGCCACGATGAGTCACGAGATCCGCACCCCGCTCAACGGTGTACTCGGCATGATGGATGTCCTCGAGCACCAGGGTCTCGACGGACCGCAGCAGCGCACCGTCGCCACCATGCGCGACTCGGCCCACGCTCTCCTGCGCATCATCGAGGACGTGCTCCATTTCTCCAAGATCGAGGCCGGCCGTCTGGAGCTGGAGAAAACGACCTTCTCGCTTTCGGGCCTGATGGAGAGCGTGCTCGCCGCCTTCCAGCCGCAGGCCAACAGCAAGCACCTGGCCTTTGGCGTCGACATAGCGGTCGGTTCGCATGATGCCTTGATCGGAGATCCGACACGGGTGCGGCAGATCCTGTTCAATCTCGTCGGCAATGCCCTGAAATTCACCGAGCGCGGCAGCGTGCGGGTGCGGGCCGGCACAGAGCCGCTCGGCGGCGGGCGTACCCGTCTCGCCATTGCTGTGACGGATACGGGCATCGGGCTCGACGACGTACAGCGCGCCGGCCTCTTTCAGCCCTTCTCGCAAGCCGACAGCTCGACGACGCGGCGTTTCGGCGGCTCCGGTTTGGGCCTGTCCATCGTCCGCCGGCTGGCGCAGCTCATGGATGGGGACGCTACCGTCGAGAGCAAGCCGGGCACGGGTTCCACGTTCACCGTGACCCTGACGCTGCAGGCGGCAGCGTCCGACACTCCGCTGAGAGGCTTGGCACAGGCGGCGTCCGCGTTGTCGCCTCTCCCGGTCGGCGGCAACTATCGCGTGCTGGTCGTCGATGATCATCCGGTGAACCGCGAGGTTCTGGTACGCCAGCTCGACCTCCTCGGCATCTCCGCCGATACAGCCGATGACGGCGCGGAAGGTCTCGCGGCCTGGGAGAGCGGGAACTATGCCGCCGTTCTCGCTGACATACATATGCCGCGCCTCGACGGCTATGGCCTCGTGCAGCGCATTCGTACGGCCGAAGCTGGACGCGGCGGGCAGCGGACACCTGTCGTTGCCGTCACGGCCAATGCACTCAAAGGCGAGGAGGAGCGCTGTCTTGCGCTGGGCATGGACGCCTATATCACGAAGCCCATCAACATGGCGCGCTTGCGCCACACACTCGAGCGCTGGCTGACGATCGGCGGGAATGCTGCGGAGGCGGCAACGGCGGGCCACGCTCCGCCACCCTCGCCGATCGACCCGGCCGTCCTCGGCGCCTGGCTCGGAACCGATACGGACGCCATCGTCGCGCTTTTGCGCAAGTTCGCGCTCACCGCGGCGGAAACGGAGAGCGAGATCCGCTCAGCGGTGAGTAGTGGCGATCTGGCCGCCGCCTCGGCAGCGGCGCATAAGCTCAATGGCGCGGCGCGCACGGTCGGCGCCAACGGTGTTGCCAGGGCTGCGGCCGGCATCGAGCGGGCCGGCAAAGCAGGCGATAAGGCCAGCTGCAGCGACGCACTCGGACCATTGGCGGCCGAGCTTCGTTGCGCCGCCGCTGCAGTAGATGAGCAGCTGAGGGCTCAGTCCTTGGGCGGCACGAACATGTAGCCGACCCCGCGCACCGTGCGGATCGCCTCCGGATGTGCCGGATCATTTTCGATCTTGCGGCGCAGGCGCGTGATGCGCAGATCTATGGCGCGATCGAACGCCTCGGTTTCGCGGTGGGCAACGGCCTCCAGAAGCCAGTCCCGATTGAGCGGCCGATTGGGGTTTTCGGCAAGCACCTTCAAAAGGTCGAACTCGCTCGCGGTCAACGGTTCCTCGCGCCCGTCGGGATCGATCAGCAGCCGCTTCTCGAGGTCCAGCACGCGCCGGCCCATGCGTACGCGAGGGCCCGTGGATGGCGCCGCGCCCGTGACCCGGCGCAGGACACTCTTGACGCGCGCCAACAATTCCCGGGGCTCGAAAGGCTTGGCAATGTAGTCGTCGGCGCCCGTCTCCAGGCCGACGACGCGATCGACCGTATCGGCGGCAGCCGTGACCATGATGATGCCGACCCGAGCGCTTCTCTCGCGCAGCCATCGCGCCAGGGCAAAACCGTCCTCGCCCGGAAGGCCGATGTCGAGCAGGACCAGCGCGGGTAACTCCCGCTCCACTATGCGACGCAGCGCGGGCCCCCCGTCGGCACCACTGACGCGGAAATTTTGTTTCACCAGATAGTCGAGCAGCAACTGGCGCTGAGCTGCCTCGTCCTCCACCACTACGATATGCGGCCGATGATCCATTGCGTCATCAGGCTCCCAGAAACCGCGTGACCTCGTCGAGAAACCGGGCCCATGCGGGCTCGTGCTCGAGGATCAGGTGGTTGTGGCCCTCGAGTGCCACGAACCGGGAGCCCGATATGCCGGCCGCCATCCGCCGCCCTTCCTCGAACGGCTGCACGGCGTCGTTGCGGCAGTGCATGACGAGCGTGGGCACGCGCACCTGTGACAGCAGCCCGGTCACATCGAAGTCGTCCAGAGCGCTGCGGATGCGGGCGGCATTCTCGGCCGTCGTGGTGATGCGCTGCAGCTCGTTGAACCAGCGTGCTTGCTCGGGAGTCGCATCGGGAATGAAGCGGGATGTGAAGATCTGCCGGTAGGCCGGATTTTCCTGTCCCCACCCTTCGCGGATCAGCGTGAGCAACGCGTCGGCCTGAGCGATCTCGGAAGGTTCGCCGCGTCGGCGCCGGCCTCGCGCATAGCCGCCGTACAGGACGAGGCGCGTAACCCGCTCGGGGTGACGGACGGCATAGAGGATGGATACGGCACACCCTTGTGAGATCCCGAGAAGCGGAAACTTTTCGAGACCGATCGCATCGACCACCGTTTCCAGATCGCTGACGAAGGTTTCGAGAGATATGTCGTCGACATCCCAGTCGCTGAGACCATTGCCGCGCTGATCGTACCGAACCAAACAGTATCTCGCGGCAATTGCGTGCAGCAGGTGGGTCCAAATAGGCCCCTGCCAGTCGTATTCCAGGTGATTGAGCCAGTTGGCGGTCTTGACCAGGGGCGGGCCATCGCCGACGGCCGTGTAAGCGATGCGAACGCCGTCGGCCGCCGTACAGAACTGCACTTGCTGGCGTGGCGTTCTCTCCGCCGCTTTCGCGGTGCCCGCGAGCGCTGCAGGCGCCGGCTTCGAGTGCTCGCGGACTTCCCCGACAAAGCGAAAGCCCTTGCGCGCGATCGTCTTGATCAGCGCCTGCTCCGCGCCGCTGTCGCCGATCGCGTTGCGCGCCGCATTGATACGGCTCGCGAGCGTGGATTCCGATACGATCCGCCCCGCCCAGATGGCGTCGAGCAAATCGTCCTTACTGACGACGCGGTGGCGGTTGCGTATCAGGAAAAGGAGGAGGTCGAAGACTTGTGGCCCGATCTCGATCAATTCGGCTCCACGCCGCAGCTCGCGTCGGTCCGGATCAATCGAGTAGTTATCGAACTGAAATAGCACCCTGCCCTCCGGCCGAGGATCGGCGCGCAATGCCTCACGTTCTGAATCAATCGAGAATATTTCAAGCGCATCCCAAAGTATCATCAAAGCCGTGAGGTCGACCTGCGTCAATGCTTTCCCGCGCATTTCCCGCGGATAGGAGCGTGATGGTTGTGACAGTTGCGGTCAATGCCGGGAAATTGGGCGACGATTGCGAGCCTGATTGAGGCGGATATCCCCATTCATGCTGGGTTGGTCATCTATACCGAGTTCACGCTGCAAGCGAACATCGCGATGGCGGCGGCGCTCTCGTTCATCCTCGGTGCCGTGACCTGGCTGGCGCTCGGATTGGCGCGCACGGTCGCCGGTGCCAGTGTCGCGGCCGCCGACTGAGGCAGAGCACAATGGTTCGCCGCGGAGGCCATTTTCTACGCACAGCTCGCATTCGCGCTCGCGGTCTGCGTGTTCCTGATCGTGCCCGTTCTCATGTCGATCGCCGCCGGATTGACCGTCAACTATCAGATCGGTCGTCACATTTCTGAAGCGCGGCGTCCCTAGGGAGAGCTTGATGGCCGTAACAGGTGGCGCTGGATTTCCCACCAGCGACGTACGGGTGATGCGTCACTCGTGTGTCATGTGCCGGCGCTACCCGCCTGATCAACGCATATGAACTTATGGGCAGCGAGGAGCAAACGCGGAATGATGGAACCGCTCGTTCGTATCGAGGGACTGACCGTCGACTTCGATACCGGCCACTCCTGTGTTCGCGCTCTGCATGGGTTCGATTTTGAAATCAAGAAAGGCGAAGCGGTCGGCATTGTCGGCGAATCCGGATCTGGCAAGAGTATCACCTGGCTCGGCGCGCTGGGCCTCCTTGGTCCACGTGCCTATGTGAAGGGAAGCGTACGACTTGATGGCCGAGAGATTCTCGGTCTCAGTGAGCACGAGATGGCGAAGGTGCGCGGCAAGCGCATAGCCATGATTTTCCAGGACCCGACGTCGTCACTCAATCCGGTCCATCGCATCGGCCGACAACTCGTCGAGAGCCTGGTCCTCCATCGCGGCATGAGCGAGCGCTCGGCTCTGGCCGAGGCACGGCGGCTGCTCGAGCGGGTGCAGATTGCAGCAGCGGGTCAGCGGCTTTCTGAATATCCGCACGAGCTGTCAGGCGGCATGAACCAGCGCGTCATGATCGCGATGGCACTCGCAGGTGAGCCTGACCTGCTTATAGCCGATGAGCCGACGACGGCACTCGATGTCACCATCCAGGCGCAAATCCTCGAAGTGCTCAAGGACATGCGCCGCGAGACCGGGATGGGCCTGGTGGTCATCAGCCATGATCTCGGGATCGTTGCCGAGCTCGCGGATCGCGTGATGGTGATGTACGCGGGTCGGCCCGTGGAAACGGCGCCGGTCGAGCGCATCTTCGAAGCCCCGCGCCACCCCTACACGCGCGGCCTGCTCGCCGCGCTACCTGAAATCGACGGCGCGCTGGAGCGTCTAGTCGCGATCCCGGGGCAGGTGCCAGAACCTCATCGTTTGCCGCCCGGATGTCCGTTCGCGCCACGGTGCGAAGGCGCCAGCATGCATCTCTGCAACGCCTCCATGCCGACGATGCGCACTGTCGGGTCAGACCATGCCGCAGCGTGCGTCATGCTCCCTGCGACCACATCTGACTCTCATCGCGCTCTGGCAGTGGCATGACGAGCGCACCACTGATTGCTGCGAAGGACCTACGCCGAATATACAAGGTCAAGTCAGCGGATGGCTGGTTTGGGCCGACCGCCGAGCTCAAGGCCGTTGATGGGGTATCCTTCGAAATCCGAGCCGGCGAGACATTGGGACTCGTCGGCGAGTCCGGCTGTGGGAAGTCCACGACCGCGAAGCTCGTTCTCGGTCTCATGCCGGCGACGTCGGGCACGGTTGTCTTCGAAGGCAAGCCCGTGGTCGCCGATCGCAAGCGCGCGTGGCGGGATCAACGCCGGCGGATGCAGATGGTCTACCAGGATCCGCTCGGCGCACTCGACCGGCGATTGCCGGTCGGCATTCAAGCCATGGAGCCTCTCGACATATTCAGTGTCGGCGCGAAGGCGGAGCGTCGCGATCGGATGCTGTCGTTGTTCGATGCCGTCGGCCTGCCGCGTACGAGTGTCGATCGCTATCCACACGAGCTATCCGGCGGGCAGCGTCAACGCGTGGTTCTCGCCCGCGCCCTGATGCTCGAGCCGAGTCTTCTCGTGTGCGACGAACCGATCTCGGCGCTTGATGTCTCGATCCAGGCACAGGTGATCAACCTGCTCAAGGACCTGCAGGAGCGGATGGGCGTGGCCTACCTCTTCATCAGTCACGACCTGAAGGTGGTGCGCCATGTCAGCCATCGCGTGGCCGTCATGTATCTCGGGCGGATTGTCGAGACGGGCCGGCCCGAGGACATCATGCGCGCACCGGCGCATCCTTACTCGCAGGCACTGATATCGGCCGTGCCGAGTGCCCGCGCGCGAGCAAAAGGCCGCATCGTTCTCGATGGAGATCCCCCAAGCCCGGTCGATGTGCCCAAAGGGTGCGCCTTTCATCCGCGTTGTCCGCTCGCGACCGATCGCTGCCGAAGCGAGATGCCGGAGCTGCGCCCGTTCGATGCGGATCGGCTCGTCGCCTGCCATCGCGCGGGGACACGCATCGATCTGGCGCGCACCGCCGCCTGAAGACGAGAGGACGACGAACTCATGCCAATCTACATCGCCACGCGTCTCGGGCGTGCGATTCTGACGATCTTTCTCGTCCTGACCTTTTCCTTCGCGATCCTGACAGCGACGGGTGATCCGGCCTTGCTCATCATGTCGACCGATGCGCCACCGGAAGCAATCGAAGCGTTCAGAGAACATTACGGCCTGAATGCTTCCGTGTGGCAGCAGTATATCGGTTACCTCGGCAACCTGCTTCACGGCAATATGGGCCAGTCGCTGCGTGATGGCCGCGATGCCTGGGACGTTGTCGCGGAGCGCATTCCGCTGACCCTGGCGCTGACCGTGCCGGCGTTCCTTCTCAAGGTCAGCATCGGTATTCCGGCTGGCATCTACGCTGCGTTACACCGCAACTCTTTCCTCGATCGCTTGGTGATGATGATCTCGGTCGCCGGCTACACGGTTCCGAGTTTCGTCCTGGGGCTCATTCTCATCCTCGTGTTTGCGGTGAAGCTCGGCGTGCTTCCCTCCGGCGGCCAGGACACGTGGCGCCACGCGATCCTGCCGATCATTACCCTTGGCACGGCAGGCGCTGCCGTCATCGCGCGGTACACGCGATCGGCGATGCTTGAGGTATTGGGCCAACCCTACATTCGCACGGCGCGTGCGAAGGGCGTGCCGTGGTCTAGAGCCGTACGAAGCCACGCGCTCCCGAATGCGGCAATTCCCACGCTGACGGTGATCGGGTTGATGGTCGGATCACTCATGGCTGGCGCCGTCGTTGTCGAGAGTGTGTTCTCCTGGCCGGGCGTCGGTCGCCTGCTCATCTCGGCGGTTGCCAATCGCGACCTGATGATCGTGCAAGCGATACTGCTCCTGGTCGCCGTATGCATGGTCACTTCCAATTTGATCGTCGACTTCGCCTACGGTCTGATCGATCCGCGCCTGCGTGGACGCGGTAGCAACTCTGCTTGAGGAGCGGCGCTATGCCCAGCGACCCGGAACGGCGCAGCGAGGTGGAGCCGAGTTCTCTTCCAGCGGCGATCGCGCGCCCAAGATCGGCCTTACGTCGCCTTTTCGATGCTTGGCCGCCGATGGTCATCGTCGCCATCGCGTGGCTCGTGCTGATGCTTGCCATCGCACTTGCGGCCGATTGGATCCGGCCATACGACTTCAAGGCACTCGATCTTCGCGGCCGCCTGCAACCGCCGGTGTTCATGGGCGGAGACTGGCGACATCCGCTCGGGTCAGATGAACTCGGTCGTGATGTCCTCTCCCGTCTCATCGAGTCGATCCGAGTGTCATTGCTCATAGCTCTCGCCTCGACGGTAATCGCCGCGACCGTCGGCGTACTCCTCGGGTTTGCCGCAGCACATTTCAGGGGCATCATCGAGCAACTCGTACAAGTGCTCATCGACCTTCAGGCGTCGATGCCGTTCCTGATCATTGCGCTCGCAGTGCTGGCCTTCTTCGGCAATTCGCTGATGCTGTTCGTGCTCCTGATGGGGCTGAATGGTTGGGAACGTATGGCCCGGATTTCGCGCGGGCTGGCCATTGCAGCTACCGAGCAGGGGTATGCCTCTGCCGTTCGTGATCTCGGCGCCGGGCCGTGGCGTGTCTACGGCCGCCACATCCTCCCGAACATTGCCGCGACGTTGATCGTATCCATGACACTGAACTTTCCCGAAGTGATCCTCCTAGAGTCGGGCCTTTCTTTCCTTGGTCTCGGCGTGCAGCCGCCGCTCACCTCGCTCGGCAACATGGTCGGCTACGGGCGCGAGTACATGCAGACCGCGCCTTGGATACTGCTCGCGCCCGCGTTCGTAATCATCATGACCACGCTTTCCGTCTCGCTACTCGGTGATTGGCTGCGCGACCGCCTCGATCCGACGTTGCGCTGACGGAGATTGCGCGCTGGTGACCGGCAAAGCGTCATGACGCTGAGATGCTTCGCGCCTATGCGGCCCCTGTGGTCAATCCTGAAAGGAAGTGAAATGGGTAGACACAGTATCTTCAACTATGCGAGGCCACGCTCGGCGCTCGTTGCGGCGGCGGCAGCTGCTTTCCTGCTCACGTCGGTCGCGCACGCCGATGATCGTCCTGTGATTACCGTCGCCGTGCAGCAGATCGTCAATGCTGGTGTCCTGGATACGCTGCGCGAACAGTCCAACGTCGGATCTCGCATCTTTCTAAGCATCTTCGATACGCTCGTCGAGGTGGACCGCCAGGGTGATCTGTCGATCGGGCCGGCGCTCGCCGAGAGCTGGAAGCGCATCGACGACAAGACGATCGAGTTCACGCTGCGCAAGGGCGTCAAGTTCCACAACGGCGAGGAAATGACCGCCGAGGATGTCGTATTCTCGTTCGGCCCGGAGCGCATGTGGGGCTTCGCCAAGCCTGGCGAGGAACTCAAGACGGGGCAGGCTCTCTTCACCCAGGGTGCCGGCCAATCGTCCACAGCGCCGCCGGAAGTGCACGCCGTAGCGCGCCGCCTGCTACCTGGATTCGAGCGCATGGAAGCCGTCGACCGCTACACCGTGCGCCTCCACAACAAGAGTCCGGACGTGACGCTCGAGGGGCGCTTGACACGCACCGGCATGAATGTCGTCTCGAAGAAGGCGTTCCTTTCCGCGCCGGACTGGAGAACCTTTGCCGCGGCTCCCGTTGCGACCGGAGCCTACAAGGTAAAGGAGTTCAAGCCGGACAATATTCTTGTCCTCGAGGCACACGACGCCTACTGGGGCGGCAAGCCGAATGCGCGCGAGATCCGCTTCGTCGTCGTGCCGGAGGTGGCCAGCCGCATCAACGGTCTGATTTCTGGTCAGTACGACTTCGTCACTGACGTCCCACCTGATCAGATCAAGACTATCGAGGCCAGCAGCAAGCATGACGTCGTCGGCGGCCCTGTGCTCAACTACCGTCTTACGGTGTTCGACAAGAACCATCCGCAGCTCAAGGATCCTCGCGTGCGGCGCGCGCTCACGATCGCGATTGATCGCAAGCTGATCGTCGATACGCTCTGGTCCGGCCGCACGTCCATTCCGCAGGGACTGCAGTGGGAGTACTATGGTCCAATGTTCATCAAGGACTGGCAGGCCCCTGCGTACGACCCCGAGGCTGCCAAGAAGCTGCTGAAGGAAGCTGGTTACAACGGTGAGCCGATCCCCTTCCGGGTGCTCAACAACTACTATGCAAACCAGGTACCGACCGCTCAGATTCTGCAGGAAATGTGGCGCGCGGTCGGAGCCAACGTGCAGATCGAGATGAAAGAGAACTGGCAGCAGATTTTCGCCAAGGATAGCCCGCGCGCCATCCGCGACTGGTCGAATTCGGCACCGTTCAACGACCCTGTGTCTTCGATGGTCACGCAGCATTGTCCGCGCGGTCAGCAGCAGCAGGTGGGCGAGTGGTCCAACGACGAGTTCAACAAGCTGTGCGCAGAGCTCGAGACCTCGACCGATCAGACAAAGCGTTCGGCCATGTTCCGTCGCATGCTCGAGATCATCGAGCGTGACGATCCGGGCTACACGGTCCTCCACCGTACCGTGCTCTTCTACGGCAAGCGGAAGGATCTCGAGTGGAAGTACTCGCCGACCCAGGCGATGGACTTCCGAGCGGCCAACTTGAAGGTCCGCAAATAGTGGACTCCAATGTGGTGGCCCGGAGCACGTCCGGCCACCACATCAAATCCCACCACCCGGAAACGCCTCGATGCCCACAATCGCCGATCCCAAGCGCAAGAACGTTCTTCTCATCGTCGTCGATCAATGGCGTGGCGACACGCTGCAGGCGGCCGGCCACAAGACCATCAGAACGCCCAACATCGATGCGCTGGTCGCGGAAAGTGTTACCTTCCGGAGGCACTATACCGTGACATCGCCGTGTGGGCCGGCGCGCGCGTCGCTGCTGACTGGCATGTATGCGATGAACCACCGCGCCGTGCAGAACACCATTCCGCTCGATGCGCGCCACACGAACCTTGCGATGGAAGTGCGCAAAGGCGGCTGGGACCCAGCCATTGTCGGCTACACGACGACAACTCCCGATCCGCGCGAGTGGCCCGCCATGGATCCTGCATTCACGGTGCTCGGTGACCTGATGCACGGATGGCGGCCTGTCGGCGCCTTCGAGCCGCGCATGGAGGGATACTTCGCCTGGCTGGCGAGCCAGGGCTACAAACTCCCCGAGAACCGCGCTGACATCTGGCTGCCGGAGGGCGTGAGTGAGGAGGAGCTTGGCGCCACGCGCAAACCATCGCGCATTCCTGCACATCTCTCCGATACGCGATGGTTCACGGAGCGTGCGCTGAGCTATCTTCTCGGCGCAGCTGAGCGCCCGTGGTTCCTGCATCTCGGCTACTACCGCCCGCATCCGCCATTTGCGGCGCCGGCGCCGTACCATGACATGTACTCGATCGACGATGCGCCGGCTCCCGTGCGGGCCGCAACACCTGAAGAGGAGGCGCGCCAGCACCCGTTGCTTCAGTTCTTCCTGGATTCGATCGAGCGGCGGCGATTTTTCGAGAACGGCAAGGGGCTTGCCAGCTCGATGAGTGTGACCGAGGTGCGCCAGATGCGTGCGACGTACTACGGTCTGATCTCCGAATGCGACGCCGAGATTGGTCGCGTGCTTCAGTTCCTTCGCGACAGCGGCCAGTGGGACGACACGCTCATCGTTCTGACCAGCGACCACGGCGAGCAACTCGGCGACCACTATATCCTCGGCAAGGTCGGCTACTTCGACGAGAGCTTCCACATTCCGCTCGTCATTCGCGATCCGGATGCCAGCGCGGACAAGACGCGAGGCACGGTCGTGGATGCTTTCACTGAATCGATCGATACGATGCCGACCATCCTCGATTGGCTCGGTCTCGAGACGCCGCGAACAGTTGATGGAAGCTCCCTGCTGCCCTTCCTCCGCGAGGGAGCCGCCCCTCCAGATTGGCGTCGCCATGTCCACTACGAGTACGATTGCCGCAACGTGCTGATGGGCTCAGCGCGTCCAGAGGAAGTGCTGGGCGTGGGTCTCGACGAGGCGAGTTTGGCCGTGACCGAGGACGAGGCGGGGAAGTATGTCCACTTCACCAAGCTGCCCGCTCTCTACTTCGATCTCGCGAAGGATCCGGGGCAGTTTACATCACTGGCTGCAGATCCAGGTCGGGCGGCGGACGTCCTCCGATATGCGCAGGCCATGATCTCGTGGCGCTTGAGGTTTGCAGAGAGAACGTTGACAGGTTATCAGGCATCGCCGAATGGCCTTGTGAAACGCGCCTGATTTTCGCAGCCACCGAAGCGAATCCGCCACGACTCTATCCGGATGGCTGGCAGGAGAGATGCCGTTTCACCGATGCAATTGCTCGAGCAGCGAGGCGGGGTCGGCCATGTCATTCGCATCGCCGAATTCGTACGCCATATCACCGCAAATGCAGGCTTCTGTGATCCTTGACTGTAACGAGGCGGTTATCGCCTCGTCGCAATTGCCGGAGCATCCCTCAGTCCGGCCCGAAGATTTCCTCGTTGTGCTCACCGAGCGCAGGAGGCGGCCGATCGATGGTGGCGCCGTTACCGGAAAAGCGGAGCGGCGATACAAAGGTCTTTGTCGTGGCCCCGGTCGGCAGTGGCAGCGTTTGCACCCAGCCCATGTGCGCGACCTGAGGATCGGCGAGCGCCTGCGAGTAGGTATTGATCGGCGCGCACGGTACGCCTGCCTTGCGGAAGCGATCCAGCAGCTCATCGCTGGTGTGGGCCTCGAACTCCGCCTCGAGAATTCTGCGCAGGGCTTCCTGGTTCTTCGCGCGCAACTGCGTAGAGGCAAAGCGCGGATCCTCGAAGAGATCCATCCGCGCGATGGCTCCGCACGCGGCCCGATAGAGCGAGTTGTTCCCTGCGGCCATGCCGAAATAGCCGTCCTTGCTCTTGAAGGCCTGATAAGGCGCATTGCGAGGATGGGCCGACCCGAGGCGCTTCGGGTCCTGACCGCTTCCGAAATACTCGCTGGTCTGCAGCGCTGCGATGGCAAGCGACGCGCCGAACATCGATGCGTCGATATGCGTGCCCTGTCCGCCAGCGCGCACATGAAGCAACGCATTGGTGATGCCGAAGGCGGCATAGAGGCCGGTTGCGAAATCCGAAAGCGGCACGCCGCATTTGACGGGTGCGCTTCCCGGCTCGCCGGTCACGCTCATGATGCCGCTCATGGCCTGCAACGTCAGATCGAAGCCGGCCTCGCGCGAGCGCGGTCCTTCCTGGCCGAAGGCGGAGATGGAGCAGTACACGAGATCGGGCTGTGTCTTGCTCAGCGTCGCATAGTCGAGGCCAAGACGCGCCATGACGCCAGGTCGGTTGTTCTCGAGCACGACTTGCGAGGTGGCGATGAGGTCGCGCGCCCGCTTGTTGTCGCGCGGATCCTTGAGATCGAGCGTGACCGAGCGCTTGTTGCGGTTCACCGAGGCGAAGTTCTCGCTGTAGCCGTCCTTCAAAGGAGGCCACTGCCGCATGGTATCGCCGCCATCAGGGTTCTCGACCTTGATGACGTCCGCACCCATGTCCGCGAGCAGCATGCCGCAGAAGGGGCCCGCCGCGACGCTGCAGAACTCCACAACTCTTACGCCTGCGAGTGAGCGCAACATATCTCTCCTTGCCACCGACGAGCCGGGCGGCATTTTCTCCGTATTTCAACATTCGGACTATGGATTTCAATATTTATTCTATGATCGAGGGCTAGGCGCGTCAAGCTGCAGGCCTCATTGTGGCCCGTTCGCAGAACGCGCGACGGGAGCGGCACGTGGATAAGACTTTGCTGAAAGGCCTGGCAGTATTGGAGGCTCTCGCGGAGTTGGACGCAGACACGATTTCCATCGACGATATGGCCCGGCGTGTCGGCCTCTCGCGCAGCAATGCATATCGGACGCTGCAGACGCTCGTGCACGCCGGCTACGTCGCGCGCGACAATGCACACGCCGGCTATCGCTGCACGACGAAAATGTATGAGCTTGGCGCGCTGCGCATCAGCAAGCTCGATGTGCGGCGGCTGGCGCCGCCCTATCTGTCGCGGCTGGCGGAAGATACGGGCGAGACCATCCATCTCTCGATTCTGGACGGCCTCGAGATCATCTACATCGACAAGATCGACTGCGCGCAGCCCATCCGTGCCTACTCCATGGTCGGCGGTCGTGCGCCTGCTCACGCCGTGGCCACGGGAAAGGCGCTTCTGTCCGTGCAGCCACGCGGCTTCCTCGAGAAACAGGGCCCGAAACTTCCGCGCTACACGGACGCAACCGTCACCACGTTGGCTGCTCTCAAGGCGGAGCTCGGCCGCGCCGCGCGCAACGGGTACGCGGTCAATCGCGGCGAATGGCGCGATGGTGTCGGTGGACTGGCCTCGGCTGTTTTCGATGCGACGGGGCGCTCAGTTGCGGCACTCGGCATTTCCGGCCCGCTGACACGGCTCACGAGCGCGCGCATGAAGACCTTGGCGCCTCGCGTGGTCGCGCTCGCGCAGGAGCTTTCGAAAGCGCTCGGCTATGCCGGCGGCGCGCCAAAGGTCTAGGTTGCCGTCAGCCGCGCCAGATGTTGGGGAGCACGTCCAGTGTGTAGCCGCTGCGGAACTGCTTGGCCGTGCCGTCGGTCGTGAAGGCGTGCCGATCGATGGCGCCGATGTTGCCGCCGTAGAGGTGGATGGAGACTGACGTGCGGCTCTTGCTGCCGTTGCGGACCTTGTGAATGTCGCCGATGGTCGGCGAGACCATGTCGATCGCGCCGGCGTCGAGCGTCTCCAGGCCGCCAATGGAGTGCATGGCTCCGTCGCCTTGCTCGTAGCGCTGAGATACCTCCGAGCCGCGCAGCACACCGAGAAGACCCCAGACCGTGTGATCGTGGATGGGCGTCTCCTGTCCGGGCGCCCAGACGAAGCTGACCAAGGAGAAGCGCTCCAGCGGATCGCAATGCAGCAGGTATTGCTGATAACGCGTCTCGTCCGGCTGAGCGAAGATGTCGGGCAGCCAATCGTCCTTTGCGAGCAGCCTGCTCATGAGCGGATTGGCCGCGGCGAGCAGCTCCGCCTCGGGCAGATTGCGATCCGCGATGGTCGTCATGTCCTGGATGAAATCGCGAAACGCCCGCATGTTGCTCATTTCATCCCTCCATTGCCCGCCGGCAGGGGCGCCTTCTGCGCTCACGCAGCCGAGGACCGATCCGCCATTCCAACATTTGAATTGCGTGATCATATTGTAAATAGGCGGGCGGCTGTGGTCAACTGAGCCCGTCGCAGTCTGAAAGGGGCGGAAATGTCGGAAGCCAATGTTCTTCGGAGCTTCACGGAGGGCGTCGCACGTCTCACGCTGAACCGGCCCGCGAAGGGAAATGCTCTGAGCGCAGCGATGGTGCATGAGCTCGATGCGGCTTTCGATGAAGCCATTGCCGAAGGTGCCCGGCTCATCATCATCGAAGGGGTTGGGCGCCATCTCTGCACGGGTTTCGATCTGTCGACTCTCAGCGAGGAAACCGACGCCGATCTTTTGCTGCGCTTCATCAATCTGGAGACGCTCTTGCGCAAGGTCTTCGATGCGCCGGCCGTCACTCTGGCCATCGGCCAGGGGCGTGTTTTCGGTGCGGGAGCCGATCTCTTTGCTGCCTGCGACCACCGCATCGCGCCCCACGGAGCGAGCTTCAGTTTCCCGGGCTCGGCGTTCGGGATCGTGCTCGGCACGGCGCGGCTCGCCGAACGCATTGGACGCGATCGCGCGCGTCAGTTGCTGCTCGCCGGCGAGACCGTAGCGGCGGAGCGAGCGCTGTCGGATCGTCTCGTCACGCAAGTGCTGAGCAACGATGATCTCCCGGCAGCACTGGACGACATTGCGGGTGCAGCCAAGAGGCTGGATGCGACGACCGTCGCGAGCCTCTATCGGGCTACGGATCGTGGCAATGCAGATGCGGAGCTTGCCGCACTGTGCCGGTCGGCTTCTCGCCCAGGGTTGAAGGCGAGGATTGTCGCCTATCGCGAGCACATGCTTGCTTTGTCAGGTAAGAAAAGTGCGTAGCAGCGGTCTCGAGCACTTACAGCCACCGCCGACATGCCCTGTCGGCGCTCGACGACCGAGCCAATCACTTTTGCGCTCAAACCATCAGTAGACATCTGCGGCCTGACCGTCACGCTGCTGAATTTACGCCTGCTGCCGGATTGGCGGCGGCACTTCTGCCCGCTCAGTTGTCCATGACCTGAGGCGAACGTGTGCGGATGACCTCCCGTCTCTTGCGCGGGCTGGAGCCCGGCTGGTAATGTTAACGTTAGCAAAGTATTTCCAGCTGTTTTGTGGACGCTATTGAATTTGGCATTTCTGCGGGCTTGGTCGGACGGCGGCGATTGGTCGGTGCGGCCTGTGACCGGTGTGTGCTGCGACTGCAGTGCTGATTGATCTGCACGGCAGTGACGGTGCGCTCGATTGTATCGCGTATGGAGCAGGCGTATGTCCGTTGGCTCGATACTCCCGTCGGTGCGTTACGCGGATCCGGCAGAAGCAGCAGACTGGCTCTGCAGCGCGTACGGTTTCTCGATCCATCATGTTGCAAAGCGATCGGACGGCGCCACGGCGTACATCGTCTTGCGGCTCGGCGAGAATTCGGTGGTCGTTGCTCCGTACGGCAGCTCGGCGTTCGACGATCTTTGGGTCCAACCGGCTGATGATGGCGGCGGATCGACCCCGACATGCTATCTCACTGTCCAGGACTTGGACCGGCATTGTGCCCACGCGCTGAGGACCGGTGCGCGGCTCGAAGTTGGGCCCAGCGATGACGGCACTGGTGGGCGCTTCTACACTTGCCGCGATCCGCAGGGGTATTTGTGGAACTTCGGTGAGCGCCCGGCCAGACTGACGTCAGTAGACCTGGACTGCCCTTCACAGCGCCCGGGCCGTTACTCTGTCCTCAGCGGCGCGACAATCAACCTGGCCGTGCTCGTCGGTTGCGGCGCGATGTTCTACCTCGGGACTGATTTGGCGACCAAGGCGCTGACCGCCTGGGACGGTATGAGCGGCACGCACGCTTCATCCGTCAGCTCGAACACGACGCAGAAAGCATCTGCCACGAAGCGGTTCCTGGTTTCGGAAGCTGCAGCTCTGGACCTGACGGAGACGCTGCAGATCTCCCAATTCGAGCTCGCGGAGGCCCCGCAGTCGAAGCCAAGTGACGAGAGGCCGCCCGACGCCTCCGACGCGGAGTATCAAAGTCGCCTCAAGGATACGCAGGGCGCGCTCGACGCCGCGGTGCAGGCCAAGGAATTGGCATCGCGAGAGCTGGAGGCCGAGCGCCGGCGGGCTGAAGCCATCCAGACACTCCTCGATGAGGCGTCGCAACAACTTGCGCGTCTGCGTGCGGACGGCAGCAGGTTCGAGATGCGACTCAAGGATAGCCAGGGCGCACTCGACGCCGCGGTGCGTGCCAAGGAACTGGCAGCGCGGGAGCTGGAGGCGGAGCGGCATCGGGCACAAGCGATCCAGGCACAACTGGAGGAGGCGTCGCGACAATTGTCTCGTTTACGGGCGGATGGCAGCACGTTCGAGTTGGAAGCGCGCCGGCTGCGTGACGTGATGGCCCGACTTGGCAATGTGTTGCCTGGTTCGACGCAGATCGGGGATCCCACGCGCGACCAGCGCGCAGCTGCACAAGGCGCGGAGCAATTGTTGCTGGAGCGGCTGCGCGCCAGTGAGCGTGAAGCAAGGGAACTGGAATTGCGCGCCAGAATGGCAATTCTGGAAATGGACAAGGAAGCCGCCAGCCTACGGGCAGAGCAGGCGGCAGAATCGGCGCGCACAGCGCTCGCGGCTGATCGTGCCGACCAGTTGGGACCGCACGACAAGCTCCGCGCTGGTGCGCCCGCAACGGCTGACGCTCCAGGGAGAGTGACGGCAAAGGAGCCGGCCAAGGACGTCGTGAGGGTGATGCCCAGGCAGTCGACCGGCGTTCCGCGCAGAGCGGCGCTAGATACCAAGGTGAACGAGGGAACGCCTGGTGCACCGCCCCGCGCCGCCGTCGTCAGACCATTGCCGCAGCACCGGCTCACGCAGAACAAGACGTGGATCTCGGTCGCCTCGATCAAGAAAAAGGCCGAGCTTCGTCGCCAGATGGCCGAAGCGGCAGCGGCTGCGCGCAAGGCCGAGGAAGAGCGCCAGCGCGCGGCGGCCGAAGCTGCGCAGAAAGCGGAGGCCGAGCGCAAACGTCAGGTGGCCGAAGCGGCAGCGGCTGCGCGCAAGGCAGAGGAAGAGCGTCAGCGCGCGGCGGCCGAAGCTGCGCAGAAAGCGGAGGCCGAGCGCAAACGTCAGGTGGCCGAAGCGGCGGCGGCTGCAC
>JAEWIJ010000155.1 GCA_023387235.1 Pseudomonadota bacterium
GAGAAGGGACAATGGTGCGCTCGCGGCGAGCTCCAAAACCACAAAAGACGGGGGTGTGGGGGTGTCCCCCACGCGGGGTTGAAGGGGCGGCAGCCCCTCTCGTGGCGCAGCCACGAACACCTGGCGCGACAGCTCAACTCTTGCTCTTCAACCCCTGCTGCAGCTCGCGTGCGAATGTGGGGAGGCCGGTCTGGCGGTTCGCGCGATGACGCTCGGCGGTGAGCACGCCGCGCAGGATGGAAAGGCTGTCCGAAACCACGTCGTTGACGATGACGTAGTCGTATTCCGGCCAATGGCCGATCTCGTCACCAGCCGCAGCGAGGCGTCGCGCGACGACATCGGCGCCATCCTGGGCGCGGGCGTGCAGCCTCTGGCCGAGCGCCGCGGCCGACGGCGGCAACACGAACACGCGCACGAGGTCTGCCGGCGCCGATGCCGCGAGCTGCTGTGCACCCTGCCAGTCGATGTCGAAAAGCACGTCGCGGCCGGCGTTCAGCGCATCCATGACCGGCCCGCGCGGCGTTCCGTAGAGATTGCCGTGCACGTGCGCCCATTCGAGAAGCTCGCCCGCCTCCTTCAGCCGCTCGAAGGCCGCGGCGTCGAGAAAGTGGTAATCCTTGCCATCGACCTCGCCGGGTCGCGCCGCGCGGGTCGTCACCGAGATCGACATGACGACGCCGGGCTCTGCCGCGAGCAGGGCCTTCGCCAGCGTCGTCTTGCCGGCGCCCGAGGGCGACGACAGCACCAGCATCACGCCACGCCGCGCCATGTGAGTGCTCGTCATTACCGCCTCTATTCGATGTTCTGGATCTGCTCGCGCATTTGCTCGATCACGGCCTTGAGCGCAAGGCCTGCGCGCGTCGTCTCGATGTCGTTGGCCTTCGAGCAGGTGGTGTTCGCCTCGCGATTGAATTCCTGCGCCAGGAAATCGAGCCGGCGACCGGCCGGCTTGCCGCCCGCCATGAGCTCGCGCGCCGCCGCGACGTGGGCGCGCAGACGCTGCAGCTCCTCCTCGACATCGGCTTTCACGGCAAGAAGTGCCGCCTCCTGGTGGAGGCGCGCTTCATCGAGCGGCGTGCCCGTCTCCAGAAGCCGCGACACCTGCTCCTTCAGACGCGCGCGAATGGCATCGGGCGAGCGCCCGGGCGAAGCGGCGATCGTCTCGACCAGCGCGGCGATCGAGGCCAGTTGCTCCTCGATGACCGGCGCGAGGCGACGCCCCTCGGCGAGGCGCGAGGCGGCAAGCTGGTCGAGGGCGCGGTCGAAACTCGCGAGCATGGCGACGTGGCGCGCCTCGATGGCGGCCTGATCCTCCTCGCCCTCGGCAACCTCGATCACGCCGCGCAGTGCCAGGAGCCCCTCGACGCTCATCGGCGCGAAATTGCCGCGCGCGCTCAGGCGCTCAGCGATCGCCATGACCTGCCCCAGCGCCGTCTCGTTGATGCTGAGCTCGCCGCCACCGCCGTCGCGGGCGACGTTCAGGCTGACGGACACGTTGCCGCGGGTGAGGCGTCCACCGATCCGCTCGCGCAGGCGCGGCTCGATGGCTTCATGCCCCGGCGCCAGCCTCAGGCGCACATCGAGGCCCTTGCCGTTGACGCTCCGGATATCCCAACGCCAGGCGACCGCGCCATGGCGGCCTTCGTCGGCACCGAAGCCGGTCATGGAGGGCACGGGATTGTCCTGCTTGGTCATGGGTAAAGATCGTGTCTCGGTGTGGAGTGGACGGTCGATAGGTGCGCAGACTGTCCCGCCGTTCGCACGCGCGGGCAAGGGGTTTTGGGACTTCATATCCGAGACGGAAGATTTTAGCGCTGCGCTGGGCGCGGGCCAGTCTTCACCGGCTGCTCACGTCTTCCACTGGCATTGGCCGACGGGGGCCGTTAGGCTGCACGTATATCCGGACACGTATGAAACCGTCGCTGCGGCACGTCAGACAGCAGCTAGGGCACGGGGAAACGAGACATGGTTCAACGGGGGCCCCACCGCGGGTTGATTTTCGGCATCTTCCTCGCGCCGTTCCACCGTGCCGGCGACAATCCGACGCTCGCCATTGCCCGCGACATGGACCTGATCTCGCACCTCGACCACCTCGGCTATGACGAGGCCTGGATCGGCGAGCACCATTCGGCGGGCTGGGAGCTCATCGCGAGCCCTGAGCTGATCATCGCCGCGGCGGCCGAGCGCACGAAGAACATCCGCCTGGGCACCGGCGTGACGAGCCTCCCCTATCACCACCCCTTCCTGGTGGCGCAGCGCTTCGTCCAGCTCGACCACATGACCAAGGGCCGCGCCATGCTCGGCTGCGGCCCCGGCGCGCTCACGTCGGACGCGTACATGCTCGCCATCAAGGCCGAGGACCAGCGCCCGCGCATGATGGAGGCGCTCGACGCCATCATGCAGCTCCTCAAATGCGAGGAGCCGGTCACCATGAAGACCGACTGGTTCGAGATGCGCGAGGCACGCCTGCATCTTGCGCCCTATACCGATCCGCATTTCCCGATCGCGGTCGCGAGCACGCAGTCGCCCGCGGGTATGCAGGCCGCGGGCAGGTTCGGCCTCGGCGTGCTGTCCCTCGGTGCCGGCCTGCCGGGCGGCGTCGACGCGCTCCCCGCGCACTGGAAGATCGCCGAGGACGAGGCGGCCAAGCACGGCCGCATCATGAACCGCAAGGACTGGCGTCTCGTCGTCAACATGCACTGCGCCGAGGACGACGAGCGAGCCCTGCGCGACGTGGCCTACGGCGAACGCCAAGAGACGGTCACGTATTTCGAGGAGACACTCGGCCGCCCGCCGGGACGCTCGGAGGATCCGCTGCGCGAGGGCGTCAAGGCCGGCAACACGCTCGTCGGCTCGCCGGAGACGATCACCAAGGGCATCGAGCGCATGATCGCGGCCAGCAAGGGCGGCGTCGGCGGGATCATGTTCCGCGCGCACGAATGGGCGA
>JAEWIJ010000108.1 GCA_023387235.1 Pseudomonadota bacterium
CCAGGATGACGACCACGCGTGGCTCGACATCGACACGCCGGACGGCAGCTATCGCCTCGCGGCCGACTACGTGCTCGCGTGCGACGGCGTGCGCAGCACCGTTCGGCGCAGCCTCGGCCTCGACTTCATTGGCCGCGTATTCGAAGAGCGCTTCCTCATCACCGACGTCGAGATGGCAGCCGAGTTCCCCTCCGAGCGCTGGTTCTGGTTCGAGCCGCCCTTTCACGATGGCCAGTCCGCGCTGCTGCACAAACAGCCCGACAACATCTATCGCATCGATCTGCAACTCGGTCTCGGCGCCGATCCCGAGGAAGAGCGCAAGCCCGAACGCGTCATGCCGCGCATCAAGGCCATGGTCGGCGAGCGGCCGTTCGAGATCGACTGGATCTCCGTCTACAGCTTCCAGTGCCGGCGGCTCGAGCGCTTCATCCACGGCCGCGTGATCTTCGCCGGCGACAGTGCGCACATCGTCTCGCCGTTCGGTGCGCGCGGCGGCAATGGTGGCCTCCAGGACGTCGACAATCTTTGCTGGAAGCTCGCTGCGGTTCTGAAAGGGGAGGGGGACGCCTTCCTGCTCGAGACCTACAACCTGGAGCGCGTGCGCGGCGCCGACGAGAACATCCTCAATTCGGCGCGCGCCACGAGCTTCATGACACCGAAGTCGCGCACGGAACGGCTCTTTCGCGACGAGGTGCTGGCGCTCGCCGGCACGCACCCCTTCGCGCGTCAGCTCGTGAATTCCGGGCGCCTGTCACGCCCCTGCTCGCTCGCCGGATTTCCTCTCGGCACCACGGACGAGACCGGCATCGAGGGCGGGATGCTTGCGGGCGCGCCCTGTCTCGATGCGCCTGTGCGTACGGCCCGCGGCGAGGATGGCTGGCTGCTCGATCATCTCGGCGGTGCGTTCGTCGTCCTATCCTTCGATAAAGCAGTGCCGGTTCCGCCCGGCGTGCGCCGTCTCACGATCGGTTCCTCGGGCGACCTCCACGATCCGCAAGGGATGGTCGCGGCCCGCTATGGCGGTGCGCCTGGCGTCGTGTATCTCATCCGGCCCGACCAGCACGTCGTCGCGCGCTTCCGCGAACCGACGCTTGAGGTCCTCTCGCGCGCCCTCGATCGCGCCAAAGGGAGGATCGATGCATGACAGATAGCCCGCTGAAGACCGACTGGAACCTCGGCACGGATGGCGATGACCTCTATGCTCGGCTCATGGCGGCGCACGAGGGCCTCTCCGATGAGGAGAGCGCGCGCCTGAACGTCCGCCTCGTTCTGCTGCTGATGAACCACATCGGCGACCGCGCCGTCCTGGAGACGGCGATCGCCACGGCGCGAGCGACATTGAAGGATTGAAAGGCTCACCCGAGCCCACGAGCAGGGAGATGATCGAATGAATATTTCACTCAAGGGCAAGCGCGCGGTCATTGCCGGCGGCAGCCGCGGCATCGGGCGGTCGATCGCGCTTTCGTTCGCGGCAGCCGGTGCCAATGTATCGATCTGCGCACGTGGCGCCGAGGGTCTCAAGGCCGCCGCCGGCGATATCGGCAAGACCGGCGTGCAGGTGCACTGGGGCGCCTGCGATCTCGCCGACGGCGCCGCGATCGCGCGCTATGTCGATGATGCCGCGAAGACGCTCGGCGGGATCGACATCCTCGTCAACAATGCTTCCGGCTTCGGCATGGCGGACGACGAGGCAGGCTGGGCGGCAGGCCTCAATATCGACGTGCTCGCGACGGTGCGTGCCTCGCACGCGGCCATTCCGCACATCGAGACGGCCGGCGGCGGCGCCATCGTCAACATTTCCTCGATCTCGGGCTATCGCGCGAGCGCGCGTTCGGCGCCCTACGCGGCCGTGAAGGCTGCCGTCATCAACTACACGCAGTCGCAGGCCCTCATGCTGTCGGGGAAGCGCATTCGCGTGAACGCGATCGCGCCCGGCTCGATCGAATTCCCCGGCGGCGTGTGGGATCGCCGGAAGAGTGAAAATCCGCCTCTTTACGAGGCGACTCTGAAGTCCATCCCCTGGGGCCGTTTCGGGGGACCGGAGGAGATCGCCTCCGTCGCCCTGTTCCTGGTGAGCGACATGGCGAGCTGGGTCACCGGACAGACGATCACGGTCGACGGAGGGCAGCTTTTGAGCTGAGCTTCAGCGTGGTATCTCAGCCCGATCGGCCGCGGTGCGGGAATTCCGGATTCCGCGGCCTCGCCTCACTTGCACTTCGGGGGGCGAGCGTGTATTAGGGCGAACCTCGACGTCGGGCCTCGGGCCCGCGTCGGTGTTTTGCGCCCCGGCACAAGTCTCGGGCGCCCCGCGCGGGTAGCTCAGTTGGATAGAGCACCAGACTACGAATCTGGGGGTCGTGGGTTCGAATCCTTCCCCGCGCGCCATTGAAATCAAACACTTAGCGCCGTTCTCCGCTTCCTACGAAAGTGACCGAAACGCCCCTCGGGGACACATTTGGGCGCTCAGAGGCGCACGATGAATCTGGACTTCATCGCACACCCCTGTCCGGAGCCCAGCGCGTCCCGGCTGGTTTGCCGCGAGGCTTCAGCTCGGCGGGTTCTCCACCCTTGCTGCAACCTTTGCCCGATGCAAAGGCCTGCCAGTCAGGCAGCAATGGCACGAATTGACCTCGCCACCCTAGGAGGCTTTGCGACCGCATCAATGATAGCTCCGGCCGATCTGGTCATCGCTTTCATCGGCGTGACGTTGTCGTTCCGCTGATCGCTCGTGCGGCTCATGTCCTGCCTTAGATCCCGCGCGATCCTGGACTGTCGGAGAGCTCGCAAAGAAGGAAACGAATCCGGCAACAGCGGCGGAGCGTCAACCCATGCCGACCGATGCAGTGACGACGGGGCCCCACCGTTTTCGGTGGGCCTAGCCCGTTGGTGAAGGCTTCGGGTCGCGGTTGCGGATCGACTGCACGCCGAAGGTCACGAGAAGGATCACGCCCGCCGCGGCAAGCCATAGGGCTTCGTTCCAGACGACCGAAACGACGACGAGCACCGAAGCCGCCGCCAGAAGCAGCATGTCCATAGCCGTCGTTTGGGCCACGCCGTACCGTTGAGTCATCGCGCTCAGTGCGACGGTGCCGATCGCCCAGGCGGCAACGGGCATCAGGAGTTCGAGGGGCGACGTGAAGAAGCCGAGCATCGCGGTCTGATACACGAATATGAAGGGTATCAGCACCGGGCCGACCATCAGGCGCATCGAGGCAGCGGCGGTGCGCCAGAAGCTCGTTTGCGCGATCCGGCTCGCGACCTGCGCCGCCTCGGCGGCCGGCGGTGTGACCGCGGCGAACACAGCAAAGTAGAACGCGAACATGTGCGCCGCGTGAGTGTCGACGCCGATGCGCGTCAACGCCGGAACCAGCATGATGGCGACCATGATGTAGGAGGCCACCGTCGGCAGGCCGATGCCGACGACGAGGGCTGCGAACATGACCAGGATCAAGCCGAGCAACATATTGGCGCCGACCAGTGCACCGACCGCACTCGCGAACTTCGGTGCCATCGCGGTGGTGATGAGCGACTGTGCCAACAACGAGGTCACGGCCATCACGACGCCGAGCGCCGCGCCCTGCCGCGCTCCGCTGATGAGGCCGGCGCCTATTTGAGACAGCGCCGCAATAAAATTATCTGTGCTACGCCATGTCGTCGGCCGCAGCAGCGTCACGACGCAAACGGACGCGATGGCGAAAATGACGGCGGTGGTCGGCGAGTAGCCTTGCAGAAGAAGAACCGTCAGGATCGTGAGCGGCACCAGGAAGGGAAGGATCTCCGCCTTGAGCGCTGCGGCGTCGATCGGTTCTGCGACGCGAGGGATACGGGTCCTGCGCACGAGAAAGACGACGCCAATGAAGACCGATGCGTAGTACAGGATGGCCGGAACGAGCGCCATCGCCGCGACTTCGATATACGGAATGCCGAGGTTGGCCGCCATGACGAAGGCGCCGACACCCATGACCGGTGGAAGAATCTGTCCGCCGCACGACGCCACGGTCTCGATTGCACCCGCGTCGTCGGGTTTGAAACCCTGCTTTTTCATCGAGGGGATCGTAAACGCGCCAGCGATCGCCACGTTCGCCACGGTCGCGCCTGTGACCGTCCCGAGGAGGGAGCTCGAAACGACTGCACCGGCCGCGGAACCCCCACGCATGAAGCGACTGAAGAGACTCCCGATCTCAAAGAACAGCCTCGTGACGCCTGTGGCCTCGAGCAGCGCTCCGAAAATCATGAAAAGGAAGATCACGTTCGCCGAGATCGGCGTGACCTGTCCGAAGATGCCCGAGCTACCGCTCGAAATGAGGAAGGTCATCGCATAGTCGAAGGACGGATGAGGAGCCGCCGCGAGGGGACCCGGCAGATAGCTGCCGAAAAAGAAATACACGAGGCTCGCGATGCCGAAGCCCGCGACCACGCCGCCCCACTCCAGCCAGCATAGCGTGATCGCGGCAACGATGATCGCGACACCCGCAACGACCTGGCCCGTCGTCAAGCCGATGCCGAAGCGGATGTCGATGTCGTCTGCATTGAGGAACAGATAGGGCGTTGCGGCGACGGTCAGGACGACGGCGGCGATCGCGAGACCGCGGCGCATCATGCCGGCATTCTGCGCCTGCGCGAGGCCGACCAGCAGGCACACGAAGCCGACGTGCAGCATCGCGTGCTCGCCGACCGTCCATGGGCGCCAGAGCGCGTAGGCGATGTGATAGATCGCAGCGAGAAAGGCCAGCCCCGCGACGCTCCAGTCCCCCAGTCGTCTCACATCGTCACCCTTTTGCAGATCAGGACTCGTAATGCGAGCCTAGGGAGCGTGGAAAAGCGCTCGTGATCCTCGCGCCTATTTCAGGGGACCCGTCTCACGGAATGCCCGGGCTGCACCGGGATGGAGGTCAGCTGCCGTCCAGTCACCGAGCAGGTTCTCGCGTGATGCAATCACCGTGAGCATGGCGTCGTACTCGGGAAATTTGGCGGCCTTCTCGATGATGAATTTCGTGATCCTGTAGGCGAGGTCCTCCGGGAAGTCCTTGTGCACGCCCAAGGCTGCCGGTGAGAACACCCACTTGACGGGGCCTGATGCCTCGGCTTCCGGAACCGCCTTCGGACTGATTTCGATGGGGCGGAACGGAATGCCGGCACCCGCCGCCTTCTGGAAATCCTCATCCTTGAAGCCGACGAGGTGCATCTTCCGGCCCGATGCGAGGAGCTGCGTCACCACGCCAGGCTTGAACGTGTGCGAGCCGTCCGGCGAGACTACGAGCTGCGTGATGACAGCCTGCACGCGTCCCTCTGCCATGGCATCGTGCGAGGGGTCCGTGCCCATGAATTCCATGTGCACTTTCACATCCGGCAGGCCCGCCTGGAAGAACAGCCTAGGCAGGCCACCCCAGTGGGCCTGACTCACCTTGCCGAGCGCCAATCGCTTGCCGTTGAGGTCTCTTGCCGTCTTGACGGCGGGATCGGTCGAGAGAATGCCGATGGCGCCGTAAAAGCCATTGAAGAGGATCTTGATCTCTTTGCGCACGTCCGGATTCGGCTTGTCGAAGAAGGGCGCCACGCCTTTCTCGGCATAGGCGTAGTCGAGAAGGCTCGTGCATCCGATGGATTTGCGCCACGCCTCCTGCCGCATCATGTTCACGGTCGCGGCCGTGGAGCCGGGCCCTTCCGCGTTGATGACGTTGATGCCCTTCAGATCGCGCCGCGTCATCTCCTGGATCGCGTTGCCGAGGACATACATGATCGATCCGAACGGTGCGCAGCGGAGTGCAACCTCCGTCTCCTGTGCGCGGAGCGGCGCTCCGTTCAGCGCGATCCCTGCAAGCAGCGCCGCAACGCCGCCGATGCCTCGAAGCAAAGCAATACCTTTGTCCGCCATGGCGTCTCACTCCCAATATGCTTGTTACCGGGCTCCTTTTGCGGAGACCGTGGCTTACATCGATGTGCCGAAACGGCTGATCATGGATTCACGCACGTCGAGAACCTCGGATGACGTGAGCTCCCCCGAGGCGACGGACAGCACGTATTCGAAGAGCCGGTTGCCGGCGTCCTCGATCCGCTCGTTCCGCTCCAGGATTCCCGTCACCTCGTAGTCGATGTTGTCGGCGAAGGTTTCGGCCGTGTTCCTGTTGCCGGTGACCTTGACGATGGTCGAGACCGGATGGCCGATCGGATTGCCGACGCCGGTCGAGAAGACGCACATCTGGCATCCTGCCGCCGCGAGAGCAGTGAGATTTTCGACGGCCGGTGCAGGCGCCGCCATGAAGTGCAATCCGGCCGCCTTCGGCTGCTCGCCATAGCTCAGCACGCCGACCAGCGGGCTCTTGCCGGCTTTCGCCATGGCGCCGAGCGCCTTCTCCTCGATAGTCGTGAGGCCGCCTCGGATATTATCCTGAGAGGGGTTGCTGCCGCGCAGGTCGATGCCCTGGTCCACGATTTCCTTCTCGAGCGCGGCAATCTCGTGCAGGAAGCGTTTTTGGACACCCGCGTTCGTGGCGCGCTGCGCGAATAGATGCTCGGCGCCGAAGAACTCCGACGTTTCGGAGATGATGACCTGACCGCCTGCTGCAACGATCCGGTCCGCCACGACGCCGACGGCTGGATTGGATGAGAGGCCGGAAGTCGTATCGGATCCGCCGCACTCGACACCGATCCTCAGCTTCGAGATCGGGAACTCGCGGGGGCGCAGCTTCGATACCTCGCGCACCATGCGTGCCGCCATGCGCGTGCCTTCGGCGATGGCGTTGATGGTCCCGCCGGCGGGCTGGACAGAGACGAACTGCACGGGTTTGCCTGAAGGCGCGATGCGTGCGGTCAGCTCGCCGGTCGTGATTGGCTCGAGGCCGATCACGACGACGCCGCCGACGTTGGGATTGAGACACAACCCGGCCATCGCATTGAGCGTGATCTCGCGATCGCGGCCGAGCTGGCCACGCATGAAGAGGCCAGGCAGCAGCACGGTGCCGTTGACGGCCGCAGCCACCGCGCGCGCGACCGGGTTGCTGTTGTCCATGACCGACGCGATGGCGACGACATTGCGCGTGCCGATCGCCCCGTCCGCACGCTCGTATCCCATGAAGGTTTGCATCAGCGGCCCTCCTCGATGTCACCGCGACCACGAAGGGCCTCGACGTTCTGCACATGCACGTGATCGCCCTCGCGAATGTCGAGCGTCGCCCGGCCGATCACTTGTCCGTACTTCAGGATTTCAGCGCCCTTGGCGATCGCGCGGATCGCGCACTTGTGGCCGAAGGGAACGTCGGCCCTGAGCTCGATCTTCTTGCTCGCTTCGCCCGTGAGCTGCACGGGCTTCGCGGTCTGGCCTGTATCAATCAGTGTCGCGACGTTGTCGTCGGGATGGAGAACGATAGCTCGCAGCATGGGTCTCCTCGTCTCTGAACTCGCTTCTCGGTGGTTTCATTGCACTGCGTCGGGGAAGGGCAGGTCGCGCTCGGCGCCAAGCCGCTTCAGATCTTTCGTGATGTTGCTGGATAGTGAGAGGCCTTCAGCAGAGGCCGCAGCCTCTGCGAGGTGCGCGCGCTCGCCGGGAATGCGTGCATTCCGGCCGGCCGACTTGTAGTGCGACGTCCAAGCCTCGACGTGCGCGTCGTAGGCGGCGCGGCCGATCATCATGTCCGGGTTGAAGACCAGAAACAGCGCGTTCAGGTGCCCGGACGCGCTGCGCACCTGGCCGCCCTTGTTCATCGTCGACTCGAACGGTCGCCCCGACAGGCTGCCGGCCAGCAGCTCGACGATGATCGAGACACCCAGGCCCTTGTGGCCCGCGAACGGCAGCAGGGATCCCTTCAGTGCCGCGTTCGCGTCGATGGTCGGGTTCCCGTCTTCGTCCACGGCCCAACCTTCGGGTATGGCGTCGCCCCTGCCGGCCGCGAGCAGAATATTGCCGCGCGCAGCGACGGAGCACGCCATGTCCACGACGATGGGCGGGCCATTCGTCCGAGGTGCGGCGATGGCAAATGGATTGTTCCCGAGCATCGGGCCGCGTGCGCCGGCCGACGCGATGATGGGTGGCGTTGCCTGAAGCACCAAGGCGACGCGACCAGCCTCGGCCGCCTGCAGCGCAAACATGCCCAGAGCGCCGAGATGCCCCGTATCGCGGAGCGTCACGCCGACCAGCGGCTGTGACTTCGTCGCTTCCACGGCGTGATCGACAGTGCGCGTGCCGGCGACCTGCCCCAAGGCACCATGCGCTTCCACGACACCGTAACTGCCGTTGATGTCGGCTGTGATGGATGCGGCGGGCGACACTTCACCCGAGGCGAGCTTTTCAAGATAGCTGCCGAGGCGCATCAGGCCATGAGTGCGGAAGCCGCGCGCATCGGTGCGCACGAGCACCCGAGCCGCCACCTCGGCCTCCTGTTTCGGAACGCCGGTGCGTTCGAGCACGCCCGCGCACCAGGACGTGACGTCGGCGACGGCGTACGCGCGCTCTTTCGAATCGGCCTCAGTCATCGCCGCCCGACCATGCCAGGCAGCCCGGCTCCCAGCCGACGACATTGAGGGATATGCTCTATAGCAGAGCAAATCATCTCCGGCGCTTCCCCATCGTTATTGTTGCATTGAAAGCTACGGCCAATCCAGATGGAAGGCAAGTGCTATATAACAGTTGATGCGACCAGTCGCTCGGGCGTTGTTCGTGCGTGCGCTGCCGGTCTAGCTTGGCGCGACGAGCAAACACCCGCTAAGAGAGCTGCATGACAAAGAAGGATGACCGGGCCGCGCGCCGCACCAAGACGGAAACCGTCGCCGACGAGATCGTCGGTCGCATCGTCAGCGGCAAGCTTCAGCCCGGCGACCGCATCGAGTCGGAGCGCAGCCTCACGGCGAAGCTCGGCGTCAGTGTCGGGACGGTTCAAAAGGCGCTGACCAATCTGGAGCACCGCGGAATTGTCGTGCGTGAGCACGGCCGGGGTACGTTCGTTGCCCAGGAGAACAAGACGGTCGATGCGCGCTTCGTGCGCTTCTACGATCACGATGGGCAATCGCTGCCGCTATACATCCATCTGCTGTCGGTCCGCCGCATTGCTGCGGACGGTCGCCATCTTCGTTTTTTTGGACGGCCCCGCGAGCTTGCGCGCATCGACCGGATCATCGACGTCGGGGGGCGCTTCGACGTGTTCAGCGAGTTCGTCCTCTCGGCGGAGGCGTTTCATCAGCTCAAAAAGGATGCTCCGGAAAGTCTCTCCCGGAACGTGCGGCAGGCGATTGCGGATCGTCTCATGCTGCCGACCGTGCGGGTCGAGCAGGAGGTCAACTTCGAGAGCTGGCCGACGCGCGTCGCCTCGGCGCTCGGACCATCGAGCACCGGCGCGGGCTTCGTCATGGACGTGCGCGCATTCACGTTGAGCGACCAGCCGCTCTTCTATCTGCGCATGTTTTCCCACCCGTTCGTCGACGCCTCGCTCGTCATAGAGCGATAGGCTGCGATCGACTATCGCGCGTTCGAGGCGAGAAAATTCTCCTCGACCCATCGGGTCGTGATGCGCCCCGTCTTGAAGTCGTCGTGGACGATGATCTGGCGATGGAAAGGCGTGGTCGTCGGCACGCCTGCCACTTCGAGGCGGCTCAGCGCTTCGCTCATGCGGGCGATCGCCTCGCTACGATCGGCCCCGTGAACGATCACCTTGGCCAGCAGCGAGTCGTAGTAGGGCGGGACGAGATACCCGGGAAAGCAGTGCGTGTCGACGCGAATGCCGGTGCCTTTCGGCACGCTCCAGGCTTGCAGGCGACCTGGAACGGGCGTGAAGTTGCGCGTCGCATCTTCGGCATTGATTCGGCATTCGATGGCGTGCCCGGCAACTCGGATATCGTCCTGGGTGAACGACAGCGGCTCGCCGGCGGCGACGCGTATCTGCTCACCGACGAGATCACGCCCCGTGACCATCTCGGTGACAGGATGCTCGACCTGGATGCGCGTATTCATCTCGAGGAAGTACCACTTGCGCGTATCGTCATCGAACACGAATTCGACAGTGCCGGCGCCGACGTAGTTGACGCTCTTCGCCAGCCGCACCGCGGCTTCGGCGAGCTCGTTTCGCAGGCGCGCATCGAGGGCCGGCGAAGGCGCTTCCTCGATCAGCTTCTGGTGGCGCCGCTGCGTCGAGCAATCGCGCTCGCCGAGATGCACGACATTGCCGTGGCTGTCGCCGAGCACCTGTATCTCGATGTGCCGCGCGCGCTCGATGAACTTCTCGACGTACAGGGTTGCGTCGCCGAAGGCTGCCTGTGCCTCCGCAGCCGCTGCCTCCGTCTCGCGCAGAATATCCTGCTCGCGGCGCACCACACGCATGCCGCGTCCACCGCCTCCCGCACTGGCTTTCACGAGAACCGGATAGCCATGCTCGGCCGCGAAGGAGCGGGCATCGGCGGCACTCGCTATGCGCCCCGATCCAGGCACGCGCGGCACGCCGGCGTTCTCCGCGCACCTGATCGCGGAGATCTTGTCGCCCATGGCGTCGATCACCTCGGGCGATGGTCCGATGAACGTTATGCCGCTCTCCCTGCACAGGCGCGAGAAAGCCGCACGCTCGGAGAGAAAGCCGTACCCGGGATGGATGGCAGTGCAGCCGGTGCCGATGGCCGCGGCGACGAGCACTTCCGGGCACAAATAGCTCTCGCGCGCCGCTGCGGGACCAATGCATACGGCGCGCGTGGCGATGCGCGCCGCAAGACTGTCGCGATCCGCACTCGAGACGGCAACGACGCTCTCGATGCCGAGATGCTCGCACGCGCGAATGACACGAACGGCAATCTCACCGCGGTTGGCGATCAGGATTCTCTGAAAGGGCGGGGTTGGCATGTCTACTAGCTCTTCTTGGGGGCGATGAAGATAAGCGGCTCGTCAGCCTCGACGAGGCTGCCGTTGTCGGGAAGAATCTTCACGATTGTGCCGCCTACGCCCGCCCGGATCGAGTTGAAGAGCTTCATGACCTCGATCAAGCATACTGTGTCGTCCGCTTGCACCTGCTGGCCGATCTCGACGAATGGCTTCTCGCCGGGCGCGGGCGCGCGGTAAAACGTACCGAGCATCGGCGCGCGAAGTGCGACTGTGCCGGGCGGAACGGCCACGCTGGACGGATTTGCTTCGGGCGTGGGAATCTCGATCTCAGGCGCGGGCGCCGGCGTGGCAGCTGTTGGTGGCGGCGTCGCGGGCGCGCGCTGCATGTCCCGCCTCGCGCCGCGCACGACATGGAGCCTGAAGCTCCCTTGCACGATCTCGATCTCATCGAGATGCTCGGCTGCGTCGATCATCTTGAGGATGCCTTGAACGTCGTCGTGTGTGAGGCTCATGCTGCGATAATCCAGGATCGAAAAGTTTCGCATTGTCCGCCGCGCCTTGTCGGCGGCCATCGTCAGCTGATGCTTCGTCCCCCATCGACATAGATCGTCTGCCCGGTCACGAACGAGCTTCCTTGCGAGAGCAGGAATATCGTCGCCGCGACGAGATCGTCAGGTGAACCGAAGCGCCCCATGGGAATCCGTGCGAGTGCCGAAACCCGCGAGGTCTCCGTGGCGAGGATCGGTGCTGCGAGCGGTGTCGGCGTGACGGCAGGGCCAAGCGCATTGACGCGGACGCCGTACTGAGCCCACTCGACCGCGAGAACGCGCGTCACATGCGCGATCGCTGCCTTGCTGGCTGCGTAGGCTGCGTAGTTCGGATTGGCCACGGTGCTGGAAACGGATGCGAGCGAGACGATGCTGCCGCGGCGCTGCGCGATCATCACCTTGCCGGCGGCTCTGGCCAGACGGAAGGCGCCGCTCACGTTGATGTCGAGCGTCTGCTGCCATTCCGCGTCGCTCAGGTCGACGGCCGGCGCGACCCTGTAGATGCCGCTGGCATTGACGAGACCATCGAGGCTGCCGAACTGGCGCATCGCCGCTTCGATCGCGGCGGCGCAAGACGCGCCATCGACCACGTCGAGCCGAACCGCGATCGCGTCGTTTCCTGCCTTGCTCAGTTCGTTGGCGAGGTCCCGGGCGCGGGCCTCGTCCAGATCGGCAATGACGAGCCGGGCGCCGCGCGTGGAAAGCGCTCTCGCCAAGGGCGCGCCGAGCCCGCCAGCGCCGCCGGCGATCAGTATGCTCTGCGCCTCAACTGTGAAGTACGGGTCCGGTCCGGACAGCATCTGCACCTCGCAAGTTTGCCCGACGGCCAGGCTCTCGACGTCTATCAAAAATGAGACGTTCTGTCTTGGAAATTGGTATGCTAGGTTTTACGCCAGATACGCGTGGCGACCCTGCGCCATCGCGCGCGCACGATGTCCGAAGCCGGAGGTCTGATTTCCCATGGCTGCTCCACGCGAGATCAAGCTCATCGATGTGACCCTCCGAGACGCCCACCAGTGCCTGTGGGCGACCCGCATGACGACCGCGATGATGCGCGATATCGCGCCCCGCCTCGACCGGGCCGGGTTCGAGGCCATCGATCTTGTCGGCGGTGCGGTGTTCGACGTTTGCGTGCGCTATCTGCGGGAGGATCCATGGGAGCGCATGCGACTGCTCTCGTCGTGGGTGAAGGAAACGCCGCTCGTCATTCATACGCGCGGCCAGAGCCTCTTCACCTTCGAGTTCTTCGCCGACGATGTCGTCGAGCTCGCAGCCGAGCGCTTTGCCGCCAACGGCATGCGCTATCACACGCCGTACGACGCGCTGAACGACATGCGCAATCTCGAGATCCCGATCAAGGCCGCCAAGCGGCACGGCCTCTATGTCGCCGGCGGGCTCGTGTTCACGTACAGCCCCGTTCACACGGACGACTACTACGTCGGCAAGGCGCGAGATCTTCTCAAGCTCGGCGTCGATGCCATCTTCCTCAAGGATGCGAGCGGACTGCTGACGCCGGAGCGCGTCGCGACGCTGGTCCCTGCGGTGAAGAAGGTGCTCGGCGCGCGGCCGCTGCAGATCCACACGCACTGCAATTCGGGCCTGGCGCCGTACGTCGTGCTTCAGGCGGTGAAGTACGGCGTCGATGTCGTGCATACGGCGACATCGACGCTCGCCAACGGTGTTTCGCACGCGCCGACCGAGCGTGTCGTCGCCAATCTGCGCCGGCGCGGGCACGCCGTGAACATCGATCTCGATCTCATCAAGGAAGTCGCGGAGCGCCTCGCTGCGATTGCCAGGCAGGAGGACAAGCCGGTCGGCACGCCCAACGAGTACGACGAGTTCCATTTCCAACACCAATGTCCGGGCGGAATGGTCTCGAACCTCGCTTATCAGCTCGAGACCATGGGCCTGCGCGATCGCCTCGAGGAGATCCTGGAGGAGGCATGGCATGTCCGCGAGGATCTCGGATACCCGATCGTCGTCAGTCCCTTTGCGCAGTACATCGTCACGCAGGCCGTGCTGAATGTCGTCGGCCGCGACAAGGGGCGTGAGCGCTACGACACCGTGCCGGACGAGGTGCGCCTCTATGTGCGCGGCGGCTATGGCGAGATCGCGGGGCCGATCGAGCAGAACCTCTACGACAAGATCACTCGCGGCGCTCAGCCGATCACGGAGCGGCCCGGCGAGCTGGTGCCGCCGGCGCTCGACCGCATCCGCAGGACGCGCGGCTCCTTTGCCTCCGACGACGATCTGCTGCTGGCCGCCTTCTACGACGACACGCAGTATCGCGCCCTGAAGAACGCCGGCCCCATCGTCACCGAGTATCCCTTGATGGGAACCCCGCTCCTCAGGTTGGTCAAGGAGCTGACGGCGCGGCCGACCATAAGGTCGTTTCAGCTCAGAGTGGGCTGACGTCGCCTTCCTTTCGGCATGAGCGCGCGACACGCACATCGTCTCGCTGCGCCGTCATGCGGGCGGCTTGAGTTTCAGCAGCGCGCGGGCCTCGTCCACGGTGGCGATCTTGCCGCCGAGGTTCTCGATGATGAGCACGGCCTTCTCGACGAGCGCCGCATTGCTCGGCGCCGGCACGCCGCGCGAAAGGTGCACGGTATCTTCCATGCCGATGCGGCAATGGGCGCCCAGAATGAAGGCCTGAGCCAGCATCGTGAAGGCGTGGCGTCCGGCGCCGAACGCGGCCCATTCGCAATCCTTGGGCAGCAGTGACTTGGCGAGCTGCATGGTCTCGGGTGTCGAAGGCATGCCGTACTTCACGCCCGTGACGATCTGAAAGAGCGCCGGCAGCTTGATCGTGCCGTCCGCGATGAGATCCTGGGCCATCAGCAGATCGCCGGTATCGAAACATTCGATCTCCGGCTTGACGCCAGAGGCATACATGCGCTCGGCCATGATCTTGAGATTGCGTGGCGTGTTGATCACCGCGCCGCCGCCGAACCACATGGTATTGAGGTCCAGCGTGCAGATCTCGGGTTTCAGCTCAACGATATGCTCGGTCCGGATCTCCGGCGTCGTCAGCATCGAGCCCGGTGCGGCCTTGGCAGGATCGTCTTCGCTCGGAACGAACCGCCCGCCCGGGCCGGTCGTCAGGTTGATGATGAGGTCCGTGCCGCTTGCGCGAATGCGCTGCATGACCTCGCGGTAGTACTCGAGCTTCATGCTCGGCACGCCGCTCTTCGGATCGCGCACGTGAATGTGGCAGATGGCGGCGCCGGCCTTCGCCGCGCCGATGCACGCGTCGGCAATCTCCTCGGGCGTCACCGGAAGCGCCGGATTGTGCGCGCGCGTCGGAAACGTCCCTGTGACGGCGCAGGAAAGTATGGTCGGCTTCATCGTGACTTCCTCCTCAGGGGTGCTTCGGCCGGCTCTGTCGTGAGCACCGCGTTCCATTCGTCTTGAGCCATTCCATTGAATGGAATAGCATTTTTCATTTCATCCTTGGCACTAGCCCGATGCGTGAGAGGCCGTCAAGAAGAGCCTTCAGGGAGGGGCTGTTTGCGGGTCCGATTGCCGATCTGCGCGCTCTTCGCGCGTCACGCGATCGCGTGAAGTCTCGGCCAATGGCGTCGCGCTGAATAGTTTCTATTGCCGTCCAGCCGAGGGCGGGCCTTAAACTGCGGGGAGAGGCTCAGCAATCCTGCCTGGATCGGAGGGCGTGGTGCTCGAGAAACTGGAATTCATGATCGCGCTCGCCCGCGAGAAGCATTTCGGGCGCGCCGCCGAAAGCTGCGGCGTGGCGCAGCCGACGCTCTCGCAAGGCATTCAGCAGCTCGAGGAGATGCTGAACGTCGCGCTCGTCAGGCGCTCGTCGCGATTTCTCGGGTTCACGCCGGAAGGCGAGCGCGTGCTCGTATGGGCGCGCCGGCTGGTCGGCGATGCGCATGCCATGCGTCAGGAAATTCTCGCGATGCAGCGCGGGCACGGCGCTCAGTTGCGGATCGCGGCCATGCCTGCGGCCATGCCGTTGATCGCGTCGCTCACAGCGCCATTCCAGCTTCATCATCCTACCGTGCGGTTCACACTCATCACGCGCACGTTCGACGAGATCGCAGAGCTGCTCAATGCGCGCGAGATCGATGCCGGCGTTCGCTACCTCGGAGGCGGGCAAAGCGACGACTTCGAGGAAATCCCCCTTTATGAGGAGCGCTATCTGCTGCTGACGACGGCCGGCGCACGCTTCAGCGACAGTGCCGAGGTCGCCTGGTCGGATCTTGCCGCGCTGCCGCTGTGCCTTTTCGCGCCGAGCCTTCAGCAGCGGCGGATTATCGACGACGCCTTGCGCAGTAGCGGTGTGGAGGTCCGGCCGGCGATCGAAACCGATTCGATTCTCGCTCTGACGACGCACGTCCGCACCGGGCGATGGGTGAGTGTCATTTCAAGTCTCGTCCGCGATGCGATTGATCTCTCCGGCCCGTTGCGCGCCATTCCGTTGGTCGGGCCGGAGGTGGTCAGCTCGATCGGCCTCGCCGTTTCGAAGCGTTTTCCGTTGCAGCCCGCCATGGCCATCCTGCTCGCCGAGGCGCGGCGAGGGTTTACCTACGAGCCGACGCCGGAGCTCGAGATTCTGGATCTCGCCAAGCATTGATTGGTTTTTGCGATCGCAGCATAGGAACAGGCATCTTGATTGGTGGTGTGGCGCGCGGTCTTCTCCTTGGAAGGTAAATAAGAATTTTTCAAAGGAGGGTGTCTGACCCATGAATATCGAGGTCTCCAGACGAAGGTTCTTGCAGCTGGCAGGTGCCGGCGCCGCAGGGACCGCGATCGGAGCCCTGGGCTTTGCCGAAGCGGAGGCGCAAGTCTCGGCCCACGTTAAGCCCTTCCGGCTCGTTCAGACCAAGGAAGCCCGCACGACGTGTCCTTATTGCGCAGTGAGCTGCGGAATGCTCGTCTATGCGGCTCCGAACAAGGCCAGCAAAGGCAAGCTGGAGGTCGTTCACATCGAGGGTGATGCGGACCACCCGGTCAACCGCGGAACGCTGTGCCCGAAGGGTGCCGCCGCGATCGATTACATCCACTCGGCGACGCGCGTTAAGACGCCGATGTACAGGAAACCCGGTACGGCGACATTCGAGCCCGTGACCTGGGATTTCGCGATGGAGCGCATCGCGAAGTTGATGAAGGAAGACCGTGACGCGAACTTCGTCGAGAAGAACGCGGCCGGCACCACGGTCAATCGCTGGACGACGACGGCCTTTCTCTCCGGCAGCTCGGTCACGAACGAGACCGGCTGGGTGACGTACAAGGTCGCGCGTGGTCTCGGTCTCCTGCAGATCGAAAACCAGGCGAGGATCTGACACGGACCGACGGTGTCCAGTCTGGGCCCGACATTCGGTCGCGGTGCGATGACCAACAGTTGGACGGATATCCGCAACACGGATCTCGTCCTCGTTATGGGCGGCAATGCCGCCGAAGCTCACCCCTGCGGATTCAAATGGGTCACGGAGGCGAAAGCCGAACGTGGCGCCAAGCTCATGGTGGTCGACCCGCGCTTCACGCGGTCGGCGGCTGTTGCCGATCACTATGCGCCGCTCCGCCCCGGTAGCGACGTCGCTTTCCTTTCGGGCGTCGTGAACTACCTGCTGAGCAACGACAAGATCCACAAGGAGTACGTGCGCCACTACACGAACGCCGCTTATCTGGTGAAGGAAGGCTATGCCTTCAACGAAGGCTTCTTCTCCGGATACGACGAGTCGAAAGCGACGTACGATCGCAGCTCGTGGGAATACGAGATCGGAGCGGACGGCTATGCCGTGCGCGACATGACACTCGAGCACCCGCGCTCTGTGTTCCAGCTCATGAAGAAGCATTTCGCGATCTATACGCCCGAAATGGTCAATCGCGTGAGCGGGACGCCGCAGGAGAAGTTCCTCAAGGTCTGCGAGTGGATCGCCTCGACCGCCAACGGCGAGCGGGCGATGACGATCATGTACGCGCTCGGCTGGACGCAGCATTCGCACGGTGCGCAGAACATCCGCACCGCGGCGATGATCCAGCTCCTGTGCGGCAACATCGGTATTCCTGGCGGCGGCGTGAACGCACTACGCGGTCACTCCAACGTGCAGGGCATCACCGATGTCGGCACGCTCACGGCAGCCATCCCCGGCTACCTTGCGCTGCCGACGGAGCAGGAGCCGACGCTCGAGTCGCATCTGGCCAAGCGGACGTTCAAGCCGCTCCAGGCCAACCAGACGAGCTACTGGCAGAACTACCGGAAGTTCTATGTGAGCTTCCTGAAGTCGTACTTCGGCGCCAAGGCGACGAAGGAGAACAACTTCGGCTACGACTGGCTGCCCAAGCTCGACGTGGCCTACGACTGCCTCCGGATGTTCGACCTGATCAACCAGGGCAAGACGAACATCCTGATAGCCCAGGGCTTCAACCCGCTCATGGCCATCGCGGACTCCAACAAGAGCGCCGCCGGCCTCGCGAAGCTGAAGCTGCTCGTCAGCATCGATCCGATCGAGACCGACACGGCGCGCTTCTGGGAGAATCACGGCGAGTTCAACAACGTCGATCCCGCCAAGATTCAAACGGAAGTGTTCATGCTGCCCGTTACCTCGTTTGCCGAGGAATCGGGAAGCCTGACCAACTCGAGCCGCTGCATCTCGTGGAAGTGGCAGGCTGCGGACCCGTATCACGAGTCCCGGACGGACACGGTCATCCTGGCCGATCTGTTCACCCGCATCCGCAAGCTCTACGAGACGCAAGGTGGCAAGGGCGCCGAGCCGCTGCTCGCGGTCGACTGGTCGTACAAGGACCCGCACGAGCCGAGCGTCGATGAGCTTCTTCGTGAGCTCAACGGCAAGGCTCTCGCGGACCTCGCGGATGCCAGCGGCAAGGTCACGCGTCGCGCCGGAGAGCAGCTCGCGAGCTTCGGCGAGATGCGCGACGACGGTACGACCGATGGTGCCATGTGGATCTACACCGGCGTCTACGGCCCTGCGGGCAATCTCTCGCAGCGTCGCGACAACGCCGATCCATCCGGCCTCGGCGTCTATGGCAATTGGGGCTTCTCGTGGCCGGCCAATCGCCGCATCCAGTACAATCGCGCCTCGGCCGATCCGGAAGGCAAGCCGTGGAGCGAGCGCAAGAAGTACATGTACTGGAATGGCGAGCGGTGGACGGGACCGGATGTGCCGGACTACGTGCCGACCATCCCGCCGTCGCAGGCCACCGGCCCCTTCATCATGAACCCCGAAGGCGTCTCGCGCCTCTGGGTGCGGGGGCTGATGGCGGACGGACCATTCCCCGTCCACTACGAGCCGTTCGAGTCGCCGGTGACGAACCCGGTCTTCCCGAAGCTGAAAGGCAATCCGGCAGCGCGCGTATTCGAGCGTGACCGGCCGTCCTTCGGCACCTCGAAGGAGTTCCCGATCGTCGCCACGACCTACCGTCTCGTGGAGCATTTCCACTACTGGACGAAGGGCGTGCACATGAATGCGGTCGTGCAGCCGCAGTTCTTCGTGGAGATGTCCGAGCAGCTTGCGGCCGAGAAAGGCATCAAGCACGGCGGCTGGGTGCGCGTGTGGTCGAAGCGCGGCTCCGTCAAGGGCAAGGCCGTGGTCACGAAGCGGCTGAAGCCGCTGACGGTCGACGGCAAGACGGTTCACTACGTGGGACTGCCGCTCAACTTCGGCTTCATCGGGGTCGCCCGCAAGGCCAACCCGATCAACGGGCTGACGCCACCGGTCGGTGACGCCAACTCGCAGACGCCGGAGTACAAGGCGTTTCTCGTCAACGTCGAGCCCATCGTCGGGCCGGTGGCATAGGGGAGAGCACGAAAATGTTTCCAGCAATCCCCAATCCCACCACGGAGAAGTCCTCGGCCAAGTTCGGCGAGAAGGACATGATCCGCCGCTCGGCCTCCACGATCACGCCGCCTGCAAAGCGGCAGACCGAGGTGGCCAAGCTCATCGACGTGTCGAAGTGCATCGGCTGCAAGGCATGCCAGACGGCGTGCCTCGAGTGGAACCAGCTCACCGAGGAAGTGGGCGTCAACGTCGGGGTCTACGAGAATCCGCACGATCTGACCGCCAACAGCTGGACGCTGATGCGCTACTCCGAGTACGAGAATCCGGAGAGCGGCAATCTCGAGTGGCTGATCCGCAAGGACGGCTGCATGCATTGCGAGGATCCGGGCTGCCTCAAGGCGTGCCCGTCACCCGGCGCGATCGTGCAATACTCGAACGGCATCGTCGACTTCATCCACGAAAACTGCATCGGTTGCGGGTACTGTATAAAGGGCTGCCCGTTCAATATCCCCCGCATCTCGAAGGCAGATCACAAGGCCTACAAGTGCTCCCTCTGCTCCGACCGCGTCGCGGTCGGCCAGGGGCCGGCATGCCAGAAGGCTTGTCCCACCCAGGCCATCGTCTTCGGCACCAAGGACGAGATGAAGACTTGGGCGGCGAAACGCGTCGCCGACTTGAAGTCGCGCGGCTTCGACAAGGCGGGGCTTTATGATCCGCCGGGTGTGCAGGGTACGCACGTCATGTACGTGCTCCATCACGCCGACAAGCCGCAACTCTACGCCGGTCTTGCCGAGAACCCGAGGATCAGTCCGATCGTCGAGGCTTGGAAGGGTGTCGGCAAGTACGCTGGATTGGCACTGATCGGCCTGACGGCTGCGGCTGGCGTCATCCATCACTTGCTGCAGGGCCCGAACCGCGTGACTCCTGAAGACGAGGAGAATGCGGAGAAGCTGGCGGAGGGCAAGTCGTGAGCACAAACGAGCACGACGGCGGTGCGCACATTCGTGTGCGCCGCTATTCGGGAAGCGCGCGCATCAATCATTGGATCGTTGCGGTCAGTTTCGTTCTGCTGCTGCTGAGCGGGCTCTCGCTCTTCCATCCGAGCCTCTACTGGCTGAGCGGACTCTTCGGCGGCGGGGCGACCGTGCGCTGGCTCCATCCCTGGATCGGGGTGGTGCTGGTTGTCGGTTTCATCGGGCTCTTTCTGCGCTTCTTCACGCAGAACCTGCCTGAGCGCACGGACTGGGTATGGCTCGCGCGCATTCGCCACGTCCTGAAGGGCGACGAGGAGTACCTGCCGGAAATCGGCAAGTACAACGCAGGTCAGAAGTTTGTCTTCTGGTCGCAGGCGGTGCTGGTGGCGGTCCTGTTCGTGACGGGTCTCGGGCTCTGGGAGCCCGGCCTCGCTTACGTCGAGGGACTGTTCGGCTTCAAGGCGACGATCGATCAGCTTCGCATCGCCGCCCTGATTCACGCGAGTGCCGCGGTGATCGCCATCACCATCTGGATCGTGCATGTCTATGCCGCCATCTGGGTGCGCGGCACGTTCAGCGCGATGACGCGCGGCTTTGTGACGGGCGGCTGGGGCTGGCGGCATCACCGCAAGTGGCTGCGCAAGGAAGTCCGCGAAGGCCACGAGTCACGCATCACGCCGGCCGAGTAGGACGGCGCGCCGCGACGGAGAACCTGATCGATGCCGAGTGGGCGTCGCATAGTCGAGGACATGACCAATATCGGGGAGCAGGCGAAGCCACCCTTCGCCGTGCTCCCCGATCCGTCTTCGTTGTTTCTCGGCCGGGCGCAACGCCTCGCCGCGCTCGCGCCCGACCATGAGCTCGGAGCTTACCTTAGCTTTCTGGCCAAGCTCGCCACCGCTCAGCACGAGGTTGCGGCCCATCTGCCGTCCGTGGCGCTACCTGCCACCGAACGCATGGCGCAGTCTCTTGCGCATGGTATGCCGCCCCTTCAGCGCACGATGCTGGAGCCGGATGCGGTGATGCTTTCCTCTGTCGAGCAACTCGTTGCGCTGTTCAGTGCGGCAACCCTCCCGTCCGCATCAGCCGCCGCCATCGCGACCCTGCGTGAGCGGCTGCAAAGCGACGGTCCCGCCTTCGTCGGATCGATCCTCAAGGAAGTCTCGCCTCCCGAGGACATGGCGCAACGCGTGCTCGTCCTCGCCGGCCTGCAGGTGCACTTCACGCGCCTTGCCGCGGCACTGGATGCAAGCGCGCTGAAGCCCATTGCCAATGCCGCCTGTCCGTCGTGCGGGAGTCCGCCCATGGCGAGCGCCGTCGTCGGCTGGCCGCAGGCCTACAACACGCGCTACTGCACGTGCGGGCTCTGCGGCACGATGTGGAATGTGATCCGCGTCATGTGCGTGCTTTGTGGCGCCACGGACGGCGTGAGCTTTCGCTCGATCGAAGGACAAGCCGATACCGTCAAGGCCGAGACCTGCGATTCCTGCCGCGGGTACGTGAAAATCGTCTATCCCGTGAAGGACCCCGCCCTCGAGCCACTGTGCGACGATGTCGCGAGTGTCGGGCTCGATATGCTGCTCACCGAAGAGGGCTGGAAGCGCGGCGGCCAGAACCCCTTTCTGCTCGGGTACTGAGAGGCCGCGCGGCAACTTTCCGCGCGGCTTTCCGTATTCCGGGAGCAGCGTCATTCCGTCATCAGGCCCGCGAGCCATCGCCCGGACGTGCGCAGATTGCAGCGGCGGTCGAGCAGGCCATGGCGCGGGTTATAGCCGCGATCGACATCGATCAGCGTGTCGATCTCGAGCGTCACGTGCTCCAGGCGATCGGCCATCTCGACCATGGCGCGCACGCGCTCGGCAATCGCCGCATCGTCGAAATTCGCGACGGCGGGGTTCTCGTTCGCGAGGCGGACATTCGCGGTGATCGAGAGCTTCTCAGCTTTGCCGAGCGCATCGAGCTGGCCGAGCCGCCGGGCGAGATCATCCGCGAGGTTGATCTGGAATGCGAGCCCGCCGATCCGGGCGTGCCGCCGTGCGGCCTTTACCGCAGCGATCGCCTCCGCCTCTTCATAGCCCTTGAAGCCGAACGAAACGGCGTGCGCGAAATGGCTCCCATGGCGCGGCTCGTCGGCGGAGGATTGGAGCTTGCCGATGACGACGCTCAGCCCCTCGGGTGCACGCCACTTCGCGAGCGCGTCGGCGATGTCGGACAGATCTGCTTTGGCAGTGACAATCTGGACGGCATCCGTGAGATGCCCCGCCGACGCGAGTGCCGCGCTGGCAGCCGCATCCGGCACTGTGAGCGTGAAGAACGTGAAGGAGAGGCCGGCTGCATGAAAATCCTCGATGCGGCGGCGCGTCTCGGGCTCCAGGAGATCGGCGAGCGGCGTCCGAAGTCGCTTGATGCCCATCTGCCAAAGCCGCATCAGAAGCGCGTCGTTGCGGGCCCGCTTGCGCGAGAACTCCTCCATCGGCCCGTTGTACGGAAGCGCGATCGGCGTTGCCCACGCGTGACGCAGATGGGCGACAAGCTTGCCGCCGCGGGGGCGTGCCTCGTGCGTCGCGGTCGCCTGATGTTGAGACTCGGCACGTTCGACGCCGTCTGTCGGCATGATCCTGACGCGATGACCGTTCGGCAGGACGTCCACGAGCGTCCATCCGTACTTGCCGCGGTCATCCCGGCCGAATTCGTCCGCTGGGGCTAGGGGGAAGAGCTCCGCGTAGTCCTGGCGGATGAAGCTCGTCGGCGGCAGCACGTACAACTTCATCGAGTCGAGACGATTGAAGAAGAAGTGATGCACGTGACCGGAGAACACCGCTTCGACATTGGCCCTTTGCAGCAGCTCCAGAAAGCGCGCGCGTCCGGGCGCGTCGAGATTGTCGTAGTGGGAAGGCTCGTCGTGCGTGGTGATGAAGGGCGGATAGTGGATGAAGACGAACGTGCGCTTGCCGGTGCCGCCGGCCGGCAGCTCTTTCTCGAGCCACGCCCATTGATGTTGCTCGGCATCGATCCCGCGATTGATCAGGGATGAGTTGACGGCCACGAACCGGCAGCCATGCCGGTCGAATGCGTGCCATGCCGCGCCGAACTGCTCATCGTACACCGCGAGGCTCTGCTCGCTTGCGAACTCCGCCGGCAGTCCCTTCAAGGGCTTGTCGCCGACATCATGATTGCCCGGCACGAAATACAGATCCGGCATGAGCGGCGCGAAGATGCGCTTGGCTTCCTCGGCGGCAGGCACGAAGGTCGGCAGGCTCGGCATGGGATGCACCATATCGCCGAGATGCATCGTGAAGTCGGGGGCGTGCCGCGCGATCTCGTGGACGGCATGACGGGCGCGGGCATTGGCGCGCAGGTTGACGGGAAATGGCGAGGAATCATCGCCGCCTGGCGGACGGACATGCGTGTCGCTGACGATGGCGAATGTGAAGAGCGGCCGTGCGTCTTGCGCGTTCGCTTGCTCGTCGTGATCTCTATCGGAGCTCATCTCGTTCCTCCCCCATGATGCGCCGCACGGTTCGCGAGAGACGCGGCGTCTTGAAGTTTTTGTCAGGTTGGCAAAGCAGAGACATCCTGTCGATGTCAAAACGACAGGCGCTGATCACGTGGCGTCGAGCACCTGCATTCGGCTCGAACAGAGCGCGCGAAACCCTCATCCGATCTTGTAGGTGGCACGACCTTCTCGAAGGCACTATCAATAGCCGCCAGGACGGACAACGCGCGAGGCGACGATGCCGGATACATTTCTGATCACCGGCGCAACGCAAGGCATCGGGCTGGCGACGGCGCGACTGCTCCTGGCGGAGGGCCACACGGTCATCGGCATTGCGCGCAGCGCCCGACCGGAATTTGAGGGACCTTTCTTCGCTGCCGATCTTGCCGATCGCAACATGACCGCCGCAGCGCTCGCGGAAGTGAAGGGGCGCTACGACATCGACGGAATCGTCAACTGCGCAGGTCTCAACATTCCGGAGTTGCTGGGAGAGGTCGATCTCGATCATCTGAGCCGGGTGCTCGAAGTCAACATTCGCGCTACCGTGCAGTGTACGCAGGCGGTGCTGCCTGGCATGGTCGCGCGTGGCTACGGCCGCATTGTCAATCTGTCGAGCCGTGGAGCGCTGGGCCGTCCGAAACGCACGAGCTACGGCGCTGCCAAATCCGGCATAGTCGGCATGACCCGGACGTGGGCGCTGGAGCTCGCGGACAACGGCATTACCGCCAATGTCGTTTCGCCGGGTCCGACCGAAACGGAGATGTTCCGGCGAAATAATCTTACGGGCCCTCAAGCCGAAGAGAACCGCCGACATTTCCTCGCCGATGTGCCCATGCGCCGGTTCGGAACGCCCGAGGAGATCGCGGTGGCGGTCGCGTTCTTCCTCGACCGGCGCGCGAGCTTCGTAACCGGACAGGTCCTGCAGGTTTGCGGTGGCTCGTCCGTGGGGACCATGCCGCTCTGAGATACTCGATGGCATCGGACGAGACCGCGGCTATGCTTCCATGCGCCCTTTGTTCCGCTCGGCGAGGATGGGGCGCACCATCTTCTTGAAGCGCCATGCCTCGTCGTCGTGAAGGTAACCCGACAGACAGAACGAGTGGCATCCGACGTCGATGTACTGCTGAAGAACATCCGCGCACTGTTGCGGATTGCCGACGATGCAGATGCCGGCGCCGGGTCGCGCGCGCGTGAGGCCAGCCCACAGGTTCGGTGCGATGAGATCGCCCATCGTCGTGCGCAGCTCACGCACGCGCTGGTTGGCGACGGACTGCGCGTAGTGTTCGCGAATGTATTTTTCGCGCTCTTCCGTGATGTTCTTGATGAGGCCGTTCGCAGCGTCCCAAGCTTCCTCTTCGCTTTCGCGGCAGACGATCTGGAGGCGCATGCCAAAGCCGAGCTTCTCCTCGCGGCCATGCTTCGCCGCGAGCGCCTTGAGCTCCTTCATATTGCTCGCGATCCGCTCGATGGTGTCGCCCCAGAAGAGGTGCACATCGGAATGCTTGGCGGAAATCTCTGCGGCCTGGCCCGAGCCGCCGCCGAGATAGAATTTGGGATACGGCTTCTGATAGATCGGCGCGGCCAGCTCGGCGCCCTTCAAGGTGTAGTACTTGCCGTCGTGATGGACGGGCTTGCCATCCGACGTCCAGAGCTTTTTGAGGATATCGACCTCCTCGTCCATCACCTCGTAGCGCTGGTCCTTCTCGAGCTTGATGCCCTCGGCGATGTTCTCGGCTTCGCTCTGCCCGGCGATGAGATTGACCGCAATGCGCCCGCCGGAGAGCTGGTCGCAGGTCGAGATCATCTTCGCGAGCAGCACCGGGTTGATGTAGCTCGGCTTTGCCGCCACCAGCATCTTGATCTTCTTGGTGCGCCCGATCATCAGCGCCGCAGTCATCCACGCATCCCAGCACTGGTGCCCGACCGGGATCAGCATGTACTCGAAGCTGCAGTCCTCGGCAGCCTTGGTGACGCGCTCGAACATCTCCGAACCGGCAGCGATCTTCAGCGGGTCGCCATAGTCGTCGGTGTCGCCGCGGGTCGGCAGAAACCATCCGAATTCGAGTTGTTTCATCAAGGCCCTCCCTCTAACCGGAGCTGCGTGTTGTCCAACTACTGGACATATCTGTCCGTAAAGTTCAATATATCATATTGATGGTGATCAGGCACGCGATTCCCGCAGTGCAGATCGGCCTGCGAACCTGTCCGAGGGGACGAAAACCGTGGCGAAGGCGCAGCTGCGCGGGAGCAAGGGACGGACCAAGGCCAAAGCCATGTCGGCGAGGTCCGGGTCGGCCACGCTTGCGAAGGGCCTGGAGGTGCTGGCCGCGTTCGCGACATCCAACGAGGCACGCACGAGCGCGGAGATTGCCGAGAGCATCGGGCATCCTCGGCCGACTGTAGCGCGGCTCACGACGACGCTCGTCGAGCTCGGCTATCTGACGCGCGTGACGCGGGGAAAGTTCGAGGTCGCGCCGCGCATGCTGACGCTCGGATATCCCGTGCTCAGCCGGCTCTCCGCGCGTCAGCACGTGCGCCCGCTGATGCGCGAATTCTCCGAGCGCGTCGGAGGCTCGGTCTCCATCGCCACGCCGAGCGATCTCGACTACGTGCTCGTCGAGACCATCGACATCACCAATGCCATGCCGCACATCCCGGACATCGGCTACAGCTCGCCGCTGGCGTCGGCCGCGATCGGGCGCGCGCTCCTGGCTGCGATGACGCAACAGCAGCGCGACAACTATCTGGAGCGCGCCAAGCGCCTGCGTCCGGACGAATGGAATCAGTACGGCAAAGCCGCACTCGCAGCGGTCGATCATTGCCACGAACATGGCTACTGCACGGTCCGCGATGCGTGGCGGCCGAGATTCTTTGGCGTTGCGAGCCCGCTCGGTCAGACGACCCGCGGCGAGGCCCTGGCGATCAACTGCGCCATGCCTTCGTGGAAGCTCAGCGACGAGCAGTTCAAGGAAGTCCAGCTCGGTCCGCGCCTCGTCTCGCTGGCCAACGATCTAAGGGCGATATTGAACATCGAGCCCGCACCGTCGCCATCCGGCGATGTGTACGGCAAGCGAAGGAGTGCCATCGTCACTGCCGATGCCTGATGGAGGAACACCCCGTGCCAAACGCAAAGCTCTCATTGTTGCAATGGTGCGTGGGAAATTGATAGGGTTTGTCTCAAAATTCGCGGCGCCATAAGCCGCAGGAAACGCACGAATTGGAGAAGGTAATGTCCGGAAGCGGCGTGACATTCGGCTGGTTCCTGCCCTCGAGCGGTGACAGCCGCGCGCTTGGGCTGGCCTCGGGCCGCATTCCATCGAGCCGCGCCGTGTTCGACGAGATCGTCGACGCTGTCGACAACGGCGGCTTCAAATACATGCTGATCCCGGTCAATACGACGTGCTGGGAAGCGACTGTGCTCGCGTCGTACTACGTCGCGAGGACGCGCAATGTCATGCCGCTGATCGCGCTGCGTGCGGGCTACATGAACCCGACGCTTTCGGCGCGCATGTTCTCGACGCTCGACCAGATGTCGAATGGTCGTCTTTGCATCAATCTGATCGCCGGATTGAACGATGAGGATGCCGCCGCCGATGGCGTCTTCGATGACAAGATCGTCCGCTACGAGAAGATGGACGAGGAAGTCGAGATCATGAAGCGGCTCTGGCAGTCGAGCGAGCCGATCGGCTTCGAAGGCAAGCACTATCGCGTCAACCAGGTCATCGAGCCGAAGCCCTTCCAGAAGCCGCATCCGCCGTTCTTTCTCGGCGGCGGGTCACCGCAGGCCGCCGACATCTCCGCGAAGCATTCGACCGTGCACCTCTTCTGGGGTGACAAGCCGAGCGTCATCGCCAAGAAGGTGCAGGAGATGCGCGTGCTCGCCGCGAAGTACGGGCGGGAGAATGCGATCAATTTCGGCATGCGCCTGCAGGTGATCTGCCGCGATACGGAAGAGGCTGCATGGGAGGAGGCTTACCGGCTGATCAGCGGCGCATCGAAGTTCAACTTCGTGAACATGCGAACGGGAGCGGCCGCCGTTGAAGGCATCAAGAAGACCTCCGATGCCAATCGCCGCGTGTGGGAGCTGCTCGACGAGTCGGGCGATGACATGAAAATTCATCCCCATCTCTGGACGGGCATATCGACAGTGAGGGTGGGTGCCGGCATCGCGATCGTTGGCAATCCGCAGCAGGTGGCGGCGACGATCCAGGAATTCGTCGACGCCGGCTGCACGACGTTCTGCCTCTCCGGATATCCCCATGCCGAGGCAGCGCGCCAATTCACTCAGAAAGTCATGCCATACTTCAAGGGCCAAATCTCCGATACGCTGCCTGCGGTCGCGTGAGTGGTCGCTGCCGCATTGAGTGAACGAACGTAAGGCGCGCCTGCTTTTATAGAGCCAACGGTTCGTCGAGAATATGATGGATCTGATCGGGAGGAAAATCCGCCAATGACCTTCGAGCGCGTCGCGCACTCGGTGCTGATCGTCTGTGGCCTGGCCATGTTCGCTTACCACATGGTCAGCTCGCAAGTCGTGCTTGCGGGTTATATCGACAATCAGGTCATCCATCTCGGATTCATACTTACGCTCATATTCCTCGATGCGGCCATTCGGGATGCGCGATGGTTGCCGCGCCTCGTGAACGTCGCGGCCATCGCTGCGTCGATTGCGGCGCTCGCCTATGTCCACTTGAATGTCGAGTTCCTCGAGGAATCGGTAGGTTTCCCGAGCACGACCGGCGTCGTCGTCGGCACGGTGCTGGTCATTCTGGTGGTCGAGGCGACACGGCGCGGATGGGGATTGGTGCTGCCCCTCGTTGCGGTCATCTTCATCGCGTACTTCGTGTTCGGACATCACCTTTCCGGGCCGCTCAGCCATAAGGAGTTCAAGTACGCATTCGTAATCTCCTATCTGAGCATCGGTCTCTCGGGGATATTCGGCACGTTCCTCGCAATCTCCGCCGATCAGGTCTTTTTGTTCGTCGTCTTCGGCTCGCTGCTCTCGGTTATCAAGATCAACGACCTCTTCTTCGAGCTCGGCAAGGTCGTCGGTCGATACTTCAAGGGCGGTCCAGGTCAGACCGCCGTCGTCTCCAGCTCGCTGGTCGGCACGGTTACGGGAGCCGCCGTCGCGAACGTAGCGATCACAGGCGCTTTCACGATCCCGTTCATGAAGAAGGTCGGCTACACGCCGGCCCAGGCAGGCGGCATCGAGGCGACGGCCTCCACCGGCGGGCAGATCATGCCGCCGGTGATGGGCGCGTCGGCCTTCCTGATGGCGTCGTTCCTCGGCGTGCCCTATGGCGCCGTCATGATCGCCGCCTTCATTCCCGCGTTGCTCTACTATTGGACTGTCATGCTGGGCGTGCAGTTCATGTCCGTCCGATCCGGGATCACGCCGCCCCTGGAGAGTATCGATCGCGCACTGGTGTGGCGCCGCCTGCCGCTGTTCGTCATTCCGCTGGCGGTGATGATCGGCATGCTAGCGATGAATTACAGCCCGAGCCTGGCGGCATTCTGGGCCATCCTGATCGCGATCGGCATGAGCTATCTCAGTGCCGATACGCGGCCTCAATTCGGCCCGCTGCTGAGATGCCTGGCCGAGGGCGCCGTAACAGGTGCTCAGATCGGCATTTCGCTGGCGATCGTCGGCATCATGGCGCAGACGCTCATCACGACGGGCCTCGGAAGCAAGATTGCCGGTCTCGTCGAGATGTTCAGCGCCGGCAGTCTCGTGCTCGCGCTCATCCTGACCATGTTGGTGTCCCTCCTGCTCGGTTGCGGTGTTCCGACCGCCGCTGCCTACAGTCTTGTTGCGATCGTCGTTATTCCATCGCTCGTCCGCATGGGCGTCGAACCGATGTCCGCACATTTCTTCGCCTTCTATTTTGCGGTGATATCGGCAGTCACGCCGCCCGTTGCCCTGGCGGCGCTTGCGGGGGCGGGAATTGCGGGCGCCAGCTTGATGCGCACGTCCATCGAAGCATTCAAGCTGGCCATCGCAGGGTTCATCATTCCGTTTCTGGCTGTCTACAATCCTGCCATTCTCATGCGGCCCGAAAGCGTGCTCTTTGCAGTCGGAACCGCGGTCGCCGTCCCCATCGGACTGACGACCATGACCGCGGCGATCTACAACTGCGGGCTGGTTCCATTCCGGCCCATCGAGAGATTGATTGCAATTGGAGCGACGGTAGCACTCTGCGGCTACGCCGTGTTCCGCCACATCGAGGAGGTGCCCATCGAATACTTCTTGCTCGCGGCTGGGCTCGGGCTCGCGGCGTTGCTGCTCAGAATGCAACTGGCCCAGCAACGGGCCCTTGGCGGGGGCGTCCCCGCTCAACCCGCTGCGGCCGGCGAATAGGCGCCGCCGCGGACTTCAATCGTGGGAGGAAATCAAATGCAGCGTACAGTAGTTAGACGCAATCTACTTGCCGCAGCGATGAGCGCAGCAGTTCTCGGGCTGGCGGGCAGTCAGAGCGTGTTTGCGCAAGCGCGGCCGGAGACGACGGTAAGTATTCTTGGCGCGCCGTTCGGCACAGCCACCTACGTTCTTTGCAATGCGCTCGAGCAGATCTCCAAGAAGCACCATCCTTGGCTCAGGCTCTCGGCTGCGGAGAGCCCGGGTTTCGTCTTCAACATGAAGAAGCTCGATGCCGAGCCCGAGCTCGCCAAAACAACGATCTTCGGCGCCGGACCCGCCGTCATGCGTCTCGCGACCGACGGCGTTCGCCCGTTCGACAAGAAGCTGCCGCGCATGAAGCTGATCGGCAACTTCAGCATCGTCGTCGTCTGGCTCGCCGCGACCGACGCGAAGATCAAGGGCCCGGCCGATCTTTCGGGCAAGCGCATCGGTCTGGGGCAGGCTGCACAGATCAATTGGGCCGTGCTTCCGCGTGCGGTGGTCGAGCACGGATGGGGCGTGCTGAAGCAGGTGAATGTCCAGTATCTCGGACCCAAGCCGGCCATTTCGGCGCTCCTTGACGGCAAGGTCGATCTCGCGATCGCCGGCGGCTACATCAATGCCACGACCGGTGATCTCGCGCTCAGTCCGCAGACTACCGAGTTGATCGCCGCCGGCCGCCAGCTCAATCACGTGTCCTGGGGACCCGGCTCGGTCGAGAAGACTGAGCCCAAGGGCTTCCAGATTGCCCCCTATACGATCGGGCAAGGAAAGATCGACGGAAAGAACGCACCGCTCGACACTTTCACCGACACGGCGGCCTGGATGGTCTCGCCGGATTTTCCCGAGGAAATTGCCTACGAAACGACGAAGCTCGTACTCAACCATCTCGGCGAGTTCGGCGAAGTTCATGCCATCGGCAAGCTGATGTCCAAGGAGGGCCTCGTCCATGGCTGGAAGGCGGAGGACATCCATCCTGGTGCTCTGCGCGCTTACAAGGAAGCTGGCGTGATCAAGTAGCGCCTGACTGCTGATCGATACAGCGCGGAAAGCGCGCCGGCTCCGGTCGCTTTCCGCGCGAGGTTTTAGACGATGCACTTCACGTGCCGCACCTGCATTGCCGGGGGAAGGTTCGGCTTCGCTGGCTCAGGCCGCCACGGCGGCTCTGATGCCGGCGGGATCTGCCTCGAGCTCATCCAGCGCGGCGAGGAGAGATACCAGCGATGCGCTCAAGCGACCGGCAGCGGCACGCGCAGGTATCGATGAGTGCAATGCGGCTGCCTCCTCGATCTCGTGCAGATCATCGCCGAGCGCCACTGCGCCGATATTTCGGCACATGGATTTCAACGCGTGCGCCGCTGATGCGGTGGAAGCCAAGTCGCCAGCGTCGATAGCGGCAAGCAGCCGCTCCATCGCGACCGGCGCGTGCTCACGGAACAATCCGGTGAGCCGTTTCATGAGATCGTTCGACGGTCCGGCGAGCTCGGCTATGGACTGCAGCACATCTGCATCCAGAACTGGTCTGGAAACATTCGAGCCCTCGCCGGATGGAGCAGCGATGGCCTCTCCACTGCTTTCGATGGCGCCGCTCCGCGCGCGCTCCACGGGAACCCACTTTCGAAGACAGGTCTCGATGGAGGCCAGCGTGAACGGCTTGGTTACGCAGTCCACCATGCCGGCATCGACCCATTCGTTGGCTCGCGCGCCGACGACGTGCGCCGTGAGCGCAATGATGGGCAGAGGTGAGCGTCCACTCGCCTGCTCCCAAGCCCGGATGGCGCGCGTGGCCTGGAAGCCGTCGAGCACGGGCATGCTCGCATCCATGAAGACGAGGTCGAAGGCTTCGTGCTCGATCAGGTCTTTGGCTTCCTGACCATTCTCGACGCACACGACGTCGACCTGCAGCCGAGTCAGTGCTTCGGCGAGAACTTCCCGGTTGATCGCGCTGTCGTCGGCCGCGAGCACGCGCAGGCCCTTGAATGTTCCGTGGCCGGCTCTAGCGCCCGTGGATGCAGCAGGCTGCGATGTCTCGGGTGACATGGCACGCGATAGCGCGGTGACGGCATCGCTCGTCGTGACCGGCCAGGGAATGGTGCCGGCGATCTCGCCGCTCTGCTCGAGGCGCGATACGGACGTGTCACCAAAGCGCGCGATGCTGAGGGCCTTCGACGAATTGCCAAAGCGACGACGCAGGCTCGCGATATTTGCGGCGTCCGCGACGATTGCGATGACGGGCTCGGCGACAGGACCGTCCTTCTCAGGATCGATGTCGATGATGCCGAGATCGAGCGCACGCGCGGCCGACTCGAGGGCGGCACGGCTCGGGCCATCGGGCAACGCGAGCGCGATGCAGGCGCCGTCCGGAAGTCTTGTTGGAGATGCCGAAGAAGGTACGCTCGTGATCTCGCACGGTATGTCGACCGTGAACGTGGTGCCCGCTCCGATCGCGCTTTTTACCGAGATCGCGCCGCCCATGGCGGTGACGAGGCGGCGGCAGATCGTCAAGCCGATGCCCGTGCCGCCGTATTCGCGCGTCGTCGAGCTATCGGCCTGCGAGAAGGCATCGAAGATCGACGCGATCTTCTCGTCTGATATGCCGATCCCCGTATCGCGCACCGCATACCGCAGCAGGGTCTTGCCTGCTTCCGGGGGTTCCAGGCTGGACACGGTAATGGTGACGCCGCCTGAATGCGTGAACTTGAGCGCGTTGTTCGTGAGGTTGGACAGGATCTGATTCAACCGCACGGGATCGGCGCCGATGGCGCGTGGCACGCCGGGCTCCACGACGACGGCGAGGTCCAGGGCCTTCGACGCTGCGCGCTCGCAGAACAGCCGTGCCACATCCTCTGCAGCGCTGCCCGGATCTACCGGGACGCATTCGAGATCGAGGCGCCCGGACTCGATCTTCGAGAGGTCCAGGATATCGTTGATGATCGCCAGCAAGCCGTTGCCGGACTTGACGATGACGTCCGCGTAGCGCTGCAGCTTGCCGTCGAGGCCGCCGGCTGAGAGCAGCTCGGCCATGACGAGCATGCCGTTCATGGGCGTGCGGATCTCGTGGCTCATGGTGGCAAGGAATTCGGATTTTGCCTCGTTCGCGACTTCGGCCGCCGCCTTGGCCGTGGCAAGGTCGCGCGTGCGGACCTCGACGGTCTTCTCGAGTGTCTCGCTGTGCTCACGCAAGGCGCCGTCTCGCGTCCGGATCTCGCTCAGCATCGCATTGAAGGAATCGACAAGCTCGCCGGTCTCGTCGGAGCTCACTTTCTGAACATGGCCGGCGTAGTTGCCGGTATCGCGGACGCGCCGCATGGCGCCGGCGAGGTCTCTCAACGGTTTCGAGACGAAGCGCTGCAGCCAGAGCGCCAGCAGAAAGGCGAACAGCGAAGCGCCGAGCCCGATCAGCGCGGCGGCGAGAACGCTCTCGAAGAAGGCCGTGCGGAGCTCGGACACATTGGCGATCAGCGTCAGCTCGCCGATCGGCTGACCCGCGCTGATGATTGGCACCTGCACCGGAAAGGTCGCGAGGCTAAAGAGCTCGAAGGGCCCTGGTCTCTTGCCGGGCTCGGGCTCGCCGCCACGCGCGACCACGACGCCGTTGCCGAACGAGGCGACGGCGCGCCGCTCCGCATTGCGGACGCGCACGTAGGTAACTGACGGCATGCGCCCGATCGAGCGGAGGACCTGACCGACGTCGCGGTCGACGCCATGACGCAGGGAAGGCTCGACGGCGGCGGCCAGGACGTTGGCCATGGCCGTGATCTCGATCTGCTTGGCGGAAAATCGGCGCTCGAAGTCCCGCCAGCCGGAGGCGGCAGCGGCCATCGCCAGCGACAAGGTCGTTGCGACGACGACAATGGCTGAAACCTTAACGCGGATTGAACTGCCAAACACGCCTGAAACCCCGAGCGAAGCGCTTTGCAAACGGCACAGTTTTGGCCGCCGATTATAATAATCGATGAAATTTTCAATTTTATTCAATCAGTCAGCAGTTTCTTTCGAGGTCCGGTGTTAGGCAGACGGGAAAAGCGTTCAGAGGTTGTCAGCGAGCTGGAAGCCCCCATGTCGAGTCCCGGCCGGTTGGAAGAAAGCCGCTCAAGCGCATGGCGACCTTCGTTCCGTAAATTCAATGGCCTGCTCGTTCGCGCTGCCGGCGATGTGGCTGGTGGTGTCGCGATCACATTCGCCCTGATCGCGGCGGGTTTGATCGCGAGCACCGGTTTGGCGGTTGATTATGCGCGCTTGAGCAATTTCCAGAGCAGTATGCAGAGCGCTGCCGACGCAGCAGCTTTTGCCGGCGCCAAGGAGATGAGCCTCGCCGACGCCAAACAGGAAAATGTGCCGGAAGTCGTGAAGGCCGTGGTCAGAAAATTCGTCGATGCGGACGACGGCGCCGATTCGAAAGCCGAGACGAAAATTCACAGCCAGCCTCTTCAGGTCGAGGTGAAGCTCACGAAGAGTGTGCCGCTGCACTTCGGCGGCTTGTTCGGAATGCCGGCGACGACCGTGGAGGTCGTGAGCATCGCGCAGGTCGTCGGCCAGCCGAACCTTTGCGTTCTCGCACTCGAAAATCGCGAGCCGGCGGCGATCAACCTGACGCACAACGCGCGCCTCACGGGTTCGAATTGCGCGGTCTTCTCGAACTCGAATTCGTCGAGCGGCTTCGCTGTCGCGGCCGGCGCGCAGCTGGTGGCGTCGACAGTGTGCTCGGCAGGCGGCATTACCGGCCAGGGCAGTATCGCGCCGGCGCCTTATCAGGATTGCCCGCAGTTCGAGGATCCGCTGGCGGACCGGCCGGAGCCGACCGTTGGCGGCTGCGATCACGTCGCGACCATCATTGCCGCGCGCACGGTGACCTTGCGACCCGGCACATACTGCCTAGGTTTGACCATTGCCGGACTGTCTAAAGTGACCTTCGAGCCGGGCGTCTACATCATCAAGAACGGCCCGTTCCTGGTTGCGGGCGCGTCGGAGATCAAAGGGCACGGCGTCGGCTTCTTTCTGACCGGCATCTCCATATTCACCTTCGATCCGCTGACTCGCATCGAGCTTTCGGCGCCGACATCGGGACCTCTTGCTGGCCTGCTGTTCTTCGGCTCGCGCAAGCAGAGCAAGCTCCTGATAAACACGATACTCAGCGATCGCGCGCAGGTCATGACCGGCACTATCTACCTACCCACGACCACGTTCGTCGCCGACTCGCTGGCGAGGATCGGCTCAGAGTCGGCCTACACCGCGATTGTATCCAGGAAGCTGCTGCTCATGGACGGGCCGCATCTCATACTCAACACGCGTTACAACGACACCGATGTCCCGGTGCCGGAAGGCATCAAGGCGGCAGGCCAGCCCGTGCGCCTCATTAGATAGAGATTGAACGATCTCGCCCGAGATGTGGCGAGGTCAGAAGCAAGGACCAAGTGTCGTGAGCAAAACGGTTCTGGTAGTCGATGACGATCCGATCTTCATGGAGATGACGGCGTCGATCCTCTCATCGCTCCGAGGGGCAAACGTGCTGCGCGCACACAATGGCAAAGAGGCGCTGCGGCATCTCGATGAGTCTGTCGCGCCCATCTCGCTGATCGTTTGCGATCTCAACATGCCGGAGCATGACGGCGTAGAGGTCATCCTGGAGCTCGGCAGGCGTCGTGTCTCGACGCCGATCGTGCTCATAACCGGCGCCGTGCCGGCCGTCGTGAAGTCGGCCGAGATCCTGGCCCGGGCGCACGGCCTCAATGTCCTGAACCTGCTGATCAAGCCCGTGCACGCGCGCCAGCTTGCCCTGACGTTCGACAAGGCCCTCGCCGCGTAAGGCCCCTGAGCAGCACGCGGTCCTTTGCCATCCTGCCGCCATATGGCGCCTGCGCTCCGCGAAGCGTCGGGCCGACGACGCTCGACTTCGGTGCGCAAATGCTGACAATATTATTGACATATTTGATGCCAACTCACTAAGCTCGCTGATCCTTTCGGCATCCGCGGCTCTCCATGGCCATCAAGGCATCGAAATTAAAGAAGGAATCGGCGCGACGCAGCGGTGGAGATGCGCGTCGTGGCAAGTCCACGGCCACGCCCGAGCAGATCCTCGAAACACTCCGTCGACGTATTGCCGGACATGAAATTCCGCCAGGCGCAAAACTGCGCGAGCAGGATCTCGTGGCCGAGTTCGGCGTGCCGCGTACGCGCGTGCGGGAAGTCTTCGGCGCGCTCGAAAGCCGCGGCCTCATCGAGCGTATTCCCAATCGGGGCGCCGTCGTCACGCGCCTCGATATGGATCTCGTCTTCAAACTCTACGACGTGCGCGAGGTGCTCGAAGGGCTCTGCGCGCGTCTCGCGACAGAGAACGTGCCGCCCGAGAGCTGGCAGGACCTCGTCGATCACTACAATGGCCCCATGGCCGAGTTTCTGAAGGCGGGTGATTTCGACTCCTACGTCGAAGGCTACGACCTGCTGCGCCAGCGCACGATCGCGGCCGCCGGCAATCCGATCGTCGCGCAGATGCTCGACAGCATCTACGAGCGCACGAATTTCGTCATCCGCCGCATCATCGTTCTGCCGGGGCGCGCCGAGACAGGCCTCGAGCAGCATCGCGCCGTTCTCGGCGCCATGAGGCGCGGGGATGGCATCGAAGCCGAACGTCTCAAGCGCCTCAATATGCGGAGCGCGAAAGAGGCATTGAATAGGTTCCGCAACTACGTTCTCTGAAACGTGGAGCGGACAACACGGAGGAAGCGCGCGTGGCGATGGACCATGGTCCCCTCACGGGCATCAGAGTGCTGGAGATCGGCTCCACCGTCGCGGGGCCTTTTTGCGGGCGTATGCTTGCGGACTTCGGCGCCGAGGTGATCAAGGTCGAGCCGGCCGAGGGCGATCCCGTGCGCACCATGGGGCAGCAGCACGACGGTCATTCCCTCTATGCCGCGAGCATCTTCCGCAACAAGAAGCTGATCTCGATCGATCTGCGGCGGCCGGAAGGACACGCGCTCGTGCGCGAACTCGCGGCGAAGTCCGATGTTGTCGTCGAGAATTTCAAGCCGGGCACGCTGGAAGCATGGGGAATTGGCTGGGAGCAGCTCTCCGAGATCAATCCGCGTCTCGTCATGGTGCGCATATCCGGCTACGGCCAGGACGGTCCCTATGCGAAGAGGCCGGGCTATGGCGTGATCTGTGAAGCCGTGAGCGGGATGCGCTACCTGACCGGCGATCCGGACCGGCCGCCGTCGCGTGTTGCGGTGTCACTGACGGACTACATCACGGGGCTGCACGCGGCCTACGGCGCTGTCATGGCCTTGATGGCGCGCCAGGCAACGGGCCGCGGGCAGTTCATCGATGCGGCGCTCTACGAGTGTGCATTCAACTTCATGGAGCCGTGGGTTCCGGCGTTCGAGAAGACGGGGCATGTGGCCAATCGGACGGGCTCCCGCCTGCCGGGCAGCAATCCCAACAACCTCTATCCGACAGGTGACGGCAGCTTCATTCTCATCACGGCCATGGCGGACAGCCTCTTCAAGCGCCTCGCTGGCGTCATGGAGCAGCCCGAGCTCGCCGACGATCCGCGCTTTGCCAAGGCGCTCGCGCGCAACCGCCACGCCGAAGCGCTCGACGAGATCATCGCGGTCTGGACCTCGTCCCATCCGCTGGCGACGCTCGAGCAGAAACTGACTGCGGCATCGGTACCGGCAACACGCATCTACACGATGGCTGACATCTTCGCCGATCCCCACTATGCCGCCCGCCGGTCCATTGTTGCGGCGAGCGACGATGCCATGGGCAGCGTCGCCATGGCGGGTGTCGTGCCGCGCCTGTCGGCAACGCCCGGCGGCGTGCGCCACGCGGGACGCGCTGTCGGGCGAGATACGGAGAGCGTTCTTGGCGATGTGCTCGGCTATGACGCCGCGCGCATCGCGGAGCTTGTGGGAAGCGGTGTCGTCGCGCGCGATGCACGTGCGTCGACGGCCGCGTGAGAGCATTCGAATGAGCAGAGGGCGAGCGTAATGGCGGAATGCGAGGCGAAGTCCGAGGTCACCGGCTCGGTATGGAAGATCGTGACGGAGGTCGGCCAGAAGGTGGAGGCGGGCGACACGATCATGATCATCGAGTCCATGAAGATGGAGATCCCGGTGATCGCCGAAGAGAGTGGGACGATCAAGGCATTCCTCGTCAAGGAGGAGACGCCCGTTTCCGAAGGTCAAGTCGTGGCCGTGCTCGAGGGATGAGACGCGGGCAGTGGGAGTGGATCAGGTGAGCGACGCCGCGAAAGACGCCTCGACGAACGGATGGGCGCCCGAGATCGAGGAACTGGAGTTTCGCAGGGCGGAGGCGCAGCGGCTCGGCGGCGTCGAGGCCGTGCAGAAGCATCATGACCAGAACCGCCTCACCATACGCGAGCGGATTGCCGGCCTCGTGGACGGCGGCTCGTTCCAGGAAGTGGGCGGCCTGACGGGGCAGGGCCGCTACACCGATGGCAAGCTCACCGGCGTGACGCCGGCGCCGTACGTCATGGGGCTCGCCAGCATCGACGGCCGTCCCGTCGCCGTCGGGGGCGAGGACTTCACGATCCGTGGTGGCACGAGCTGGTCCGGCGATCGCAAGAAGGGCGGCCAGGGCGGTTTCATCGAGGATCTCGCCGCGAGCTATCTCATCCCGCTCGTCAACCTGATCGACGGCTCCGGCGGCAGCGTCACGTCGATCAACCGACGCGGCCATTCGGTTTTTCCGGGCGTGCACGGCTTCGAGCGTTCGGTCGAGCTCATGGGCAAGGTGCCCGTCGTCAGTGCCGTGCTCGGCACGGCCGCGGGCGGGCCTGCCGGGCGCGCCATCCTCTCGCACTGGTCGGTCATGGTGAAGGGCACGTCGCAGGTTTTTGCGGCCGGCCCGCCGGTCGTCGAGCGCTCGCTCGGCCAGAAGATCAACAAGGAGGATCTGGGCGGCGCCGACATCGCGGTCGATCATGCCGGCACGATCGACAATCGTGCCAAGGACGAAGCCGAGTGCTTCGCGATGGTCAAACGCTATCTCTCGTATATGCCGCAGAACGTCTGGGAGATGCCGCCGGTCGTGGACATCGGCGATCCGGCAGATCGCGCGGAGGATGCGCTCGCATCCATCGTGCCGCGCGATCGCCGCCGTCCCTACAACATGCGCAAGCTGATCGAGCTCGTCGCCGACAAGGGCAGCATCTTCGAGATCCAGCCGACGTTCGGCAAGGCACTGATCACGGCCTTCGCGCGGATGAACGGCAAGGTCGTCGGCATCCTCGCCAACAATCCCATGGTGTACGGCGGTGCGATGGATGTGCGCGCCGCGCGTAAGCAGACGCATTTCATCGAGCTGTGCGACAGCTTCCACATTCCGCTCGTCTTCTTCGTCGATGTGCCGGGCTTCATGGTCGGCAAGGATGCCGAGGCCGCGGCGACGCTGCGCGAAGGGATGCGCGCGGTCTATGTTGCCCTGCAGGCGAGCGTGCCGATGTTCACGGTCGTCGTGCGCAAGTGCTACGGCATGGCGGGCATGGGGGCGACCGACAAGAACGGGCTCGATTTCAAGGTTGCCTGGCCGTCGGCCGAGTGGGGCTCACTCCCGATCGAGGGCGGCGTCGCCGCTGCCTTCCGCCGCGAGATCGCGGCGGCGCCGGATCCCAAGGCGCGGGAGCGTGAAATCGAAACCGAGCTGCGGAGCATGGCATCGCCATTCCGGACAGCGGAGGCCTTCGGCGTCGAGGACATCATCGATCCGCGCGAGACGCGTGCTTATCTCTGCCGCTTCATCGACGCAGCCCAGGCACGCATCAGAACGACACTTGGACCCAAGGCACGGTACGGCGTTCGTCCCTGAGCGCCGATCCGCAAAAGCAACGAGCCTAAAAGGGCCGTCAGATAACGGGAGTACGCCATGAAGTGGATAAAATTTGCGACGTTGTCAGTGTTTGCTACCGCTGTGCTCGCGAGCGCGCAGGTGGCCGAGGCGCAGGAGAAGGTCAAGGTTCGCTTCGGCATCCTGACCACGGCTTCCCAGGCGGCCTTCTACGTAGGAGTCAAGAAGGGCATCTTCGAGAAGTACGGCTTCGATGTGGAGGTGAAGCCGCTGGCGACCGGCGTGCAGGCCAATCAGGCCCTGGCAGCCGGTCAGGTCGACTGGTCGGGTGGTGGCGTCGAATCGACGGTTGTGGCTTGGGCCAACAAGCTGCCGTTCAAGGCGTACTCGATGTATGCAAAGGGCGGTGACTCGTATGGTGTCCTCGTTCGCAAGTCATCGAACATCAACACGCCAGCCGACCTCAAGGGAAAGAAGGTCGCCGTACCACAGGGTACCGCGCCGGCGCAGGGCCTGAGTCAGCTCATGCAGCAGGCCAGCCTGCCGAGCGACTCCGTCAATCGCGTGAACGCCACGTACGGCGCGATGGGGCAGATGCTGATCCAGGGGGCCGTGGATGCCATGATCGGCCTCGAGCCGTTCCTCACGCTCACCGAAGAGAAGATGGCCGGCGAGGGCAAGCTGCTCATGCGGCTCGGCAAGCTTGTACAGGGTGGCGGCTTCTTCCTGATCAACAATACCTGGGCGGAGAAGAATCCGACAAAGATCAAGGACGCGGTCGCCGCGCTCTGGGAATCGCAGCAGTGGGTGCGCAAGAACCCGAAGGAGGCCGCGGCACTTCAGGCCGAGTTCCTGAAGGTCGAACCGCGCATCGTCGAAGTCACGTTCAAGTGGCTCGACTATGATCCGCTCATCGATGACTTCACGGCAAAGTCGCTCGCCACGACAGCAAAGTATCTGGCGGCCGAGAAGCTGACGCCGGTCGAGGTCAAGCCGGCCGATCATCTCGTCGAGTTCAATAAGATCGTGGGCGAGGTCAAGGCCAAGCACGGTGCATTCCTCAAATGATGAAGGCAGACGTATCGGAGATCCTCGCCGCGCGCGGGATCTCCAAGACCTTCTTCGATCCGACGTTCGGCGAGAACGTTCATGCCTTGAACGACATCTCGCTGAGCATCCGGGCGCATGAGTTCGTGTCGGTCATCGGTCCCTCGGGCTGTGGGAAGTCGACCTTCCTGCGCATCGTGGCTGGTCTCGACCGGCCGACCGCGGGCGAGATCAGGGTGTCCGGCAACAAGGTCACCGGGCCGGGCGCCGATCGCGGCATGGTCTTCCAGGAGTATGCGCTGCTTCCCTGGAAGACCACGCAGGCCAACGTGGAGTTTGGCCTTCGGCTGAAGGGCGTTGCTCGCGAAGAACGCGCGCGCGTCGCGCGTCGCTTCATCGAACTCGTCGGTCTCGCCGGCTTCGAGAACAAGTATCCGCATCAGCTCTCGGGCGGCATGCGGCAGCGCGCGGCCGTTGCGCGTGTGCTCGCGAACAATCCGACCGTCCTCCTGATGGATGAGCCCTTCGCCGCGGTCGATGCCATGACGCGGCAGAGGCTGCAGGAGGAGCTCACCGTTATCACGGCAACGGAGCGCACGACGGTTCTGTTCGTGACGCACGCGATCGACGAGGCGGTGTTCCTCTCCGATCGCGTCGTCGCTCTCTCCGGGCGGCCGGGCCGTATCGTCGCGGATATCGACATCGATCTCCCGCGTCCGCGCCAGTGGAGCGAGCTCGTTCGCGACCCACGTTTTCAGCACTACCGCGACCTGCTCACCGCCAAGATCGAGCGGACCGGTGCATCTGCGGAGGCTCACGCGTGACGACGATGACGCGAGCGCGCTGGACGCCACTCGCCATGACGAGAAACCTCGGCCGTGAGCTGCTTCCTTTTGCCGTCGGCGCGGCGGTCTGGCAGGTCCTGTCCTCGCTGAACATCTGGCCGCCGGTGTTGTTTCCCTCGCCGCTGCAGGTGTTTCACGCCTTTGTCGCGGATCTCGCCTCCGGCGTGCTGCTGATCAATCTCGGGGTGAGCCTGAAGAGCCTGGGACTAGGGTTCCTCGTTGGTGCTCTTATTGCCGTGCCGCTTGGCTATCTCATGGGGCTCAATCGCGCGAGCCGCGATTTCTTCGATCCGCTGGTCAATCTCCTGCAGGCGATTCCCGGCCTCGCATGGATACCGTTCGCCATTCTCTGGTTCGGGCTAGGGCAGGGGGCGGTGACCTTCATCATCGTCATGTCGGTCTTCTTTCCGGTACTGCACAACTTGCTGACCGGCATCCGCACCGTGCAGCCCGTGCTGATCGAAGCGGTTCAGACGCTCGGCGCGCGGCGCATGGACGTCATCACGCACGTGATCTTTCCGGCGACGCTGCCGAACCTCATGACGGGCATTCGTCTCGGCATTGCATTCGGTTTCCGTTCGCTGGTCGGCGGCGAGATGATCGCCAGCACCGATGGCATCGGCTATGCGATCTTCAACGCCCAGCAATACTTCCAGTCCGCCCGCATCGTGGTCGGCATGCTGGCCATCGGCATTACATGGCTGCTCATGGATCGCTTCATTCTGCGTCCGATCGAGCAGCGCACGACCATGCGTTGGGGCCTCATGCGCGACGGCATCGAGACGGCCTAAGGCTGCGACGTAGGATGTTTCCAAGGGGGAATTCTTGGGAGGTCACACTATTGGTGCGCGCCGGACACATCTCGTGCTGAACAGCAGTAATGTTGATCAGAGGAGTATACAATAATAGCGAGACTCATGAATTTGGCTTGAGCTAGCCAGCCAGCAGCCGCCCGCCAGCCAGAGGAATACTCAGCTTACCGCGGGGGGCGGCAGATGAGTTCGCGTGCATTCGCATTGAAATTGGGCGCCGGTGGCATAGCCGTCGCTATCGTGGCTGGCAGCGCGCTGGCTCAACAACCGGCCACACAGGCCCCGCCGCCATCATCAGGTCCAGTGACGCTCCCGCAGTTGCCGGTGGAGGCAAAGCGGGCGAAGAAATCCACGAAACAGCCGGCGCCCGTAAGGCAGGCCCGGCCCGCTCCCGCGCCGCCGCCACCACCGCCGGTCGCGCCCGAGCCGCGCCCTGAAACGGCGACGGGCCCGTTCGTCGGCTATGGCGCGACGCGCTCGGCGACAGCCACCAAGACCGACACGCCGCTCAACGAGACGCCTCAGTCGATCTCCGTCATCGGTGCGGAGCAGATCCGCGACCAGGGTGCGACGAGCGTGCAGCAGGCGCTGCGCTACGTGCCGGGTGTGTATGCGGATGCCTACGGCAATGATAGCCGCGGCGAGTTCCCGCGCGTGCGCGGTGGCGATCCCGATGTCTTCCTCGACGGCTTGCGCTATTCCGACGCGTGGCGCTTCGGTGAGGGCCGCCTCGATCCCTTCACGCTCGAGCGCATCGAGGTCCTCAAAGGGCCGTCGTCGATGCTCTACGGGCAGACGTCCGTCGGCGGTCTCGTCAACGCCATCTCCAAGCGGCCGCAAGAGGAAACGCACCGCGAGATCGGTGTCGAGTACGGCAGCTTCGACCGCAAGCGCGTACAGACGGATATGACCGGCAAGCTTACCGAGGACGGCAAGTGGCTGTACCGGTTCATCGCCGTCGGGCAGGACTCGGACGCACAGACGGATTTCGTCGATGACAATCGCGTTCTGATCGCGCCGTCGATCACCTACAAGCCATCCACGAGCACGATCCTGACCATTCTGGCGCGCTACCAGAAGGACGACTCCGGCACGATGACGTCGTTCCTGCCGCATCAGGGGACGATCTTCCCGGGTTATCTCGGCCAGCGCATATCGCGCAGCCGCTTCGTCAGCGAGCCGGGCTTCGACGAATACAAGACGGAGACGACCTCGATCTCGGGCATCTTCGAGCACAAGCTGAACGATGCCGTCACGCTGCGCCAGAACATGCGCTACTGGCACACGGACAACAAATACCATTCGATGTATCCGGACTGGGCGTCGCTCAGCCCGGACCTGCGCACGGTCTCGCGATACATCTGGATGGATGATGTCGTGCGCGACAACTTCACGACGGATACGAATGCGGAGTTCAAATTCTGGACCGGCGATGTCGCGCACAAGCTGATCGTCGGTGTCGACTACCGCCGGATCTCCCAGAAGGAGAAGTTCGCCGACGGGTATGACGCCAACCCGTTCGATCTCTACAACCCCGTCTACAACGGGATCATTCCGCCGCCGCTCATCGATGGGCCCGATCAGCTGCAAACGCAGACTGGCATCTATGTCCAGAACGAGATGCGCTACGGGAACTGGATCGCGCTGCTCGGCGCGCGCCGCGACTGGGCCGACAACGACGTGGACGGTGGCGACAAGGAGGATGTCTCCAAGAACACGTACCGCGCGGCGCTCATGTACAAGCTGCCGTTCGGCCTGACGCCGTACATCTCGTTCGCGCAGTCCTTCAATCCGCAGTATCTCGCGGGCTGTGTGCCGGCTTGCGCGCCCTACGAGGGCGAGCAGTACGAGCTCGGCTTCAAGTACAATCCGACGCCCAGGTTCGCGATCAACGGCGCGATCTACGAGGTTACCGAGAAGAACCGGCTCGTCTACGGTACGGGTGTGATCCCGCGTGCCGTCGGCGAGGCGCGCACACGCGGCGCGGAGATCGAGTTCGTCGGCGCCTTGACCGACTATCTCGATATCATCGGTGGTTACTCTTACACGGATGCGAAGGCGACCAAGGGGGACGATGCAGGTTTCCGCCTCGCAACGGTTCCCGCGCATCAGGCGTCGCTCTGGGGCAAGTACAAGTTTGAGATGTTCGGCGTGAACGGCTTCTCGGCCGGCGCCGGCGTGCGCTACGTCGGCGACTCGTGGGGCGGCTTCGACATCGTGAAGACGCCGGGCGTCACGCTCTTCGATGCCATGTTCGCCTACGAGAACGACAAATGGCGCTGGCAGGTCACCGGCACGAACCTCGCCGACAAGCACTACTTCAACACGTGCCTGGACCGTGGCGACTGCTTCTGGGGCATGGGCCGAACAGTGATCACTAATTTGACGATCAAATTCTGAGCCTTAGCGAACTCCCGAGGCTCTCGAAAAAGCCGGGCCGGCATCGCGCGGGTCTGGCTTTTTCGTTCAGGATATTCTATCCAGCCGGAGTCAAGTTTGTAGGCGTCATCCGCGAGCCAGGATAACCATGCGGGCCACCTTCGCCGTCGTACACCGCTGGGCCGGCCTCTTCATCGGGGTATTTCTGTTCATATCCGGCCTGACCGGTGCGGTGATCTCGTGGGATCACGAGCTCGACGAATGGCTCAACCCGCACCTGTTCGACTCGAAGGTCGCCGGGACGCCCGTGTCGCCGTTCGAACTCGTGCGCCGCGTGGAGGCTGCGGATCCGAAGATCCAGGCGACCTTCTTTCCGCTGACCTACGAGGCAGGCCACAACGCGAAGGTCTTCGTCGAGCCGCGCGTCGATACCGCGACCGGGCAGCTTCATAGCGTTCCGTACAATCAGGTGTTCGTCGAGCCCGCGACGGGCGAAATTGTCGGGCGGCGCTACTGGGGCAAAGTCTCGCTCGACACCGAGAACCTGCTGCCGTTTCTCTACAAGCTCCACTATTCGATGCACATTCCCGACTTCTGGGGCATCGATCGCTGGGGCTACTGGTTCATGGGAATTGTCGGCATCGTCTGGCTGTTCGACAGCTTTGTCGGCTTCTATCTGACGCTGCCGCGCAGAGGCGCGCAGACGGCCAACGGCGTCGATGCAGATCGCGCGACTTCGGACAGCGCGCGACGCACATGGTGGGAGCGCTGGAAGCCGGCCTGGAAGATCAAGCGCGGCGCCAGCACATATAGGCTCAATCTCGATCTTCATCGTGCTTTCGGACTGTGGCTCTGGGTGATGTTGTTCATCCTCGCCTTCACGTCCATTTCCATGAACCTCAACAACGAGGTTGTCCGGCCCATTCTGAGTCGCCTTTCGTCGCTGACGCCCGACGCATTCGACGATCGCACGCCCGCCGCGCTCAACAAGCCGATCGCGCCGAAGCTGTCGTCGGAGCAGGCGCTCGAGATCGCGAACGGCGTTGCGCGCGAGCGTAGTTGGGAGGAGCCGGCCGGCTCGATATTCTATGGGCGGCTCCACGGTCTCTATGCGGTGAACTTCTTTCAACCCGGCGACGATCATGGATCGGGCGGCATGGGCGTGAAGATGATCTTCGTCGATGGCGCGACCGGTGCGCTTCAGGGCGGGCGCGTCCCCTGGGAAGGCACGGCGGCCGATATCTTCATGCAGCTGCAGTTCCCGCTGCATTCGGGACGCATCGCAGGCATTCCCGGGCGCGCGTTCCTGTCGTTCATGGGGCTCGTCGTCGCGCTGTTGTCGGCGACCGGCATCTACGTCTGGTTCAAGAAGCGGGGGGCTCGTCTCGTACGCGCCGCCGCGCAGCGCGATCAGATCGACCGCCTCGAGCGCGAGCAGGCGCCTGCCCGCAGAGTGCTCTGACGGATTGATCGGCGCGCGAGCCGCTGATGGGCACACAGCCGACAATTCCGCCGTGTGCGGAGTGCGCCTGCCGCCCGGGCGGCGCGGGCCATATTGTTTTCCGCTTCCCTGACAGGCTAAGGTGAGTGCAAGCAGGGCATGGGATTCAACGTCGCCCTGTCCACATAACAAGCACTCCGGGAGGAAGTCAAAATGGCTGACAAGCCACTGCTTACGACTGCCAAGTTCAAGCGCCGTACCGTGCTCGCCGGTCTCGGCGCCACCGTTGCCATGCCGTGGGTCGCGCGTGCCCAGGGCGGGAATGTGGTGCGCATCGGCGTGCCGACGAAGACGTACTATCCGACGATCATCGCGGAAACGGCCATTCGCCAAAAGCTCTTCGAGAAGGAAGGGCTGAAGCCCGAGCTGACGATCTATCGCAGCGGTGCTGAAGGTTTTGAGGCGCTCGCAGCGGGCGCGGCCGACATCGTCATGAACTCGACGATGAGCGTGGCGGGCGGGCTCAAGCGCGGTGTCAATGCGCGCTGCGTCGCCAATGCGGCGAACGGCTACTACGGCTGGCAGCTGGTCGTGAAGACGGACTCGCCGATCACGAAGCCGGCCGATCTCGCAGGCAAGAAGGTCGGCATCACGTCGGCCGGCTCCGGAACGGACATTCTCGCGCTGTGGACGATCGCCGAGCACAAGGTCCAGTTCACGCGCGTCCCGCTCGGTGGTGGCGGTCTCGTGCCCAACATGCTCACCGGGAACATCGATGCGACCGTGCTCTATTCGCCGCTGACCTTCAAGGTCGTCGACGAGAAGGTCGCGCGCACGATCATCAACTACGGCGAGGCGGTACCGGCACATTCCACCGGAAGCTGGATCGCGACGGACAAGGTCATCAACGAGCGGCCGGAGGTCGTGCAGAAGGCCGTAAACGCGCTTTACGGCGGCGTTGCCTTCCTCGTCGATGACAAGAACCGCGATGCCGCGGTGAAGCTGGTTGCCGAGATCGACGAGATTCCGGAGAAGATCGCGGCCTTCGAGCTCGACGGCAACCTGAAGCACATTTCGAGGACCGGCGAGTTCAAGCTCGAGTGGGTGGAGCGGGCTCTCGACAACGCGCGGCTCATCGGCATGAAGGAGCTCGCGGAGCCGAAAGAGGTCTTCGTCGAGAAGTTCAAGCCGGTCCCGACCAAGGTTTGAGCCGGATTTGCAGATAGGTCGTTGCCGGCTGTGCAAGGCATTGCACAGCCGGCGCTGTTCGAAGCTCCTGCCATGTGGGGCTCGTGGTGAAACGCTGGCAAATCATACTCGTGCGACTGGCTATCCTGGCCGTCGTTCTCGGCGCTTGGGAGATCATGCCGCGCACGGGTACCGTCAATCCCATGCTGCTGCCGCCGCTCAGCGAAGTTCTGGCGATGCTGAAGACGCAGATCGCGCGGCCCGTGGTGCAGGAAGCCATCCTGATCACGGCGCTCGAGGTGATCGTCGCCTTCATCATTGCCGTGCCGATCGGCGCGGCGGCCGGCGTTGCGATCGCCGAGTTCCCCTACGCGGGCGCCATCTTCAAGCCGATGCTGTTCTACGTCTTCAGCATCCCGAAATCGATCTTCCTGCCGATGTTCATCCTGATCTTCGGCATTGGTTTTCAGCAGAAGGTCGCGTATGCGGCGTTCACGACGGCGTTCGTGATCCTGATGAGCGCGACGGCGGCGGTCGAATCCGTCAAGTCCGACTATGTGCTCGTCGCGCGCTCGTTCGGGGCGACGCCCATGCAGATTCTGCGGCGCGTGTACGTGCCGAGCATGATGCCGGTGCTGCTCGAAACCTTGCGCATCTCCATGATCTTCAATTTCACCGGCGTGATGATCGCGGAGATGTACGCCTCGCGAACCGGCATCGGGCATCTGATCTCGAACTGGGGCGAGAACTTCCAGATGCCGCAGCTTTTCGCCGGCGTGATCATGCTGTCCGTCGTCGCGATCGCATTCAACGAAATGGTACGCTTGATGGAGGCTCGATGCAGTACGTGGCGGACATGAAGGCAACCCAGGCGTCGGGTGCCGCGATCGAGATCGATCGCGTGAGCCACGTGTATGCGGGTCCGGATGGCGGCGTGCCGGCGCTGAGCAACGTCTCGATGAAGGTCGGTGCGGGCCGTTTCGTGGTCATCGTCGGTCCGAGCGGCTGCGGCAAGACCTCGCTCCTCATGATGATGGCGGGTCTGCGCGATCATACGGAGGGGCGGATCGACATCCACGGCGCGCCCATTCCAAAGCCCGATCCGGATCGCGTCGGCGTCATCTTCCAGGAGGCGAGCCTCTTCCCGTGGCTCACGACGTTCGACAACATCGAGTTTCCGCTGAGCCTGCGCGGCATGTCGCGCGAGGCGCGTCGACGCAGGTCCGATCCCATGCTGTCGCTCGTCGGCCTCACGGGTTTCGGCGAGCGTTACCCGCACGAGCTTTCGGGCGGCATGAAGCAGCGCGTCTCGATTGCGCGCGGCCTCGTGCAGGATCCGCCCGTGCTCTTGATGGACGAACCGTTTGCCGCCCTCGACGAGCAGACGCGCATGACCATGGGGCATGAGCTGCTGCGCATCTGGGAGACGACCAACAAGACGGTGGTCTTCATCACGCACAGCCTGACGGAGGCCGTCTATCTGGCCGACGAGGTCTATGTGATGTCGCCGCGGCCCGGCCGCATGATCGATCACATCGAGATCGACCTGCCGCGTCCGCGCACCTACGAGATGATGGCGACAGACACGTTCGGCCGCCTGCGCGACCGTATCTGGCAGCAGATCCGCAAGTCCCACTGAGGCCCGCCATGCGACGTCCCGATCCCAAGACCGTGCGCTGGGGCATACTGATCGCCCTGCTCGTCCTGTGGGAAGTGATCCCGCTGACAGGGATGCTGCCTGAGCTGTTCCTGCCGCGCCTCTCGAAGACGCTCTATGTGCTCTGGGTCGATCTCGACAAGTACTGGGCGGCGCTTCTCGTGACGCTCTATGAGGTCGTGCTGGCGATGGTGATCGCGTGTGGTTTCGGCATCGTCGCGGGCGCGACCATCGGCGGCATCGCGACTCTGCGCGATCTGCTGCTTCCCGTATTTTCGAGCCTCTATGCTATTCCGATCGTCATCCTCTATCCGATCTTCACGGCGTGGTTCGGCATCGGCTCGGAGTCGAAGATCATGTTTGCGGGCATCTACGGCTTCTTTCCGGTCATGCTCTCGACGGCTGCCGGCATCCGCACCATCGATCCGCAGTTCCTGCTCGCCGCGCGCAGCATGGGCGCGACGATCACCCAGCAGATCACCAAGGTCATCATCCCGGCGTCGTTGCCGACGGTGTTTGGCGGCCTGCGCCTCGGGGGCGCGCTGGCGATCATCGGCGTCGTCGTGTCGGAAATGCTGACGGCCTCGGCCGGTATCGGCTATCTCGTGACGCTCAACCGCACGATTTTGGATAGTCCTCGCGTGTTTGCGGGCATACTTTGCATTCTCGTGCTGTCGGTGGCGTATGACATCCTGGCGCGACGGCTGGAGCGGCGCATGGTGGTGTGGCAGTCGGCCGGCCGCCAGCAGCAAGCGCAGTCCTCGCCGTCACGCACTGTCAATCAAGGTGCTCCGGCGCCCGCAGCAGCCTGAACGTTCCTCGAGATCCCGCAGGGAGAGCAAGCCATGGCCAACAAGATCCTGCCAACGACCGTCGTCGGCAGCTACCCGCAGCCCGACTGGCTCGTGAACCGCGAGATGCTGTCGAAGTCCGTGCCGCGCGTGCGCATGAATATCTGGCGCATTCCGGAGGCGCAGCTCGAGCAGGCGCAGGATGACGCGACCATTCTCGCCATCCGCGACATGGAGCGCGCCGGCATCGACATCATCACCGATGGCGAAGCGCGTCGTGAGAGCTATTCGAACCGCTTCGCGACGGCGCTCGAGGGTATCGATGCGGACGATGCGGGCGAGGTCATTGCGCGCACGGGCAATCGCGCGACGCCGGTGCCGCGCGTCGTCGGCAAGATCCGCCGCAGGGGACCGGTCGAAACCCGGGACATGGCCTTCCTGCGCGCCAATACCGACCGGCTCGCGAAGATCACGCTGCCGGGCCCCTTCACGATGAGCCAGCAGGCCAAGAACGAGTTCTACAAGGACGCCGACGAGATGGTCATGGACTATGCCGCAGCGGTGAATGCGGAGGCGCATGATCTCGTGAAGGCCGGTGCCGACGTCATCCAGCTCGACGAGCCGTGGCTGCGCAATGATCCCGACGCGGCGAAGCGCATTGCCATCAAGGCGATCAATCGCGCGCTCGAAGGCATCAAGGTGCCGACGGTCGTGCATCTCTGCTTCGGCTATGCGGCGGTCGTGCCGGGCTCGACCAAGCCGGTCGGCTATTCCTTCCTGCCGGAGCTGGCGGATACCGTGGCCGAGCAAATCTCCATCGAGGCAGCACAGCCCAAGCTCGACCTCGGCATTCTCAAGGAGCTCGCGCCGAAGAAGGTCATGCTCGGCGTGCTCGATCTCGGCGACAAGAACGCCGAAACGGCGGAGACGGTCGCGGAGCGCATTCGCGCGGGCCTGAAGTTCGTGCCGGCGGACAAGCTCGTGCCGGCGCCGGATTGCGGCATGAAGTACATGCCGCGCGAACTCGCCTTCGCGAAGCTGAAGGCGCTCGCGGATGGTGCCGCTATCGTGCGGTCCGAGCTCTCGTAGTGCACGCACGGGCCGCAGGCGCCCGCGGCCGCTATTCGCCCGCGCTGCGGGGAGGCCTGGAATTCATCGGTTCATACTTTCGTCCATGGCGCTTGCCGGACACCCGACCCAGTTGTACGATGACCTGACAATTGCGTAGCACAGGGTCGGGTCGAGCACCGATGTCGCTCCTCAAGCCGCTGAGTCCGAGCAGGAATCTCGTTGACGAGCTCGTCGAGCGCATCGCCGATGAGATCCGCAGCGGACGTCTGGCGCCCGGCGCGCGCCTACCGACGGAATTCGAGCTCATGGCAGCGACCGGTGTGTCGCGGACCGTTGTTCGCGAAGCGGTTGCGGCGCTCCGTGCCGAGGGGCTGGTGGTCACGCGACAGGGGCTCGGCGCCTTCGTCGCGACGGAAGCGCACAAGACTGCCTTCCGCATTGTCTCCGGGCCTAAGGACGAGCCGGGCTCCATCTCCAATGTGGTGAGCGTGCTCGAGCTGCGGTTGGCGGTCGAGGTGGAAGCGGCGGCATTGGCTGCCGAGAGGGCCGATCGACGCCAGATCGCGCAGATCGCGACAGCCTTGGCGGACATCGACACGGCCGTCGCCTCCGGCGGCTCTGCAGTCGCGGAGGATTTCTCGCTGCATCGCGCCATCGCGCAGGCGACGCATAACCCGCAGTTTGCGAGCTTTCTCGATTTTCTCGGGCGGCACTTCATTCCGCGCCAGACCATACGCGCCGCTGAGGCTTCCGAGGCCGAGCAGCGCGCCTATCTCGAGCGCATCCAGAAGGACCATGCGCGCATTGTCGAGGCGATCCGCAGCGGCAACAGCAAAGATGCGCGAAATGCCATGCGCGCGCACTTGACGAAGAGCCTGCAGCGCTATCGCGGCATGGCGGATGAGCGTCAGGAATATCTAGCCCTGAAAAGCGGAGGATATCGAGACAGTAGACGACGCGTGCGGGATCGGAGCGCGTGAGCCGAACGAAGTGACAGTCGAAGAACAACAAGATCCTGAAACCGAAAATCCATGGGAGGAAAGCGCATGAAAATCATTGGAGCCTTGGCGACATCCTTGAGCTGCCTGCTGGTGGTGGCATCGCCCGCGAGCGCGCAGACGAAACTCAAGTGGGCTCACGTGTACGAGGTAGGTGAGCCCTATCACAAGGAAGCCGAGTGGGCCGCCGAGGAGATCAAGAAGCGCACGAGCGGTCGCTATGAAATCCAGGTGTTTCCGGCTTCGCAGCTCGGCAACGAGAACCAGATCAACGAGGGCCTCGGGCTCGGCACGGTCGACATGATCTACACCGGCGTCGCGTTTGCCGGGTCCATCCACAAGCCGGTTGCGATCACCAATGCGCCGTTCGTGCTGCGTGACTTCGATCATTGGAAGGCGTATCGCGAGTCTTCGCTCTTTCGCGATATCGCGAAGGGCTACGAGGACAAGACGAAGCACAAGGTCATCGCGCTCACGTACTACGGCCAGCGTCATGTCACCGCGAACCGCGAGATCAAGGTTCCGGCGGACATGAAGGGCATGAAGCTCAGGGTGCCGCCGGCGCCGCTCTTCCTGATGTTCACCAAGTCGGTAGGCGCGAATGCGACGCCGATCGCGTTCGCGGAGGTCTATCTCGCGCTTCAGCAGAAGACGGTCGACGGCCAGGAGAACCCGCTGCCGACGATCATGGCGAAGAAGTTCTACGAGGTTCAGACGCACATCATGCTGACGGGGCACATCACCGAGTCGCTGCTGACCATTGTCGGCAGCCACGTGTGGCCCAAGCTCTCCGATGCCGACAAGAAGGTCTTCAACGAGGTGCTGCTGGAGACCGCCGTCAAGGCGACCGATCAGATCCGCGCTTCCGAGCAGAAGCTTGCCGATGAGTTCCGCAAGCTCGGCAAGACGGTTGTCGAGGTCGATCGCAAGCCGTTCATCGAGGCGGCGCGACCGCTGCATAACGACCCTGCGGCGGGCGCCGGCTGGAGCAAGGCCGAGTACGACGCGCTTCAGGCGCTGAAATAAGAAGCGGTTCGTGAGCACGCCCGCCGGTGGAGGGACGATCTTCACCGGCGGGCTGATCTGTGGCCCAATCCTCTCTCCTGCATCAAGAGCTACCCATGTCCACTGCCACCCGGCCGGAAGAGCAACCGGACGCCGTCATGCCGCTGGTCGAGGACGAGGAGGTCACGATCTCCTGGCATCCTGAGGACTGGATCGGCATGGCGCTGTTCTGGGCGCTGAGTCTGATCGTGTTTGCCCAGTTCGTGACGCGGTATCTGCTGAACGACTCGTTGTCGTGGACCGAAGAGGTCGCGCGCTATTTCCTGATGGTGTTGACCTTCGTCGGTGCGATTACGGTGACGCGCAAGCGCACGCATATCGCGGTCGAGGTTCTCGAGTCCTACCTGCCCGGACTGGGCGGGCAGGTCCTGCGTTTCGTGGTGGACGTGCTCACAGTCGGCTTCATCGCTCTTCTGGCGTGGTTCTCGTTCTCGATTGTCGAGCGGATGCAAATCCAGCGCATGACCATGATCGATGCGTCGATGAGCTGGGTCTACATCCCGATCTCGATTGCAATTTTCGCCATGCTGGCACGCGCTGTCATGGGGTTTATCGGCAATGCGCGGCGTGGCTGGCGTCCGCAAGCCGACGCCGAGCGGACGATCATCGATTGAAAGCCATACCATGACGCTGCTTTTCTCGGTCTTCTTCGTCACCCTGCTTATCGGTGTGCCGATCTTCGTGTCGCTCGGGCTCGGATCGCTCGTTTACACGCACTTCGTTGCCGGCATCCCGGATTTCGTGGTGCTGCATCGCATGGCTGGCGGGGTCGACAGCTTTCCGCTGCTCGCCGTGCCGTTCTTCATACTGGCCGGCAATCTCATGAATTCCGCCGGCATCACCAACCGCATCTATAGCTTCGCGATGTCGGCCGTCGGCTGGCTGCGCGGTGGCCTAGGACATGTGAATGTCGCGGGGTCCGTGATCTTTGCGGGCATGTCGGGCACGGCCGTCGCGGATGCCGGCGGCCTAGGCACGATCGAAATCAAGGCAATGCGCGACCATGGCTATCACGACGAGTTCGCGGTTGGCATCACGGCGGCGTCGTCCACGCTCGGTCCCATCATTCCGCCCTCGCTGCCGCTGGTGATCTACGGCGTCATGGCGAACACGTCGATCGGGCAGCTCTTCATCGCGGGCGTCGTGCCCGGGCTGCTGATGGCAGCGTGCCTTATGGTGTATGTCGCTTGGTACGCGCGCCGCCACAATATCGGGCGCGATCAGGCCTTTCGCGTGGCCCGCCTCATCAGCTCGTTCGTCAGCGCATTTCCGGCACTTCTGACGCCGGCCATCATCATCGGCGGCATGTCGTTTGGCCTTTTCACGCCGACGGAAGCGGCGGTGGCGGCGTGCGCGTGGGCGATGTTCCTCGGCGCGGTGCTCTATCGCTCGCTGTCATGGCGGCAGCTCTACAAGGTCACGATGGACACGATCGAGACCACGGCCGCCGTTATGATCATTGTCGGCGCAGCATCGCTCTTCGGCTGGGTGCTGACGACGACGCGCGTGACGGAGACGGTAGCGGCCGCGATGCTGTCGGTTACGACAGATCCGCTGCTGATCCTGCTGATCATCAACGTTCTCCTGCTGGTCGTCGGCTGCTTCATGGAGACGATCGCTGCGATCTCCATCCTCGTGCCCGTGCTCATGCCGATCATACTGAAGGTCGGGATCGATCCAGTTCAGTTCGGCATCATCATGGTGCTGAACCTGATGATCGGGCTTTTGACGCCGCCGGTCGGCATGGTGCTGTTCGTGCTGTCGAAGGTGGCCAACATGCCCTTCGAGAGGACGGTTCGCGCCGTCCTTCCGTTCATGGGGCCGCTGCTGGTCGTGCTCGTCGCGATCACGCTCGTCCCGCAGCTCACGCTCTGGCTGCCGACGGTGTTCTATCGCTGAGCAGCGTAGCCGCTCAGCCGATGTTGAACTGCTTGGCGTGGGCTTCGTAGTCCTGGTAGCCGAGCGTCGAGCGGAATTCGGCGGGCGAGAGCGCGCCGGCGGCCTCGGCCGTGCCGGCTTTGAGGGCAGCGAGCCCGGCCTTCATGCCGGCGATGGCGGGCGAGAGCATGCCCGTCGGATACGTGCCGATCTTCAAGCCGAGCTCGGCGGCACGCGACTGGCTTGGCGTCTCGCGCGGGGCTCCGGGAGAAAGTACGGCGAAGGATGGGCGGCCCGCTGCGGCCGCCACGGCACGCCGAACTTCGGGTTCATCGGCCGGCGAGTCGAGGAAGAGGATATCGGCGCCTTCGGCGACGAACATCTCGATGCGGGCGACGGCCTCGTCGATGCCGGCCGTGGGGCGGCAATCCGTGCGCGCCATGACGAGAATACCTGACTCTTTCGCAGCCTGGACGGCGGCGCGGATTTTCATGCGTGCCTCCTCGCGCGGCAGGCAGGGCTTGCCGGCGGACGTCAGCGCGCGCGGCGTGATCTTGTCCTCGATGAGAATGGCGGCGGCGCCCGCACGACCGTAGGCGCGTACCGTGCGCTGCACGTTCATGGCATTGCCGTAGCCGTGGTCGGCATCGGCGAGGACGAGCAGGTCGGGTGCCGCACCGCGGATCATGTTGAACGAGTCGAACATCTCGGCGAAGGAGATGAGGTCGAGGTCGGGGCCGCCGAGACGGCTCGCCGCGACGCACGATCCCGACATGAACGCGGTCTCGAAGCCCGCGCCGGCGGTGAGCTTGGCGCTGAGGCCATCCCAGACGGCGGGCATGACGACGAACTCGGGCTTGGCGAGCAGGGCGCGCATGCGGGCGGGAGCGTTCATGTTGGATCACTTTCCTGAGGGGGTTTTCGTCGAGACGGCCGCCACGTGATGCGCGAGCGGGATCGCGGGCATTGTGGCCGCCAGTGCAGTGCAGCAGCAAGCGCGAAGTCTGTCGGGTCTGGCATGAAGGTGCGGGAGAACGCGCCTATGGATGCCGGGTCGGCCGAATGGCAGGATGGGACGAGGCGGGCGCGAGACCGGCCTGATGCATAGGGAGAGCAGCTCATGGACCTCAAGGACCAGATCGCGATCGTCACGGGCGCGGGGCAGGGCATTGGCCGGGCTTCGGCGCTGGCGCTGGCCGATGCGGGCGCCGATCTCGTGGTGGTCGATATCAACGAGCAGACGCTTGGCGGTACGGCGGATGCCATCAAGGCCAAGGGGCGGCGTGTGCACACCGTCCGCGCCGATCTCGGCAGTGTTGCGGATATCGACCGCATGGTGGGCGAGAGCGTTTCGACCTTCGGCCGCATCGACGTGCTCGTGAACAACGCCGCCGTAACGCGCCGCGCCTACATCATGGATCTCACGGAAGAGGATTGGGACCGCATTCACCGCGTGAACGCGAAGGGCGTGTTCTTCTGCCTGCAGCGCGTCGCGCGCGAGATGATCCCGCGCAAGAGCGGGCGCATCATCAATATCGCGTCGGTGGCGGGGAAGGGCTTTCCGGGAACGTCGAATGCGATCTATGCGGCGAGCAAAGGGGCGGTCATCAGCCTGACGAAGACGGCGGCGCAGCAGCTCGGCCCGCACAACATCAACGTCAACTCGGTGTGCCCGGGCATCGTGCGCACGGCACTCTACGAGGAGATCGTGAAGGTCATGGCGAAGACCGAGGACATGAGCATCGAGGCCGTGGAAGCGCGGGCAGTGGCCGGCGTGCCGCTGCGGCGCGCGAACGAGCCCGAGGACATTGCCGATATGGTCGTCTTTCTCGCCTCGCCCCGCGCCCGCAATATCAGTGGCCAGTCCTACAACGTGGACGGTGGCCTCATTCCGGACTGAGGGCGCGGCTCAGCCGACGACCTTGATGTAGGTATCCTTGCGCACGATCTTGTCGCCGCGGAAGGTGTAGAGGTCGCAGCCGAGCCATTCCTGCTTCTGGCCATTGGGTAGCGTCGCCGTGCGATGCCATTCGGTGACCGCGCGGTTGCCGACGACGTATTCGGTCGTGTGCTTCCATTGCACGTCAGGGCTGTTCGCGAACAAGGGCACAAAGTAGCTGCGGATCTCTTCCTTGCCCTTGTATGTCTGGCCCCAGACGTCGGGGCCCTTGGCGTTGCGGAATTCGCCGTCCTCGGCAAAGCAATCGACGATCGCATCGACGTCGCGGCGCGCGAAGGCAGCACCGATCTCGCGGACGCGCTCGAGGCTGACAGGCTCATCGACGAGTTTCTGCATGATGTCCTCCGGTTGACGAGGCTTATGCGATCGCGGCCATGAGCCGCTTGAAAAAGCCATCGGCCTTGGATTTGTCGATCCAGCGGACGACAGCGACGAGATCCTGAGAAGGCGCGATCCAGATGAGGTTGGTGCCGGCGCCGAGTGCGAACCAGCTATCTGCGGGTGCGCTCGGGTAGTTGCGGCCACCGCGATTCAACCACCAGAGAAATCCGTAACCGTCGTTCGAGGCCGACGGCTCGAGCGACTGCGCCATCCAGCCCTCGGGTAGAATCTGTCGATTGCCCCAGCGTCCCTTGCTGGCGGCAAGGAGGCCGACGCGGGCGTGGTCGCGCGTCGGGATGAAGAGACCGCCACCCCAGTGGCTGCCGCCGGAGACGGACTGCACGCGCTTGCCGCCGACTTCCGTCCAGGATGTCGAGTAGCCGTGCCATTCCCAATCGCGCGAGGCGCCGATGGGCTCCATGATGCGCTCGCGCAGCACATCGGGGAGCGCGCGGCCGAAGCGCTGCAGGAGGGCGAAGGCCAGCACGTTCACGCGTACGTCGTTGTATTCGTAGTACGTGCCGGGCGTCTGGCGCTCGCGAAGCTGTCCTTTCTGCTTGTTGTTCTCTGCGCCGCCGACCTGGCGGAAGTGATCGACCTGATCGGACTTCTCCCACAGCACGCCGTCCCATTCCGAGGACTGCGTGAGTAGGTGGCGCCACGTGATCTGGCCGTTGTGCGGCCCGTCGAAGTGGCCGGTCTTCACGGTTGCGCCGACGCGATCATCGACGCTGCCGATAAGACCGTCGCCGACGGCGATGCCGGTGAGCAGCGAGAGGTAGCTCTTGGCAACGCTGAACGTCACGTCGGCGCGGCGCGTGTCGCCCCATTCGCCGACAATGCGGCCGCCCTTCATGATCATGCCGGCGGGGCCGCCGCGCGGGCGCACGACGCCGGTGATCTCGCTCCACGGGCCGGTCTCGTTCCACTCCACGTTTCCGACATAGCGGCCGTCCGGATAGTAGAGCGAGCGTGGCCAGGGGCTTTCGGACGCTTCGGCCCAGGCGATGGCCGCTTCGAGCTTTTCCGTATCCAGGCCGGCGGCGGCGGGCGTGAGAGCCTCCCAGGCTGCATCCTCGGGAGGGGGCGTGTACGTCGGCTCGGGCACAAAAGTACTCCTGTCGATTGCGGACCGTGATCCTGTGTCGAGAGATTCGGCCATGCGGGCGGCGAAAACAAGTGATCGTGTGTACGTCGGTGTATGCCGCCGCCCCTCATCGTAACCTTCTCCCCGTACAGGACGGGGAGAAGGGACTTGTCGCGCTTGCGGCTCGCTCCAAATTCTTAAAAAGACGGGGGTTTCGGGGGGTGTCCCCCCGATTGGGGTGCGGGGCGAAAGCCCCGCTCG
>JAEWIJ010000114.1 GCA_023387235.1 Pseudomonadota bacterium
CCCCGCAAGTCGTGCGTTCTTTAGAACTCGCCAGCCACGACTATCAAGTCTCAAAAAACGGGGGGCCGGGGGTGTCCCCCGGTTGGGTACAGGGCGAAAGCCCTGTTCGCGCCGCAGGCGCGATCAATGCCACATCATCACTGCGATTGCGACGAGGGCCAGCGCGCCGATCCAGAGCGCAACGCGACTCGAGCGGGCTCCACGCGCGTCTGCCTCCGCCAGGCGCGCCACCGACTCATCGTCGAGCCGCACCCCACTGCGCGCCGCCTCGGCCAATGCGAGCAGCGTGCGCTCTGCCTGCCCGAGGAGTGCCGGCACGTCGCCGAGCAGACGCCCGAGCTCTGATGCGCCCTCGCGCGCATCCTTGAGCGCGCCCGCGGCGCCGAGATTGCTCTCGACCCACTCACGCGCAATGGGCTCGGCCGCCGTCCATATATCGAGGTTCGGATCGAGCCCCCGCGCCACGCCTTCGACCACCACCATGGTCTTCTGCAGATTGATCAGCTCGGGCCGGGTCTGCATGTCGAAGACTTCGGTGTAGGCAAAGAGCTGGCCGAGCAGATCGGCCATGGAAATCTCGCCTGCCGGCCGCCCCTGGATGGGCTCGCCGATCGCGCGCAATGCCTGCGCGAAGACCTCGACGGGATGATGCGGCGGCACATAGCCCGCCCAGAAATGCACCTCGGCGGCGCGGCGGTAGTCACGCGTGATGATGCCGTGCAGAATCTCAGCCAGGAACCGTCGTTCCTTCGCGCCGAGCCGTCCCATGATGCCGAAGTCGACCGCGACGACATTCCCCGCCGCATCGACCATCAGGTTGCCCTGATGCATGTCGGCATGGAAAAAGCCGTCGCGCATGGCATGTCGCAGGAAGGACTGGATCACGGTCAGGCCGAGCGCGCGACGGTCGTGTCCGGCGCCTTCGAGGCGCGCCGCATCGGCAATCGGGATCCCGTCCACCCATTCGAGCGTGAGCACGCGCTTCGCCGTGCGCTTCCAGTCGACGCCCGGTACGCGAAACGCGCCATCGTTCTTGATGTTCTCGGCCATCTCCGAGATCGCCGCCGCCTCGAGGCGCAGATCCATCTCGATCTCGGTCGTGCGCGCGAGCGTCTCGACAACGGCGACGGGCTTCAGCCGTCGCGTCGGCGGATGAAAGCGCTCGATCATGCGGGCGGCGAAGAAGTAGCTGTCGAGATCTCGCTTGAAGCGGCGCTCGACATCGGGGCGCAGCACCTTCACCGCGACGTGGCGCCGCTCGCCGTTCTCGATGACGACGGCGTTGTGCACCTGAGCGATGGAGGCGGCCGCGACGGGGGGCCCGAACTCGGCGAAATGATCCTCGACGCGCCCGCCGAGCGCCGCCTCGATGGCCGCGCGCGCTTCGTCCTGCGGAAAGGGTGCCATGCGATCCTGGAGGCTCGCGAGATCGCGCGCGAGGTCCGGCCCGATCACGTCGGCGCGCGTCGCGAGGAACTGCCCGAGCTTGACATAGCTCGGCCCGAGCCGTGTCAGCGCCGCGCTGACGCGCGTCTCCATGCTCTCATTGCGGCGAAAGGGCCACGCCAGCACGCGCACCGGCCATGTCGCCGCGCGCGCGAGCCTGAGCGGCCACGGCACGGGCACGCCCTGCGGCACGAAGCGCACGCCATACTGGGCCAGGACCAGCCCGGCGCGCGCGAGACGCAGAGAATTGAGGATCGGGCCGGCCATGAAGTTGCGGCAGTCCGTCGGTTGCGTGATTCAACAGGTGGCGGACGTTTGCCGTGATCCGCCTGGGCGTCAAGCAGAATGCCGACGCGCGGTTACGGCAGTTTTTCTGCGCGCCCGACTTGTATCACCTCCACCTTCATGGATAATCCTCGAACGGGCACAAGCTGTGGGCGGCGCGGCCCCGAAATGGTCGGCCGGGGGGCTCGAGCGTGAAGAAGAACAATGGGCGCCGCAAGGCCGATGGCCGGCGGAAGAATGGGCGGCAAGCACCATCGAAGCGGCCCGCGCACGCCCTCCCCGAGGTAGCCATGCAGCTCCCGCGACGGCATGAGCCGTCGCCACGGACTCAGGTGCAGACCCCGGCACCCCGCCGTATTGACTGGCCGGCGCTCGCCATCCTGGTGCTGCCGCTCGCCCTCATGGCCATCCTTCAGAGCTATCGGATCGATCCATCCCGCTATCTTGTGCGGCCCCTTGCCTGGCACGGCGATCTCACCCGCGAGGCCATGCCGCTTCAGCCCGATGCCGCAACGCGCACGATCCTCGCAGCGGCTGAGCTGCCGCCCGAGCCATGGCACGGCAACCTCACCGTCGAGGTCATGCCACTCCAGCCCGATACCCGGACGCGCACGACCGTCGCAGCGACCAAGCTCCCGCTCGAGCCGTGGCACGGCGACATCACCATCGAGGCCATGCCGCTGCAGCCCGATGCCACGACGCGCACGGCCCACGCAGCGACCGAGCTGCCGCCTGAGCCATGGCACGGCGACCTCGCCGTCGAGGCCATGCCGCTCCAGCCCGATACCCGGACGCGCGCAGTCGCCGGCATGGTCGCTGCTCCGGCGCAATGTATGCCCGATCAGATCCAGACCACGTCGAGCGTCGCTGCGCCCGTGGACTTCGGTCGAGCTCTCGCCGCGGCCGCCCAACAGCAGACCGACGAGTTCGTGATCTACAACGCGCGATATGTCAGCCTCGCCTATCCCGGTGGCGACACACATCCGCTCTATGGCGTCTGCACGGACGTCGTGATCCGCGCCTATCGCGCGCTCGACATCGACTTCCAGGAGCTGATCCATGCTTCGCGCCTCGGCCGCGGCGATCCCAGCATCGACCATCGCCGCGTCGAAGTCGTGCGCCGCTTCCTCACACGGCACGGCACGAGCCTTGTGATCTCCGAATTCGCCGAGGATTACCGGCCGGGCGACATCGTCACCTACCACCGGCCGGAGGGGCGCATCTCGCAGTTCCACATCGCTATCGTGAGCGATCGCATTGCGCCCTCTGGTCGCCCGCTCATTATTCACAATCGCGGCTGGGGACCGCAGCTCGAGGACGCGCTCTTCGTCGATCAGATCACGGGGCACTACCGGCTTTCGCCGGAGCAGGTCGAAGCCTTTCTGCGCACGCGTGCCCCGCGCGCCAGCGATCGCCGCCGCCGCACGGCCGAAAGCGCGACAACCACACGCCGTTGAACGCAGCTCGGCACCGTCTGTCGATGAACAATCATGCCGACAGCTGCAGAGAGAATGAGCTGCAAGATCGTGACGGGGGCGATCCCATCCATGCGCGTGCCTCGCGCACGCCCTTCGCTATCGCAGCGATGCTTGGTCATTCAAATTTGCTCCAATGCAAACAGTAGAACGAGGCTGACAATTGCGATCAGGCCGATGAGGAACAACACGTCGGCCGTGGCTTCGAGGCGCGGGCTCCACTTGTGCAGCCTCGCCGTGCGGTTGGAGGCGTAGGCGAACACTGCACTGCCGAGAAACACGCTTCCGAGCAGCGCATTCGCCCGCTCGTGCGCATGAATTTCGTGCACGCGCTCGAAAGCGTGTTGACAATTCGCACATGGGGCCGCAGCCTAAGCACTATATAGCGCTTATCGGAGCCCTTAGATGCGCATTCGACTGCTAGGCACCGGGACACCGACTCCGTCACTGCGTCGCATGTGCTCCGGATATCTCGTCGAGATCGGAAGCGATGTGATCGTTCTGGATCATGGCTTCGGCGCCCATCACCGCCTCCTCGAGCTTGGCGTGCCCGCAACGCGCGTGTCGCATCTCTTCTTCACGCACCTGCACTACGACCATTGCGGCGACTATGGACGCATGGTGCTCACCAGATGGGACCAGGGCGCAGGGCAGATCCCGGACCTGCAGGTCTTCGGGCCGCCGCCGCTCGGGCGCATGACCGAGCAGCTCTTCTCGCGTGACGGCGTGTATGGCCCCGATCTTACGGCCCGGACGGAGCACGACTGCAGTCTCAGCATCTACAGGGCGCGGGGCGGCGTGCTTCCGAGGGCGTGGCCGCAACCGCGCGTGCGTGAGATCGCGGTCGGCGATGTTATCGAAGGACGCGGATGGACACTGCGCGTCGGCCAAGCGGAGCACTTCAGGCCTTATCTCGACACGCTCGCCTTCCGCATCGAGGCAGAAGGCCGGTCATTGGTCTACTCGGGCGACAGTGGCCCAACACCGCCGATGAGAGCACTCGCCGCGGGCGCCGACGTCCTCATTCACATGTGCCACTACCGCTCGGGCACCGCGCTCAGCGAGGGTTTTGCCGATTCCTGCATGGGCCACATGGAGCTCGCGCAGCTTGCCGCCGATGCCAACGTGCGCAGCGTCGTCACGACCCACATCACCGAGCAGTTCGACAAGCCGGGCGCGCGCGAGCGCGTCATTGCCGAGATGGGATCGATCTATCGGGGCAACATCTTCTTCGGTGAAGACCTGATGGAAATACCCATCGGCGACCTGCAGCTCAACAAGCTGAACTAGCCCACCACGACGAGAGAGGAACCAGCATGAAGCGTGCAGCATACTGGAAAGCCACATGCGTCGCCATGGCGGTGACGCTGCTTCCCGGCGTCGTCATGGCGCAGGAGACGACGGTCAGGATCGCGCAGCAGTTCGGCCTCGCTTATCTGCCGCTCATCGTCGCCATCGACGGCAAGCTGATCGAGAAGCAGGGAGAGAAGCTGGGGCTGGCGGGCACCAAGGTGGAGGTCGCAACGATCGCCAGCGGCGCCGCGGTCAACGATGCCTTGATCTCGGGTTCGATCGATGTCGCCATGGCAGGCAGCACCGTTCTCGCCAACTTGTGGGACCGCACGCGCGGACGTGACGAGATCAAGGGGATGATGGCGATCGCCGATACGCCCATCTACTTCAATACCGTCGATCCGCGCATCAAATCCATCCGCGACCTGACATCGGAGGATCGCGTGGCCATGACCGCGGGACGCGGCACGCAGCACGCGCTCGTTCTGCAGATGGCTGCCGCGGACGCGTTCGGCTGGGACAATCGCACGAAGCTCGACGACCTGACCGTGTCCATGAGCCATCCCGATGGCGTCGCGGCTCTGCTTTCGGGCGGTGCGCAGGTCAAGACCCATGCCACGACCGTTCCGTTCATCCAGATGGAACTAGCGGACAAGCGCGTCCGCACGATCATGAAGTCGAGCGATGTGGTCGGAGGTCGCCATACGCTGATCGTCGCCTACTCGCGCGACAGCTTCCTGAAGAAGAATCCGAAGCTCTACGAAGCAACCTACAAGGGCCTGTCCGAGGCCATCGACATCATCAATGCGGACAAGTCGGCCGCGGCGGACCTCTTCATTCGCGCAACCAAAAGCAAGCTCACGAAGGAGCAGATCATGGCCATCCTGTCCGACGAGGACATGATCGCGTACAGCGCGACGCCGAGCCGGGTGATGCCGTTCGTCGACTACATGGTGAAGACCGGGCGCATCAAGAACAAGCCCGACGGATGGAAGGGCCTCTTCTTCGCGAACGTCCACGACCTCAAAGGCAGCTGAGGCACATCGAGGAGCGAACGCCATGACATCAGCCAGTGGACACACGGCCCTGTCGGATGGTGCCGCTTCCGAACGGACCGCGCTCCCTGCGGCAGACGACACTCCGCTGCTGCAGGCGCGCGACGTGACGTTGCAATACAAGACGCGCCAGCACCTCGTCACGGCCACGTATCGTGTCTCGTTCGACATCTATCCCGGCGACCGCTTCATCGTGCTCGGGCCATCGGGATGCGGGAAGTCGTCACTGCTGAAAAGCATCGGCGGCTACCTGCCGCCCGTGGAAGGCAGCTTCACCCTGGCCGGCGAGCCCGTTCTCCGGCCAGGACCCGATCGGATGATGGTCTTCCAGGAATTCGATCAGCTCTTCGCCTGGAAGACCGTGCTGCAGAACGTCATGTTCCCGCTTATTGCGACACAGCGGTGCTCGGCGCGCGAAGCCAACGAGCGCGCCCTCCTCTATCTGTCGAAGGTCAATCTGACGCGCTTCAAGGACAGCTACCCGCATACGCTCTCGGGCGGCATGAAGCAGCGTGTCGCCATTGCCCGCGCCATGGCCATGGAGCCTTCGATCCTGCTTATGGATGAGCCGTTCGCCGCACTCGATGCGCTGACGCGGCGGCGCATGCAGGACGAGTTGCTGGAGCTCTGGGCCAGCACCAATTTCACCGTGCTCTTCGTGACGCACTCCATCGAGGAGGCCATCCTTATCGGGTCGCGCATCCTGCTGCTGTCGCCGCATCCGGGGCGCGTGCGCGCCGAGCTCAACTGCGATCACTTCGACCACGGCGACCAGGACGGCGAAGCCTTCTCCACCCTGCAGAAGCGCATCCACAGAATGCTCTTCGACGAGCCTCAGATGGACGACGCCCATGCGTGAAGCCCGCAAGCTCGCGCCGCGCCGCGCACGGCCGGAGATCGAGAACGATCTTCTGCCCGCCGCGAATCTCGGGGCCGTCGAACGCGCCCTCTCACCTCTCGAGCGGATTTCGAACGTCGACTGGGTGCGGCGCGCGGCAATCATCGCGGCCCTCGCCTGCGCATGGGAAGCCTACGCTCGCTATCTCGACAATCCGCTACTGCTGCCGACGTTCGCCGAAACGCTGCGCGCACTTTGGCTCGCGACGGTCGAAGGCCTGCTCTTGTCGCGCGTCTGGTCCTCGCTACAGGTCCTGCTGACGGGCTACGCGCTCGGCGTCCTGCTCGCCGGCGCCCTGACCTCGCTTGCCGTCTCGACGCGATTTGGCCGCGACCTGCTGTCGACGCTGACGTCGATGTTCAATCCGCTACCCGCCATCGCGCTGTTGCCTCTCGCCATGCTGTGGTTCGGCCTCGGGATGCCGAGCCTCGTCTTCGTCATTGTTCATTCCGTGCTGTGGCCGGTGGCGCTCAACACGCAGACCGGGTTCCTCGGTGTCTCGGAAACGCAGCGCATGGCGGGACGCAATTACGGGCTGAGCGGACTGAGCTATGTCTGGAAAATCCTGGTTCCCGCGGCGTTCCCGTCGATCCTCGCGGGCCTCAGGATCGGCTGGGCCTTCGCCTGGCGGACGCTGATCGCCGCGGAGCTGGTCTTCGGCGTCGCCTCGCGATCCGGAGGGCTCGGCTGGTTCATTTTCGAGCACCGCAACGAGCTTCAGACGGACTATGTCTTTGCGGGCCTGATGACAGTCATCCTCATAGGCCTGTTCGTCGAGGAGGTCGTGTTCCGCACGATCGCACAGCGCACGCTCGTGCGATGGGGGCTCGAACGATAGCGCCTGCGGTCCGGTCTTGGCATGCCGACGAGACCGGGCTATCAGTCCGCCCAACGCCAACCTGCAGGCAGGGCTCAAATCGATGGTGCGAGTATCCACCACCGAGGATCAAACACGCCTCTTCTGGAAGAAGTATCAGCGCACAGCCCCTGGCCAGTCGCACAAGTATCTCCAGTTGCGGGAAGCGCTGACGCGCGCGATCGATGAGGGTTTCTGGAGCTTCGGCGACAAGCTGCCGCCCGAGGGTGAACTCGCGCGCCTCACGCCCTTCAGCCTCGGAACGGCGCAGCGCGCCTATGCCGATCTCGTGCGCGAGGGAATGGTGGAGCGACGCGCCGGCGCGGGCACGTTCGTGCTTCGACCCTCGCAGATTCTCGACACGCCGTGGCACTTCCGCTTTCGATCGGATGCCGATGCAGCGTTCCATCCGGTCTTTCCGAAGCTGATCGGCATCAAGCGCCATTCGGGCTCCGGTCCCTGGAGCGCATTCCTCAGGCACTCCGACGAGGTCGTCTGCATCGAGCGCGCGGTCCGCATCGGCAGCGAGTTCGCTCTGTACGCAGCGTTCTACATCGATGCGGCGCCGGTCGATCGCGTCCTCGGTCGTCGCCGGGAAATCGTCGGTGTCAACCTGCGGCGTGAGCTCAGTCTCGACATCGTGCGCATGGGGATCGACCTGCGGGTCGAAGCCCACCGCGGACGCACGCATCCCGTGCTCAAGATCAAGGAGGGCACGAGCGTGCTCGTCGTCGAAACCCGCGCCTATGCCCAGACAGCCGGCCAGAACTACATTCAGATCATGACGGTGCCGCCGACGCCGGAATGGCTGCACATCTCCGACTACGGCGTCGACGCGTCAGGGATCTAGAGGGCTGGCTCACCAATGCGTCGACGGTCGACAGAATGTCGGATTTTTCCAATTGAACGTCGCCTTGATCCGGGATGGTCGCACTGGATCGCCCCTATGTTTCCTGGTTCCATTCGGCTAGTCGATCGGGCTCCTTCACCATGCGCCGCTTCTCACTATCGAGCCTACTTGCGGAAGCCTTCAACGCACATCGTGGCTGGCTGCGGCAATGGCGCTCGCCCGAGCCGAAGGCTTCCTACGATGTCGTGATCGTCGGCGGCGGCAGCCACGGCCTCGGCACGGCCTACTACCTCGCCAAGGAGTTCGGCATCACGAACGTCGCGGTGCTCGAGAAGGGTTGGATCGGCGGCGGCAACTCCGGCCGCAACACGACGATCATCAGGTCGAACTATCTCTACGACGAAAGCGCTGCGCTCTATGAGCACGCGCTGAAACTGTGGGAGAACCTCTCGGGCGAGCTGAACTACAACGTCATGTATTCCGCGCGCGGCGTGCTCATGCTCGCGCACTCGGTGCACGACGTGCAGAGCTTCAAACGGCACATATACGCAAACCGCCTGAACGGCATCGATAACGAATGGCTGACGCCCGAGCAGTGCAGGGCCTTCTGCCCACCCTTGAGCATTTCACCGGGCGCACGCTACCCCATCATGGGCGGCGCGCTGCAACGGCGCGGCGGCACGGCGCGGCACGACGCGATCGTGTGGGGTTACGCGCGCGGCGCCGATGCGCGCGGCGTCGACATCATCGAGAACTGCGAGGTTACCGGGTTCACGCGCGCGCCGGACGGCAGCATAAGCGGGGTCGAGACCACGCGCGGAACGATCGCGACGAAGCGCGTCGGTGTCGTTGCCGCAGGGCACACCAGCGTCGTGCTGGGGCACGCGGGCGTCCGCTTGCCGCTCGAAAGCTTCCCTTTGCAAGCGCTGGTGTCCGAGCCCGTGAAGCCGGTCTTCCCCTGCGTCGTGATGTCGAATGCAGTCCATGCCTACATCTCGCAATCGGACAAGGGTGAGCTGGTCATCGGCGCCGGTACGGACCAGTACACCTCGTACTCCCAGCAGGGTGGCCTCCACATCACCACGCATACGCTCGACGCGATCTGCGAGCTCTTTCCGCAGTTCCGCAGGATGCGCATGATGCGCTCATGGGGCGGCATCGTCGACGTGACGCCTGACCGATCGCCGATCATCGGCCGCACGCCGGTCGACGGCCTCTACGTCAACTGCGGATGGGGGACGGGCGGCTTCAAGGCGACGCCCGGCTCCGCTCATGTCTTCGCGCATACGCTCGCAACTGGCGCGCCACATCCGATCAATGCGCCCTTCACACTCGATCGCTTCCGCACCGGCCGCCTGATCGACGAGGCCGCCGCCGCGGCTGTGGCGCACTGAGGTCTCCCATGCTGCTGATCCATTGCCCTTACTGCGGCGCGCGTCCGGAAATCGAATTCCGCGGCGGCGGCGAAGCCCATATTGCCCGTCCGGCCGATCCGTCCGCGTCGAACAGCCGAGAGTGGGCCGAATATCTCTACTATCGAGGCAATCCGAAGGGGCGGCACGCCGAGCGCTGGCTGCATGTTCATGGCTGCGGGCGCTGGTTCAACGCGATCCGCAATACGGCAAGCGACGCCTTCGAGCAGACTTACGTCATGGGGCAGGCCCGCCCTGAAGATATGAAGGAGGGACGTTGATGCCCTCGCGTATCGCGGAGCAGCCTTTTCGCCTCGCCAATGGCGGACGCATCGACCGCACACGTCCGGTGCGCTTCAGCTTCAATGGCCGAACGATCGATGGCTACGCCGGAGACACGATCGCCTCGGCGCTCCTGGCGAATGGCGTGCATCTGGTCGGACGCTCATTCAAGTATCATCGCCCGCGTGGCGTGCTCAGTCACGGATCCGACGAGCCGAATGCACTCCTCGATGTCGATCGCGGGGACGGCCGGCGAGATCCGAACAATCGCGCGACCGTCGTCGAGGCGGCCGATGGGATTGATGCGCGGTCGCAGAACCATTGGCCGTCGCTCGATTGGGATTTCGGTGCGGTCAACGATTTGCTCGCGCCCGTGTTCGTCGCCGGCTTCTACTACAAGACATTCAAGTGGCCGCGCAGCTTCTGGCATCGGCTCTATGAGCCCGCCATCCGCGCCGTCGCGGGGCTCGGTGTCGCACCGGCCGAGAATGATCCCGACCGCTATGTACATCGGCATGCCCATTGTGACGTGCTTGTCGTCGGCGGCGGGCCTGCGGGAATGGCCGTCGCCCTCGCAGCTTCCGACGGTGGGGCACGCGTCATTCTCGCCGATGAGCAGGCGGAGCTCGGCGGCACGCTGCTGCATGACCGGACCTCGCGGATCGATGGCGCCCTGGCGCAGGATTGGCTGGCGGAGACACTGCGAATTCTGGCCGCGCGTGCCGGCGTGATCATCCTGCCGCGCACGACAGTGTTCGGCTACTACAATCACAATCACATAGCGATGGTCGAGCGCGTCACGGACCATCTTCCGGTGGTGCCATCGACGCGTCCGCGCGAGCGCCTCTGGCAGGTGCGCGCAAGGAAAGTGATCCTCGCGGCCGGCGCTTACGAGCGCCCGCTCGCCTTTGCCGACAATGACCGGCCCGGCATCATGCTCGCGGAGAGCGCGCGCGCCTACATCAATCGCTACGCGGTCGCACCCGGCCGTCGGATCGTCTTTGCCGGCGCGACATCATCGGCCTATCAGGCTGCCGCGGATGCAAAGGTTGCGGGACTCGACGTGACGTTCGTCGACGTTCGCGATCCGACGCAATGCGGCGAAGAGGCCGGCGAGTTGCGCGCCCTCGGCATAGAGGTATTGACCGGTCATACGATCATCGGCTCGCGCGGCCGCAAGCGCGTCACAGGCCTGATCGTTGCTCCGACGAGCGGGCCCGGAACGATCGGCGCGCACCGTACATTGCCTTGCGATGCCGTCGCCATGTCAGGCGGATGGACGCCGGCCGTGCATCTGTTTTCGCAGTCCCGCGGTCGCTTGCGCTATCGCGACGACATCGACGCATTCGTGCCCGGCACCTCGGCGCAGTCCGAATGCTCAGTCGGGGCGGCCAATGGCACCTATGATCTTCATGGCGTCCTGACAGATGGTTGGCGCGCCGGCGCCGAGGCTGTGGGCGCGGCGACGAGCAGGCACTTTGCGGTCGTTGCCACGCAGCGAACCGACATCGGACGCACGAGAGCACTGCCGACCGATCGCGATCAGGGCCGCGTGCGCGCCTTCCTCGATTTTCAGAACGATGTCACGGTGAAGGACATCAAGCTCGCCGTACAAGAGGGCTTCCAGAGCATCGAGCATGTGAAGCGCTACACGACGACAGGCATGGCGACGGATCAGGGCAAGACGTCGAACATGCTCGCGCTCGGTATTGTCGCCGATACGCTGGACAAGACCGTACCCGAGGTCGGCACGACGACATTTCGCCCGCCGTTCACGCCCGTGTCCTTCGGTGCCATCGTCGGGCAGGCGCGCGATGCCCTGTTCGATCCTGTGCGCAAGGCACCGCTGCACGACTGGGCCGAAGCGCAAGGCGCGGTGTTCGAGCCTGTGGCTCTGTGGCGAAGGGCGCGCTACTTCCCGCGCGCGGGCGAGGATATGCACGCCGCGGTCAGTCGCGAGTGTCGAGCCGTGCGATCGGGCGTCGGCATATTTGATGCTTCAACGCTCGGGAAGATCGAGGTCGTGGGGCCCGACGCGGCGGAGTTCCTCAATCGCCTTTACACCAATGCCTGGTTGAAGCTCGCGCCGGGGCGCTGTCGCTACGGTCTCATGCTCCGCGAGGATGGCTTCATCTTCGACGACGGCGTCGTCGCGCGGATCGCGGACGATCGCTTTCATGTGACGACGACCACGGGAGGCGCCGCCCGCGTTCTCATCCACATGGAAGACTACCTGCAGACGGAGTGGAGCCATCTGAAAGTCTATCTGACGTCGACGACCGAGCAGTGGGGCGTCATTGCCGTTCAGGGGCCGAAGGCGCGCGACGTGATCGCGCCGCTCGTGGAAGGCATTGACCTGTCGCCGACGGCATTTCCGCATATGTCCATGCGAACGGGCAGGATTTGCGGCGTGCCCACACGTCTTTTCCGCGTGTCGTTCACCGGCGAGCTCGGCTACGAGATCAACGTGGCGAGTGGACACATGCCCGCGGTCTGGGATGCCATCCTCGAGCAGGGCGCACCTCACGGCATCACGCCTTACGGCACCGAGACCATGCATGTGCTCCGCGCCGAACGCGGGTTCATTATCGTCGGCCAGGATACGGATGGCACCGTCACGCCCGACGACGCGGGGCTCGGCGGCATGGTCTCCGCTACGAAGCGCGATTTCGTCGGAAAGCGCTCGCTCTCGCGCTCGGATATGCTGCTTCCGGATCGCAAGCAGCTTGTGGGCTTGCTCACGGCGGACCCGAGGCTCGTGCTCGATGAAGGCGCGCAGGTGGTTGCGGACCCGAAGGCGCCGATCCCGATGAAGATGCTGGGGCACGTGACGTCGAGCTATTGGAGCGACGCCTGCGGCCGATCCATCGCAGTCGCGCTTGTATCGGGAGGACGCGCCCGCGTCGGCGAGACGCTTCACGTCACCACGCATGACGGCTTCGCCGCCGTCACGGTCGCGCCGCCGGTCTTCTTCGATGCCGAGGGCAAGCGCGTCAACGGGGAGCTGGCCCATGCCTGAGCAGCAATCGATCGGCACATCCAGCGTTGCGATCTCGAAGATCGACGCCGGCACGTCGTACGCGCTGCGCATCGCGCCCGCGCTCGCCGAGAGCGTTCGAGAGGCGGCCGGCTTCGATCTTACGGGCCGCATCAATACGGCGATCACAGCCGGCGAGCGGCGTGCGGCGCGCCTGGGCCCTGACGAATGGCTGCTCATGGCGCCGCCCGGCGACAACGACGCGCTGGCCGACGCCATCGGCAGAGCGCTCGAAGGGCATCATCACGCGCTCGTCGACATCAGCCATCGCAATTTATCGATCGTGGTGTCAGGGACGCACGCGCCCATCGTGCTCAATGCCGGCGTGGCACTCGACCTCGACGATGCCGCCTTTCCCGCGGGCTCCGCGACGCGAACAGTGCTCGGAAAAGCAGAGATCGTTCTGCTCCGGCCGGGCGCCGATCGGCTCTATCACGTCATATGCTGGCGATCCTTTGTGCCGTACGTCCAGGGCTTCCTCGAAGAGGCAGCACGGGACGTGAACGGCGACTGAGCGCACTCGAACCTTATCGCCACGGCCGACCGGCGGCGCAGCCTTGCCAAACCCGGCATGGGAGGGCATTCATACCCCCACTGCGGGAATTTCCTTTCCCCATGGGAGTAAATGAGCACGTGCCTAAGGCACCTACACCGCTGCGGGTTGGCTTCATCCTGGCCAACAACTTCACGCTGACCGCATTCGCCAATTTCGTCGACGTTCTTCGGCTCGCGGCTGACGACGGCGACAAGAGTCGGCCCATTCGGTGTCAGTGGCAGATCATGTCGCATTCGGAGAACGGGATTCGCGCGAGCTGCGGCGCGTTCGTGAGCCCGACCTCCGGCCTGATCGACCCGGCCAATCTCGACTACGTCGTCGTCGTTGGAGGCCTGCTTCATACCGGGCCGCAGCTCCCTGCCAAACTGCAGGAATACCTTCTCAATGCCGCGCGATCGAACACCAAGATCGTCGGCGTATGCACGGGCAGCTTCATTCTCTGCCGGCTCGGGCTGCTCGATGGGCGCAAGTGCTGCATCAGCTGGTATCACTATCGCGACTTCCTCGAGGAGTTCGGCGATCTGGTGCCGATCGCCGATCGCCTCTATATCGCCGATGGCGATCGCATAACGTGCTCGGGCGGGACCGGCGTTTCCTACCTCGCGGCATCTCTCGTCGAGCGCCATCTCGGGCCGGCGAGTGCGCAGAAGGCGCTTCATATTCTCCAGATCGATCGTGCCCGGCCGGGCTCGGCGGCACAGCCCGCACCGCCGATGGCTCTTTCCGGCGACAACGATCGAGTGTCGCGCGCCCTGCTGATCATGGAACAGCATCTGGCGCGGCCGATGCCGGTGGCGAAGATCGCCGCCGAGGTCCACACCAGCGCCCGCCAGCTCGAACGGTTGTTCAAGGAGAAAGTCGGCTGCGCTCCACACACGGCCTACCTTCGACTGCGACTGAAGCACGCCCGCTGGATGCTGAGCTCCGATCTCTCCCTTGCCGCAATCGCCGCCGACACCGGATTCTCCGACGGCGCGCATCTGAGCAAGACGTTCAAGCTCGTCTACGGCATCAATCCCTCGGAGCAGCGCAAGCGACTGCTCGCCCAGACCACCAAGCCATCGCGCCGCGGCATCAAGCCGTCCGACGCTGCGCGGCGTATCTTCGATTGAGGTCGGCGGCTCACATCAGTATCGTCCCTGAGCCGTGGTCGTCGGGATAGGCAATCAGGTCAAACCCTCCGGTAGATCCTGACGACGGACATCCGGCCGAGTATGCTATCGCGGCGACTGCCTTTATCTGGAAATGGACCTGAAGCCGTGAGCCAAGAGCTGATCATCCGCCGAGTTACCCCGCGCGTCTTCCGCTGCCCGCTCGAGCAGCCGGTGACGACATCCTTCGGCACCATGCGCGACCGTCCCATGGTGATGGTCGAGGTCGAGGACGACCAAGGTACGCGCGGCTGGGGTGAAGCTTGGTGCAATTTCCCCGCCGTGGGCGCCGAGCATCGCGCGCGCCTGATCGATAGCGTATTGACCCCGGCTCTCCTCGCCCGCTCCTTTCGCGATCCGATCGAAGCCTTCGAGCATTTGACGGCCCGCACGGCCGTGCTCGCCCTTCAAAGCGCCGAGCCTGGTCCCTTCGCCCAGGCCATCGCGGGCGTGGACACAGCCTTGTGGGATCTCGTTGCGCGACGCGCCGGCAAACCGCTGTGGCGACATCTGGCAAGCGACGGAAATCCGACGATCCGCGTCTACGCCAGCGGCCTCAATCCGGACTCGCCCGAAAAGCTGGCGAAGGCGAAGCAGGAGGCCGGCTACACCGCCTTCAAGCTGAAAGTCGGCTTCGGACGCGAGCGCGATCTGGCGAACCTCGCAGCGCTGTCAGACACGCTCGGCGCCGACGCGCATCTCATGGTCGACGCCAATCAGGGCTGGAGCATCGAGCAGGCACTCGACACGCTGCCGAAGTTGGAAAAGTTCCGTCTTGGATGGGTCGAGGAGCCCGTTCGCGCCGATGTGCCGTGGCACGAGTGGCGGCGGCTGAAGCAGGCTACAAACATTCCGCTTGCCGGCGGCGAGAACGTCGCAGGCGTCGAAAATTTCGAGCAGGCACTCGCGGCAAAAGTGCTCGGCGTCGTGCAGCCGGATCTCGCCAAATGGGGCGGCCTCAGTGCCGGCGTATCCGTCGCGCGGCGTATCCGGGCAGCGGGCGCGCGCTTCTGTCCGCACTATCTGGGCGGCGGCATCGGCCTATTGGCCTCGGCCCATCTGCTGGCCGCGGTCGGAGGTGACGGCCTGCTCGAAATCGACGCCAATCCAAATCCCCTTCGCTCGCTGCTCGCAGCAGACCTCGATCTGATCCGTGACGGCGAGGTTACATTGTCGGGTCGTGCAGGATTGGGCATCGAGCCCGACCTCGATGCACTGCGCGCGTTCCATTGGCAAACTTTCGGCTGAGCGTCACCGGCTCGCCGTAGCTCATTGATGTCGTACCCTGCACAACGGCAATAGCGTGCGGCCGCACTTCGGCGGCCTTGGACGTTCGCGCCGTCAGCACCGTGCGGGCGCAGCAAGTCTCGCACCGAGCACGGGCGGGCCACAAATATGGTTTGCTTCTGCCGCGTAGAGCGATTTGCGATCGCAGGCCTGCTCACATGGGCATCGAGGCCACGGCACGATCGAAGTTTCTATATCACCCGTCGATCGCGGGTCGGCACGGGCGCTCGCTCAATGTGCTCCGGTCAGGTTTTCGCCCTGCACGACCGCTGCCACCTTGGCATCCTTCGTCGCCTCCTCCGGCCGGCCGGAGAAAATGATCTCGCCGCGCTCGATGACATAGAGCCGGTCGGCGAAGGACGGCACGTGATGGACATTCGATTCGGCGATGAAGATCGAATGCCCAAGCGCGCGGATCGAGGCAATGCCGTCGACGATCGACGGGACGATCGCCGGCGACAGGCCTTCGGTCGGCTCGTCCAGCAGCAGCAGTTTCGGATTTGCCGCGAGCGCGCGGGCGATCGACACCATCTTGCGCTCACCACCGGATAGCTCCTGCCCGCCACGCTTGCGATAGCGCTCGAGCTTGGGAAATACCTCGTAGGCGAGGGCAATGCGGTTCTGGTCGGGTTTCGCGCCGACCTCCTTCCAGCTCGGCATCGCGATATTCTCTTCGACAGTCAACTCGCCGAAGACCTCGCTCTCCTCGGGCGCGAAGCCTACGCCGCTGCGCGCGATCTCGAACGTAGGCAACCCGACGAGCGATTTGCCGTCGAGGGCGATGCTGCCGGAAACCGGCTTGCGAAAACCCATGACCGTACGAAACGTCGTCGTCTTTCCTGCTCCATTGCGACCGACGAGACAAACGAGCTCACCGGCTTTCACCTCGAGCGAGATGCCGCGCAGGATGCGGCTGCCCTGGATGTCGACGACGAGGTCGTTGATCGTGAGCATCAGGCGGTCCTCAATTTCCCGACGACGGTCTCGACGACCTTCGGATCCGCGAAGAACTCCTTCGGCGGCAGGTCGGCAAGCACGCGGCCTTCGGCGAGCGCAACAATGCGATCGGAATAGGTCGCGACGAGATCCATATCGTGCTCGACCAGGATCATCGCCTTCACGCCCGCCGTCTCACCCGCCGCGATCAGGGTGGTCATCACGCGATGCTTGTCGGCTGTGGAAATGCCGGACGTCGGCTCGTCGAGCAGGATCACCTGCGGCACGAGGGCGAAGGCGGATGCGACATCGAGCAGCTTCTTCTCGCCCTGCGACAGCAACTGCGATTCCGTTTCAAGCCGCTCGGTCAGGCCAAAGATCCCTGCCACGTCGCGAACGCGCTTCTCCGTCTCGCCGCTGTTGAGGAAGCTCGAGAACAGGCTCCAGCGCTTCTTTTGCCGCGTGACGATCGCAACGGCGATGGTTTCCGCGACCGTAAGCTTCGGGAAGATGTGAACGAGCTGGAAGGCTCGCGCCAGTCCGCGCTCGGCGAGATCGACCGGGTTGGCACCGCGGATGTCCTCGCCCTTGAAGAAGACCTCGCCTTCGCTCGGTGCCAGCAGCCCGGTCAGGAGATTGACGAGCGTGGTCTTGCCGGCACCGTTCGGACCCACAATCGCAAGCCGCTCGCCTTCTTTCACCGCCACACTGACGCCGTCGAGCGCGCGGAAAGAGCCATAAGATTTCCCGACGTTCCGCGTCTCAAGCACCGCGCTCATGATGCGACCGCCTTCCTGCGGGACGTCAGCCGCTCCACCAGCCCCGCGATACCGGACGGGAAGCCGATGACGAGTATCGCGAGCACGGCGCCGAGAACGAAGCGCCAGTACTGTGTCAGCGTCTGCAGCTGGTCATGCAGAAAGACGTAGACAAGTGCGCCGATGACAGGCCCGAAGAAGGCGTTGAATCCGCCGAGAATGGTCATGAACACCAGAAGACCCGAATGCGTCCAATAGACGAGCTCGGGATCGGCGAGGCCGACGCGAAACCCCATGATCGCGCCTCCGGCGGCAGAAAAGGCCGCCGATATGACGAAAGCCGCGAGGCGCGCATGCCGGACGCGCACGCCGAGATACTCGGCCTTGCGGGCATTGTCGCGCAGCGCCTGCAGATGCAGGCCGAACGGCGAGTGCACGATCCGCCACATGATGACGACGGCGATCACGAGCAGGCCGAGGCAATAGTAGTAGAACGGTCCCGAGAGCAGGCCGATCTTGCTGTACTGCTCGAACTCCATCCCGAGGAAGCTCATGCGTGGGACTCGCATGCCGCTGTCGCCGCCGGTTACGAAATAGAACTTGAACAGAAAGGAATGGAACAGCATGCCGAACGCGAGCGTCAGCATGCCGAAGAAGATGCCGGTGTAGCGCACACAGAGCCAGCCGATCGGCAACGCGATGACGATCGCGGCCAGCACGGACACCAGCAGAGCGACTTCGAAGCTCTTTATTCCGATCACGCCCGCGACCACCGCCGTGCCGTACGCGCCGATGCCGAGGAACATCGCATGGCCGAACGAGAGCAGCCCCGCATAGCCGAACAGCAGGTTGAACCCGAGCAGCGCAATGCCGTAGGCGAAGAACGAGATCAGCAGGCTCGCGTAGAAAGGGGGCGCAAGCAGCGGCACCAGCGCGAGCCCGATCGCACCGGCCAGCGCGACGGCGATCCATGAATTCTTGCGGCTCATGTGGCGGGCTTTCCGAACAGTCCAGCGGGCCGCCACAGCAACACACCGATTACGATGAGATACGTCGCGAGCAGGTCGAACTCGGGATAGATGATGAGTGAGAACGCGCGGATGAGGCCGACGATCAGCGCGCCGACGAGCGCGCCGGGCATGGAGCCGAGGCCGCCGATCACGACGACGGCGAACGCTTCAACCACCAGTTCCACCGCAATATCGAGCGACGCCGCCGCTGTCGGCACGACGAGCGCGCCGGCGATGGTGCCGAGCATGGTGCCCGCCGTGAATACCGCAGCGTACACCATCCTGACGTTGACGCCGAGCGCTTCGGCCATGCCGCGGTTCTCGGCGGTGGCGCGCAGGACGCGGCCGTAGTTCGTGCGTTTCAGATACAAATTCAGCCCGAGCGCAATCAAAAGCGCCGCCAGGATGACGAGCAGGTTGTAGACGGGGACGCGGAAGTCGCCGATCGTGACCGTTCCGTAGACGAGATAATCGACGCTGACCGAGCGCGGCGTGGCGCCCCAGAAGAAGCGCAGGACATCCTGGAACATCAGGAGCAGCGCGAAGGTCAGGAGGAGCTGAAAGCTCTCGTCGCGATTATAGACCGTGCGCAGCATGCGCTCAATCGGGGGGCCGACGACGCCGAGGGCGAGGCCGCATACGATCAGCGCCGGCAAGAGCATCCACGCCGGCATACCGTACTGCGCGAACAGCGTGGTGGCCGTGATCCCGAAGTACGCGCCGAGCGCGTAGAACGAGCCGCAGGCGAGGTTGAGAATTTTCTGGACACCGAAGACGAGCTGCAGCCCGGCGGCGACGAGAAAAAGAACGGCAGCATGGAATATGCCGCCGAGCGCGATATTTGCGAGTGCCGACGCGGTCATCTCGATGGATCAGATGCTGAACTTCGCAGTCTTGATCCATTCCCAGAAATCAGCACCTGCGGGCTTCTGGAGCTCGGTCGAATACATCGAGTCGAGTTTGTCGAGCGTGACGAAGTCGTACTTGTTGTTGTGCGTGGTCAGGCCCTGAATGAAGGTCTGATCGGCGATCTTGTCCTTGCGCCAGCCGCCCTTGCCGCCGAGGCTCTCGACCTCGAGGCCGACCATCGCCTGGGCGATATCGTCGACGCCGGGCCATGCCCCCTTGGCCTTCTGCGCTTTCTCGACAGCATCCTTGTAGGAGATCATCGAGAAGTAAGCGCGGTCCGCTTCCCAGTTCGGGTAGTCCTTGTGCTTGTCCTCGTACCAGGCCACGAATTCCTTCGCGGTTGCGCTTGCGTTCGGATTGTTGAAGTAGAGCGTGTTGTGGCCGAACAGCATGCCTTCCGGCGTGAAATCCTTCTTCATGGAGGTATGCTGCCAGCCCGCGGCCGGGAACACGAGCTTCGCGCTCTTGGTGAGGCCCGCGGCATTCGCCTGGCGCATGAACACCGGCAGATCCGCGAACAGTAGCGACGAGAAAATCAGATCGGGCTTTGCTGCCTGCAACGCAGCGACGTGGCTGGTGAGGTCCATCTGGCCGACTTTCGGCCACTGCTCGGTTATGACCTCATGCTCGATATTGAACCGCTTCAGGATCGCGATGAAGGCTGCCATGTTGTTGCGGCCATAGGAATAGTCCGGGTTGATGCCCGCGATGCGCTTGAACTGGCCCTTGAAGTACTTGATCGCGAGCAGCGAGCCCATCACCGCTTCGCATTCGTTGTCGGTGCTGCGGAACAGGTACTTCGGGTTCGGCAGCTTCTCGACGACGCCGTCTTGCGTTGTGCCGTCCCAGAAAATCGTCAGCACGCGCGATTCTTCGACGACGGGGCCGAGCGCCAGGGCGACGCCGGTCGACACGATGCCCTGCACGTGATCGACCTGCTCCTGCTGAACCATGCGGGAGAAGCGCTCGATCGTGTCCTTCGGCGAGGTTTCCTCGTCGATGACGAGCTGCACCTTGCGGCCGGCGATGCCGCCTGCAGCATTCATCTTTTCAACCGCCCACTCGGCAGCCCTGATGCCGGCGATGCCAGGGCTCGCCGCGAGACCGGTACGTGGCGCCAAAACGCCTATTTTCAACGGCTTATTCTGAGCAATGGCGGGCGCGAAAATTCCCGCGCCCGGTGCGGCGGCGACCGCGCCGGCTGCAGCGGCCGACTTCAAAAGCGTGCGGCGTGTGAATTTCATGGCGTTTCTCCCCGTATGCATCCGGGTTGCTCCCGGCTTTGAACGATTAGATATATTACAAGCATGTCAGGGTATCAACCTATAGCTCCGCATCGGAACCGATGATGCTTCCCCCGAATATTGAACTGGCTGCCGTGTCTGCCGGATCGGCGGCCTCGCATTCTGAAAGAGACGAAGAAGATCAGACTGTCGGACGGTGTTGGTCTTGGGACAAATGCGCTGCAAATGCGCGCGGATGGTTGGCTCGCTGATGCTGAGCGGGTCTGCCGCTTCCTTTCCGCCAAGCCCCTGGGCCAGCGCCAGCAATACGCGCAGTTCGCCACCGGTCAGCCTGTAGAGTCTGGCGAAGGCCTCGCCCGGAAGCAGCGGCGCCTCGATCGGATCCTTCATCGGAATTCGATCGATTCGAAGCCGTCGAATGTCCCGGACTGACCGTGGCACAAATCCCGTGCTCTGGTCCCATCAATCCGATTGACCGATTTCGCATTTGGCACGCCGGCCGCGTCCGTACGGCTGGTACGTGCAGGTTGCCGGGTCGAACGAGCGGAAGTGATTGGCGCAGCTGTCGACATTGCAGGCGCTTCTCGCGACGGCCGCAGTGGGTGTGACCTGCTTCGGGGCCGCATCTGCAGAAGCGTCGCCACGGAGCTCGTCGAGCTTTCTTTGCACTGGCCCGTAACGCCTCCAACCCGGGACCGGCGCCGCAAGATTGACGTTCTTCCAGGCCGGATGGTACGGCGGCTTCTGTAGCTCGGGGAGCCGCGTAAACAGACGATCGACGAAGCGGACCATGCGCGCGTAGCGAGCCGAGCCCGGCTGCCAGTTGTAGACGGCGAGCACGGCCGGCACGGCAATGGTCTCGATCTTCTGGTCCGCGGCAATCAGCTTCGGGTAGTCCTTGCTGTCGAGAGTGGCCGGGAGATAGAGCTCCTCCAGCTCCTTCGTGTAGGGCACGGAAATCAGCTTGAAACCTGGCGGCCAATCGGCCTGCGCAATGCCGCCGACGGGCTTCGAGGTGACCCATACCGTCGCTGCGTATTTGTCGGATGAGCGGATGTCGCGCATCACCGCCGGATGCGGATCGAATTTCTCGACCACATCGATCCCGAGGCGCTTGAAGATGATCGGCCCGCTGTAAGCGGCCGCCGTTCCCTGACTGTTGAAATTGACCCACTTTCCGGCCAGGTCGTTTATGGAGTTGATCTCCGGCCGAACGAAGATCTGCAGCTCCGACGGAAACAGGCTGGCGATATAGTTGACCCGCGTCGCCACCTGCGGCGCCTTGTCGACCTTCTCGAAATGCAGAAGCGTATCGCCATAGACGATCGCGGCATCGACGCCGCGCAATTGGAGCAGGTCGACAAAATTGTCGAACACACCGCGCGTGACGATCGGCAGAATGCGCAGGTCGTCACCTTCGTTCAGCACCCGGGCGATCTCGGCGGCGAAACGCAGAGGCGCGCCTTCCGGAAGCCCGGCCGCCAGGCCAATGGTTCCCTGATTGAGCCGTTCTCTGCCCTCGTTGCCCCATTTATCTGGGCCTTGAGCCAATGCTTGCGGTGCCAGTCCCGCAATCAGGACCACAGCAGCCATCCGGATGCCGAGGTGCCAGAAGTTACGCATGATACTCTCCTAGTTGCACGTTCTGCTGGCTTCGGCGGCGATATGGCCAAGAGCGCGCTGCCGCCTCGGTCATCATGGGCGAATGTACGCATATCCGCGCTTCTGCAATTCTGACAGCATGACGACGCCGGACGGCACGACTTTCGCCTCGCTTACGAGCTTGATCTCCTTGCTCTCGGCCTTCGTCTGGTTGGCCTGCGTGTTCCCGCAAGCCAACAGCATCAGGTTGGGATTCTCGAGAGCCATGGTCGCCAGGCGGGTCTTGACCGGACTGGTGTCCTCGCGAAAGAGGTGCAGACCGGGCCCGAAGGCGACGATCTGAACGTCGACCTTCTGATTGAGCTTCTTGTAGTGCGTCAGGATATTTTGCGCGTTGTTCAGCGCGAGGGTCATCTTTGCGGGATCGTTCTCGCTCACCTGAATAGCGATCTTGTGGACCATCTCGCTCGCGACCGCAGGCTTATCCTGAGCGCGTGCCATCGCAATCGGTGTCGCAACGACCAGTGCAGCAAGCAACAGTGCCGATATCTTCATGGGATTTCTGTCCTTGGCTAAAATGAGGGCTTCCTGGAGTTGTGGATGATAGAGTTTCATTGGCCAACGATGCTCTTGAGCCGTTCTGCCGCCGCGGATGAGCCGAGCGCTTGTGCCCGCATGTACCAGACTCTCGCTTGCTCGCGATCGCTCACGAGCCCAACAGCACTGAGACGCGTCAACGTCGCCGGATCGTAGGTTTCGGCAAGCTCCATGGCCGCATCCGCAAGGCCCGCATTGCTGGCCCGCTCGAGAAACAGACGAGCGCTCGTAACGTCGCCCGTGGCCAACAAGGCGCGCCCCCGCGCCAGGAACCTGGCGCCGTCTTCCGAAGTGACCGTGAAGCCAAGTGCTTGCCGGCGGGCGTTTTGAGCGGCCCGCGTCTTGGCTACGGCGGCTTCTTTGACGATCCGCTCGGCCTCGGCCTTCTGCGCAGCTTCGGTCGCTGCGCGCTGACGCTCTTCCTCAGCCTTGCGCGCAGCCGCTGCCGCTTCGGCCACCTGACGTTTACGCTCGACCTCGGCCTTCTGCGCGGCTTCGGCTGCTGCCCGCTGACGCTCTTCCTCAACCTTGCGCGCCGCCGCGGCCGCTTCGGCCACCTGACGTTTACGCTCGGCCTCGGCCTTCTGCGCAGCTTCGGCGGCTGCCCGCTGACGCTCTTCCTCAGCCTTACGCGCAGCCGCTGCTGCTTCGGCCATCTGACGTTTGCGCTCGGCCTCCGCTTTCTGCGCAGCTTCGGCCGCCGCGCGCTGACGCTCTTCCTCCGCCTTGCGTGCAGCCGCCGCCGCTTCGGCCACCTGACGTTTGCGCTCGGCCTCCGCTTTCTGCGCAGCTTCGGCCGCCGCGCGCTGACGCTCTTCCTCTGCCTTGCGCGCAGCCG
>JAEWIJ010000240.1 GCA_023387235.1 Pseudomonadota bacterium
CAATCTCGTGCTCTTGTGGCGTCTCCTGCCCGAGACGCGCGCCATCGCAGGCCCCGTCAGCGCCGCCTCGATCGCCAAGGACTATCGCGAGCTTCTGAAATCGCCATCGTTCATCGGATATGCGATCGGCGGCGGCTGTGCGACGACGTCCATGTACGCCTTTGTCGGCGCCGCGCCCTTCATCCTCGTCGACGAGCTTCATCGGCCACCCTATGAGGTCGGCCTCTATCTCGGTCTTCTGGTCGCCGGCTTCTCGATCGGAACGATCCTCGCGACGCGCCTCATCCCCGGCGTCCCAATCGGCAAGCTTCTGGCCCGCTCCAGTCTCGTCAGTGCTCTTGCAGCCTTCTTCTTCCTCGGCGCCACCCTCTCCTCGCACTTGAATGTCGCCCTCGCCGTCGTGCCCATGTTCGTCTTCACGGTCGGCGCGGGCATTTCCTCCCCGACCGCGCTGACACAGGCTCTCGGCATCAACCCGCGCATCATCGGCTCCGCGTCGGGTCTTTATGGCTGCGCGCAGATGGGCATCGGCGCGCTCTGCGCCGGTCTGGTCGGCATCGGCGGCGATCCGGCACTTGCGGCCGGCATCGTACTGGCCTCGGCGAGCGTGATCGGACAACTTGCCTTCTGGATCGCGGCGCGAAAGCGCCCGGCGACCTGAATTCCGGACCGCGCGCATAGCAGGGCAAGCATTCCTACACTATATGAGGAACGCTGATCAGCGCATGGAGCCCCATTGCATGCCGGCCCCCAACATCACCGTCATCTCGCATCCACTCGTGCAGCACAAGCTCTCGCTCATGCGCGACGTTAGCACCACGACATCGAAGTTCAGGGCGCTTCTGCGCGAGATCAGCCTGCTCCTCACCTACGAGGTCTGCCGCGACCTTGAAACCGAGCTCGTGGAGATCACCACACCGCTCGAAACCTTCATGGCGCCGCGTCTCGAAGGCAAGAAGCTCTGCTTCATCTCGATCCTGCGCGCCGGCAACGGCCTGGTCGATGGCATGCTCGACCTCGTCCCTTCAGCACGCGTCGGCCACGTGGGGCTCTACCGCGACCCGACAACGCTGCAGCCCGTCGAGTACTACCTGAAGCTCCCGGATCACATCGAGGATCGTCTCTGCATCTGCGTCGATCCCATGCTCGCCACCGGCAATTCCGCTGTCGCCGCCGTTCGCCGCATCAAGGAGGCCGGCGCGCGGCGCATCAAGTTCGTGTGCCTGCTCGCGGCTCCCATCGGCATCGAGACCTTCGCCGCCGCGCACCCCGACGTGCCGATCCTGACAGCTGCCATCGATCGCGAGCTCAACGACCATGCCTATATCGTTCCCGGCCTCGGCGATGCCGGCGACCGGATGTACGGCACGAAGTGAGGCCGCGCGCGCCCACACGATCTGCCTCACCGTAAGAAGACAGTAATACAATCTCCGGTAGAGTGCGCTCCGGCATTCAGCTCGGAGAGATCATTCGCGCATGGGGGAAGCGGCGGCGATCAGGACGTTGGTCGCTGGTATCGCGGCGCTGCTCGTCATGACTTGCTTGCCGGCGCACGCCCAGGCATCCGACAAGTTGCGCTTGCAGCTCATGTGGACGCATCAGGCGCAATTCGCCGGCATCTATGTGGCGCAGAGCAAGGGCTACTACGCCCGCGAGGGACTTCATCTCGAACTGATCGAAGGCGGTCCCGGCATCGTGCCGGTCGATCGCCTGCGCACGGGCGACGCGGACGTTGCGCTGTCGTGGCTCCCGTCCGCGCTCAGCGCGCGCCTCAAAGGGCACGGCGTCGTCAATATCGCGCAGATCTTCCGCAAGCCCGGCATCGCTATTGTCTGTCGGCGCGGCCCCCGTCTCCAGAGCGAGAGCGACGTCGCCGGCAAAAGCATCGGCGTGTGGAATACCGGTGACGAGTTCGAGGTCCGCTACTGGCTGCGCCACCTCGGCATTCCATCGGGCAGCGTCAAGCTCGTCCAGCAGCGCCCGAATGCCCTCGACCTGATCGAGCGCCGCGTCGATTGCGCGAGCGTGACGATGTACAACGAATACTGGTCGATCCTGCGATCCGGCCTCGCGCCGAGCGAGCTGCTCCACGTGAAGTTCACGGAGGATCAGCGGAGCTTTCTCGACGACGGCCTCTACGTGAATGCCGATGCGCTCCGCGATCCTCAGCGGCATCAGCGCCTCGCCCGCTTTCTCCGCGCGACGCTCGATGGATGGCAGTACGCCCGCGCGCATCCCGACGAGGCGCTCTCCATCACCATGTCGACCGCACCGGGCGCGGATGCCGCCCATCAGCGGCGCATGCTTCAATCCGTTCTCCGCCTCATCGGCGACGATGCGCACGCAGGCCTCCTCGATCTCTCGTCGTACTGGCGCAATGTCGATGTTCTCGCGAGCGAAGCCGCGCCCGGCGAGGATCTGCGCGCGGCGGCCTATGCCGGATGGACGCACGCGATCTGGCGCGCGGCGCGGCCTCCACATGGCGACCACTTCGCCCTCACGCCGTCGACGCGCCACTATCTCGTCGAAGTCGTGCGCAGTCGCTGGTTCTACGCCCTCGACCTCATCGGCACTGTCGCTTTCGGCATCGCCGGCTTCATGCGCGCCGAGCAGAGGCGCTACAATCTGTGGGGCGCGCTCATTCTCACGCTGCTGCCGGCCGTCGGCGGTGGCACGCTGCGCGATCTGCTCGTCGGGGGCGATCGTCACCCGCCTTTCATGTTCAAGGATCCGACCTACGTCTATCTCGTGCTCGCCATCGTCACGCTCGGCGCCTGGCTCGCGCGGATTCTCCCGGAGCACGCGAGCGGCTCGCGCACATTCGAACGCAGCCTCACATTCTTCGACACGGTCGGCATGGCGACGTTCACGGTGATCGGCGCTCAAGTCGCGCTGATCGCCGGGCTGCACTGGTTCTGGGTGCCGATCTGCGCCGCACTCACGTGCGCCGGCGGCAGCATGCTGCTCGACGTCGTGACAGGGCGCGAGCCACGAACTTTTCAGGGCGAACCTTACGAGGAGATTGCAGTGCTGGGTGGGCTCATGCTCCTGCTCGGCTTCTGGCTCGCCAACAAGTTCGAGCATTCGGGCGCCATGGTGGTGGCCGTCATCCTCACCACCATGGCGAGCGTCTTCATTCTGCGGCTGACCGTCGTGAAGTACGGTCTCCGCTCCTACAGGCTGCGCGAGGCACGCGCCTCTGCGCGCGCATAAGCACGGCGTCGGCTTTACGGCCGTGCTTCGAGGATCATGTTGAAGGGCGTCTCGGTGGCGCGACGCACGCTCGAGAAGCCGCCGGACTTGATGACCTCGCGCAGCTTCACCTCGCCGGCTTGCGCGCCGAGGGCGGTGCCGACCTCCTGCGACAGCGACGTCGGCACGCAGATCATCGTCGAGGCCGCATAGTAGAGCCGCCCGACCGGATTGAGATTCTTTTCGAGGCTGTCGCCGGCCATGGGCTCGACGATCATCCACGTGCCATCCTTCTTCAGCGATTTGTGGATATGCGCCGCCGCACCCGCCGGATCGCCCATGTCGTGCAGGCAATCGAAACACGTGACGAGATCGAAGTCCTTCCCTGGAAAATCCTTCGCGAGGCCGACCTCGAACCGCGCATTCTCCGAGACGCCATGCGACTTGGCGTGCGCGCGCGCGTCGTCGATCGAGACTTGGTGGAAATCGTAGCCGATGAACTGCGACTTCGGAAATGCCTTGGCCATGAGGACCGTCGACCAGCCATGTCCGCAGCCGACGTCCGCAACTTTCGCGCCGCGCTCGAGCTTCGCGGCGACGCCGTCGAGAGCGGGCAGCCACGCCGACACGAGATTGTTGAGATAGCCCGGCCTGAAGAACCGCGCGACCGCGCAGAACATGCAGCCCGCCTGATCGCCCCACGCAACGCCGCCGCCGGACTTGAACGCGGCCTGCACCTTGGACTGGTTCTCCTGCAGCGCGGCCATGAGATCGAATGCGCCCATCATATAGACGGGGCTTTCCTCATTCACGAAGATCATCGCCTGCTCCGGCGGCAGCGAGAAGCGCGCGGAAGCTGCATCATAGGCGAGGTAGTTCGATGCCGCCTGATTGGACAGCCACTCACGCACATAGCGCTGATCCACTTTCGCGGCCGTCGCGAGCTCGGCGGCCGTCATCGCACCGCTTTCAGCTATCAACTTGTAGAGCCCCAACGCGTCGCCTATCCGGACCATGGCGACGCTGGACGCGCCCCCGAGATCCGACAGCATCTGACCGATGAAGGCATTAAGTTTGTTCTCGTCGACAGGAGTCATCGCACGCGACATAGTGAACCTCCACGCTTTGAACCCGAGTGCACGTTTCAGAGCAATTCCGCCAGCATTTGCGCGGCGCGCGCCGCGCCGCCGGCCTCGACGGGCTTGAAGCGCGTCGGAGCCTCGAGTGCCTCGACCATCGCGCTGGCGATCATGTCCGGGGTCGAGGTCGCATAATCCATGCGCCTGCCTGCGCCGTACCGGTCGAGGCGATGAGCGACATGGAAGTTCTGCTCGAAGTGATTGCGGAGCGGGAAATAGAGGAACGGTGTCCCCGCTGCCGTCAGCTCCATGCAGGTCGTGAGGCCGCCTTGCACGAGCGCGAGATCGCACGCTGCAAGGTGGCGGTCGAGGTTCGGCACGAATGCGCGCACTTCGACGCCTTCGGGCGCATTCAGCGACGCAGGATCGATACGCGGGCCGGCAACCAGGATCATGCGCAGGTCAGGCAAACGGCCACGCACTTGAGGATAGCTCTGCAGAATGCGCTTGATCAGGTGCGTTCCGACGCCCGATCCGCCGACCGTGACGATGCATACGCGCTCGTCCGGCCCATAGCCGAGCTTCCGGCGCAGCTCCTCGCGGGGCCCGAAGGCCTGCGGATGCTCGCCGATGACATAGCCGGCGAATTCGAAGTGCTTCGGCACCCAGTCGCGCATCGCCGGCAGATCCTTCCCGAAGGAGAGCGGCACGATGTCCTCCGGCCCGCCGACGAAGATGGCGCGGTCGCGCACGCCCGGATGACGCTCAACATGCTTGATCATCTCGGCGTTGTAGTCGCTCGTCAGAAACGCTTCGCGCTCGCCGTTCGCCGGCATCGGCACGTAGCCGACGAAGTCCGTGAGCCACGCGAGCTTCGCCTTCTTCAGCTCAGGATGCTCGTGCCAGAAATGATCGATGTCCCAGGCCTCGTCCGCGATCACGAGATCGTAGCCGCCCGCCTCCACTGCATCCTGGAAGATCATGAAATTCGCGATCAGAACCTCATCCATGCGGCGGATCGCCTGGAAAGCATTGAGATCATGCTCGCCGGATTCGAGCTCGATATGCCTCGACTCGCTTGCCATGCGCGCGCTCAGCGGATGAATGTGCTCGCCGTGCGCGTCGAGCAGACGCGTCACCGGATCCTGCGCCAGCCAATCGACCTGCAGATCGGGATGGATCTTGCGCAGCTCCTGCGCGATGGCGATGTCGCGGCGGCCGTGACCGAGGCCGATCGGTGAGGAAAGGTAGAGCGCCTTCCTGGTCCGCCCCGTGCGGGTGCTCTTCGGCTTTCCGGGCGCAGCAATGCCGAGCCGACGCTCGAGAAAGTCATTGATCAGCGCATTGCACTTCGCCGGATAGCGCGCGAGCACGTTGTGTCCGCCGCCCGGAATGGTGACGAATTCGGCGCCAATCAGCTCCGCTACGAACTGCGCGCGTGCGTGCGGCTGGATCTGATCGTTGTCTCCGTGGATGGTCAGCACCGGACAACGGATCTTACGGTACATAGCTTCGCCGGTATCGAACCGCGGCGCGATCGCGCGCGCCTCGACGCTCTTCGCAAGCGTCGCCCCCGTCGTTTCGGCCGCCCATTCGAGGGCATCCTCGATCTGCTTCGTCGAATGCGGCTCGGTGCTGATATTGCGGATGAAGTGATCGGCAAAATCCGGATAGTTCGAAAGCCAGTAGTCGCGGTTGTACTTCTCCCAGCCCTCGAAGCGCTCACGCTTCACCATGAAATGCTGCGGCGTCATGTAGGTGTAGCCGGTGCCGACAGTTGCCGACGTGCCGACGAGAACGGCCGCCTTGACACGCTCCGGATGATACGCCGCCACGATGGCCGACAACATTCCCGCAAAGGAAAGACCGACGAGAATGGCTTTCTCGGTCGTCGTCGCGTCCATCACGGCGAGCACATCGCCGACATAGCTCGCGAGCGAATAGGCTGCGACCTCGTCGGGTCGATCGGACTTGCCGTTGCCGCGCGGATCGTAGGTGACGCAGCGGAAGCGCTCGCTGAAGTAGGGAATCTGCGCCTTGTAAACGCGCGCGTGAACGATGCTCCATGGCGGCAGGAAGACGATCGTCTCCGGCCCATTGCCGTACACTTCAAAGTGGATTTTCACTCCGTCGGAGTCGACATAACCCTCTTCACTCGGGAGCTTGGCACGCATGGCACCGCCCTATTTCTTCGATGAACTTCTCTCTGCAATGCAAATGAGATCGCCGACGCGACGCAGGGCGTGGCGCACCGGAATGCCCCGCCTCTCGAGGCCCAGGAGATAGTGGACTTCCGTTCCGATGAATGCGGAGCCGACGAGCGAGCCGACCTCCTCGGGCGTGAATGGCCCTAAGCCGCCGAGTTCCTGCTCTGCCTTGCGCGCGAGACCGGCAATGAGATCGAGCCAGCCTTTCAAACCCTCGCGAACGACTTTCGCGACTTCGGCATCGGACCAGCTCGCGGCATTCAGCTCCTGCAGGACGCGCACATATCCCGAGGCAATGTCCTCATCGAGATAGTCGCACGCCTTGTACCACTGCTCCGACAGCTTGAGCTTGGCATCACCGAAAAGTGCGTTCTGACGCTCGAGGAGTTGCGCGTTCAGATACTCGAAGAGCGCCAGCACCATCCCCTGCTTCGAGCCGAAATGGTAGTGGATCTGGCTGAGCGGAACGCCGGCGGCCGTCGCGACCTCGCGCGTCGAGAGACCCGCATAACCTTTCTGCCGCAGCACTTTCCTCGCCGCCTCCAGCAGCACGGTACTCGTATCCAGTTTCTTTGAGACCGCGCGCGCCATCCCGCCTCCTGCATGTAAAGCAGATATTAGTTCGGTCGATCGACCGAGTCAAGGATCTCGCGAATGCATGAAGCTTCCTCACGACGGCTGCAGGCGATGCCGCGCGATCGAGTGAGAGCGATGTCGGAAGAAATCCGCCGTTGTCAGGGCGAACCGAGTGGCCTATGCGCAAGCTTCGAGCAAAAGCACGCGCCGTGCGTCATTCCCCGCAACGCGCATCAGCGCTCACCGGCGCGACGCCATCTCGCGCGGGCCGGAGTGGATCGATCGACTTGCACGCGCATCCGCCGGCCTCGCCCGTTCGTGCCGCTGCCCGCAGACGATTAGCCAGCAGATCTTCCGAGCGCGCGCCAACGCACGCGAGGCGGACGAGCAGAGGCGCCGCTCTGTGCCATTCCGGGGCGGCGTTAACACAAAATTAACTTTAATTGAACAAAACTCCGTTCGGCCGCGAGAGATGCCGACGGACTGGTCCTGGCTATACCGGACCAGCTTCACGCAACCTTGCCGGCGCATGGTGTTCGCGACGATTGGCGTAGGGATCGGGGCCGCGTCCTGGGCACCGCTAGCATGATGCGCATCCCTGCGTGCCGGCTCGCTCGAGCCATGACTCACTTCCCAAAGTTCTGACCGACAGGCCCCGGCTTGACGACGTCCGCAGCGGCGTTTCGCCGAACGGGACCAACGTTGCCAGCAGATTTGCGGGCGCGCTTCGGCCGCGCTTGCACTTGCAGGTCTTCGTGCGGCTGACGGCAGGCGAATGAAGTTGCTGATCGGATAAAGCAAGGGGCGCATCGATGGCTTCAATCGTTTCTTCTCTGACCGTCAATCAGATCAAGCTGCTCTCCACGAGCGCGATTGCGGCCCTGACCACGGAAGACATGCAGGCCCTGAGCGCCACTCAGATCAAGGCGCTGAGCTCCGATCAGATTGCCGCCATCGAGACCGAAGATCTGCAGGCACTAAGCTCCGATCAGGTAAGCGCCATCACGGCGAAGGCGCTCACGGGCCTTACGATCGAGCAGGTCGAGGCGCTTGGAACATCGCAGATTTCAGGCCTTTCTTCGGCACAGGTCGCCGCCCTTTACTCGAGCCAGATCGAAGCGCTCAACTCCGAGCAGGTACAGGCCCTCAACAGCTCGCAGATCGCCGCCCTCGGCTCCGCCGCGCTCGCGAGCATGACGACGGAGGAGCTTGGCACTTTCACCGCGGATGAGGTTGCGGCGATCAATGCCAAGGCCATCGCCGGCCTGTCCACGGATCAGATCTCCTCGCTGTCGACCGACATGGTCGCAGCTCTCGGCGTCAAGCAGGTCGCGGCCCTTACAACCGCCCAGGTCGCCGCCCTCGGCACGGACCAGGTTGCCGCGCTGACCACCGACCAGATCGCCGCCCTTTCAGCCAAGCACCTCGCCGCTCTCTCGACCGATCAGGTCGCAGCCCTCTCCACGGATCAGGTCGCGGCGCTGAACGCGAAGCAGATCGCGGCGCTGAGCAGCACGCAGGTCGAAGCCTTCTCGTCGGAGCAGGTGCAGGCCCTGAACAGCACGCAGATCGCCGCGCTCGGCTCCGCGGCGCTCGCCACCATGACGACGGAAGAGCTCGCCACCTTCACCACCGATGAGATCGCCGCGATCAACATCAAGGCGATCGCGGGCCTGACCACCGAGCAGGTATCGACGCTGAGCACGGGCATGGTCGCGGCTTTGAGCGCGAAGCAGATCGCCGTTCTCAGCACGTCTCAGATTGCCGCACTCACAACCGACCAGATCGGCGCTCTGACGACCGAGCAGATCGGCGCTCTCTCGGCGAAGCACCTTGCCGCGCTGACGACGGATCAGGTCGCCGCGCTCTCCACCGAGCACGTCGAGGCATTGACGGCGAAGCAGGTCATCGCTTTCAGCAGCGCGCAGATCGCGGCCCTGGATTCCGAGCAGGTCCAGGCCTTGAACAGCTCGCAGATCGCAGCGCTGAGCGCGGCCGCCATCGGCGCCTTGTCGACCGATGAACTCGCCACCTTCACGACCGACGAGATCGCCGCGATCAACATCAAGGCCATCGCCGGCCTGACGACCGAGCAGCTCGCGTCGCTCGATACGGACATGGTCGCTGCCATCGGCGCCAAGCAGATTGCCGTTCTCAGCACGGATCAGATCGCTGCCCTGACGACCGAGCAGGTCGGCGCGCTGACGACCGACCAGATCGGCGCCTTGACGACGAAGCAGGTCGCCGCGCTCTCGACGGACCAGGTCGCCAATCTCACCACCGATCAGGTCGCAGCCCTGAATGCCAAACAGATCGCGGCGTTCACCAGCACTCAGGTCGACGCGCTGACGTCCGATCAGGCCCAGGCCCTGAGCAGCTCGCAGATTGCGGCTCTCGGCTCGGCGGCGCTCGCTACCATGACGACGGAAGAGCTCGCCACCTTCACGACCGATGAGATCGCGGCGATCAACATCAAGGCCGTCGCCGGCCTCACAACTGATCAGGTCGCCTCGCTGACGACCGACAAGGTGGCCGCACTCGGCGTGAAGCAGATCGCGGCCATGACGACCGGCCAGATCGCCGCGCTCGACACCGAGCAGATCGCTGCGCTCACGACCGAGCAGATCGGCGCCCTGTCGGCCAAGCAGCTCGCCGCGCTTACGACGGATCAGATCGGCGCCCTGACCACGGGACAGATCGAGGCGCTGAACGCAAAGCAGATCGGCAGCTTCACCAGCGCACAAATCGACGCGCTGGACTCTGACCAGGTGCAGGCTCTCAGCAGCACGCAGATTGCGGCTCTGAGCGCAGCTTCGCTCAGCAGCATGACCACGGCCGAGCTCGACACGTTGACGACCGACGAGATCGCCGCGATCAACATCAAGGCGGTCGCCGGCCTCACCACCGATCAGGTTGCCTCGCTGACAACCGACAAGGTAGCGGCGCTCGGCGTCAAGCAGATCGCGGCCATGACATCCGGCCAGATCGCCGCGCTCACGACGGACCAGATCGGCGCACTCACCACCGAGCAGATCGGCGCGCTATCGACCAAGCAGCTCGCCGCGCTCACGACCGATCAGCTCGGCGCGCTCACCACCGATCAGGTCGGAGCTCTGAACGCGAAGCAGATCGTCGCGTTCAGCAGCACGCAGATCGAAGCGCTCGACTCCGATCAGGTGCAGGCTTTGGGCAGCACGCAGATCGCAGCACTCAGCGCGGCCGCCCTCGGCACCATGACGAGCGACGAGCTTGCGACCTTCACGACCGATGAGATCGCCGCGATCAACGTCAGGGCCGTAACGGGTCTCACCACCGACCAGGTCGCCTCGCTGACGACCGACAAGGTGGCCGCGCTCGGCGCCAAGCAGATCGCAGCCATGACCACCGGCCAGATCGCTGCGCTGACGACGGACCAGATCGGTGCGCTCACCACCGACCAGATCGTCGCCTTGACGGCGAAGCAGCTCGCGTCTCTGACGACCGATCAGCTCGGCGCGCTCACGACCGATCAGGTCAGCGCGCTGAATGCGAAGCAGATCACGTCGCTCAGCAGCACGCAGATCGAGGCGCTCGACTCCGATCAGGTGCAGGCCCTGACCAGCTCGCAGATCGCGGCACTCAGCGCGGCAGCGCTCGGCACCATGACCACGGACGAGCTCGCGACGCTCACGACCGATGAGCTTGCAGCGATCAATGTGAAGTCCATCACTGGCCTGACCACCGAACAGGTCGCCTCGCTGACGACGGACAAGGTCGAGGCTCTCACTGCGAAGCAGGTGGCCGCACTCACCACCGGCCAGATCGCTGCCCTCACCACAGATCAGGTCGGCGCTTTGACGACCAGCCAGATCGTGGCCCTGACGACGAAGCAGCTCGCCGCGCTCACCACTGACCAGCTCGCAGCCCTCACGACCGATCAGGTTGCGGCGCTCGATGCGAAGCAGATCGCGGCCCTGAGCAGCACGCAGATCGGCGCATTCGACTCCGATCAGGTGCAGGCCCTGACCAGCACGCAGATCGCGGCACTCAGCGCAGCCGCGCTCGGCGCCATGACCACGGATGAGCTCGCAACGTTCGCGACCGACGAAATCGCTGCGATCAACACCAAAGCCATCATCGGCTTGACGACCGACCAGGTTGCCTCGCTGACGACGGACAAGGTCGCTGCGCTCGATGTGAAGCAGATCGCCGCACTGACGTCGAATCAGATCGGCGCGCTGACCACTGAGCAGGTCGAAGCGCTCTCGACCGACCAGATCATGGCTCTGACGGCCAAGCAGCTCGCAGCACTGACGACGGACCACGTGAGCGCGCTCTCCACCGATCAGGTCGCGGCGCTCGCTGCGAAGCAGATCATCGCGCTGAGCAGCACGCAGGTCGAAGCCTTCAGCTCCGATCAGGTGCAAGCCTTGAACAGCACGCAGATCGCAGCGCTCAGCGCGGCCGCGATCGGCGCCATGGCATCGGACGAGATCGCGACCTTCACGACCGATGAGATCGCAGCGATCAACGTGAACGCTGTCGCCGGGCTCTCGACCGAGGATATCGCAGCGCTCAGCACCGATCAGGCCGCCGCCTTCACCACGCCGCAGATCCAGGCCATGAACTCGGCGCAGGTCGAAGCGGTGCTCGCAGCTTACAACTCAGTCTGATGATCGGCGGCGCGGCTTCGGCCGCGCCGCAATCCGTCTTGCCTGCAACGTCACAAGCCCGACGCAAGCCCATCCTGATAGCCAGATCGTGACTTACTGGCTGTCATTGCGCCCTTCTCCGCAAGGTCGCTTCGCTGCGGGGCGCTCGTGACCATCAACAAGGCCATTGCTTCGGACCCGACCTCGCCTCTCGCCGGCATCCTGGAGCGGGCCCGCCGTCAGCAGCTGTCCCTCGGCGAGCTGGTGCAGATCGCCGAGCAGCTCAACGGGGCCGGGCTTTATGCCCTTGTCGCGGATCTCTACAAGACCTGGATTGCCTTCAACGACGGCAATCCGCTCCTCTATCTCGCCTGCTTCAATCATTCGGTCGCCGCGAAGCAGATCGGCGACGCCGCGGGCTCGATCCAGGCGCTGCGCCACTGCCTCAAGCTCAATCCGCAGTTCGGCCCCGCGCACATCAATCTCGGTCGCGCCTTCGAGGAGAGCGGCCTCTCGCATGAGGCCGTCCAGCAATGGCGCAGCTTCGTGGATGTGAGCAGCGCCATCACGGCCGACAAGCTCGATCACCGTCTCATCTGCCTTCAGCAGATGGGGCGTGTCCTCGAAGGCGCGAGCTTGCTCGAGGAAGCGGAGGCCGCCCTCTGGCAAGCCATCGAGCTGCAGCCTGACAAGCTCGAAGCCGGCCAGCACTGGACGTCGTTGCGCCAGCGCCAGTGCAAATGGCCTGTTCTGGTCGACAGCGCCCACGTCTCGTCCCGCCAGATGCTGGATGCGATGTCATCGATGGCACTTGCCTGCTTCACCGACGATCCGCTCTTCCAGCTTGCGAAAGCCTATCGCTACAGCAAGTCGGCCGTCGGGCGCGCCGAACCGGGGCGCATTGCCCGCCAGACGCCCCGACAGAAGACGGGAACCGGCCAGCGCCTGCGTGTCGGCTATGTATCCTCGGATCTTCGCGAGCACGCCGTCGGCTTCGCGCTCTGCGAGGCGCTCGAGCTTCACGACAAGAGCAGTGTCGAAGTCTTCGCCTACTATTGCGGCGAGCCGCGCAAGAACGACGCGACGCATGAACGCATCAAGAAGGCCGTCGATTGCTGGCGCGACGTCGCCGCTCTCGGCGATGCCGATGCAGCCGCGCAGATCGTTGCCGACGAGATCGATATCCTCATCGACCTCAACGGCTACACCAAACAGGCCAGAACCAGGATCTTCGCGTACCGGCCGGCGCCCGTCATCGTGAATTACTGCGGCTTTCCGGGCTCCACCGGCAGCCCGTTCCATCAGTATCTCATCGCGGACGAGCGGATCATCCCGCCCGGACACGAGATCTACTATTCCGAAAGAGTGCTCCGCCTCCCCTGCTATCTTCCCTGCGACCGCAAGCAGCAGATACCGCCGAAGCCCACCCGCGCCGACGCCGGCCTTCCCGAGGACGCCTTCGTCTATGCCTGCCTCAATGGCATGCAGAAGATCACGGCAAGCGGCTTCGCGCGCTTCATGGCGATCCTTTCGGCCACACCCGGCAGCGTGCTCTGGCTGCGCACGGGTCACGAGGGCGCCAACCAGCGTCTGCGCGAGATGGCGACCAAAAGCGGCGTCGCGCCCGAACGCCTCATCTTCGCACCATCGATTGCGGGACACGGCAATCACATTGCGCGCCTGGACCTCGCCGATCTCTTCCTCGACACCTTCCCTTACGGCGCTCACGCGACGGCGACCGATGCCCTCACTGCGGGCTTGCCTGTCCTGACGTTTGCCGGAAACAGCTTCGCGACACGCGTCTGCGCGAGCATTGTCGCGGCAGCCGGCGCCCCCGAGCTGATCTGCAGCAATCCTGATGACTACACGCGCCGGGCCATCGCCTTTGCGCAGGATCGCGCAGCCCTCGCGGCCGTGCGCGCGTCGCTCGCGGAGCAGCGCGATACCTGCGCCTTGTACGACACGCCGGCCTTCGTTCGCCGCCTCGAAGAATTGCTCTGGCACATGCAGGGCGAAGCCGAACGCGGCGAGACTCCCGTGCCGGACCTGCGCAATCTCGACACCTACTACGAGATCGGCGCCGACATCGTGCTGGAGAACATCGAGTTTGCGAGCGAGCGCGACTACCGCCGGCGCTATCTCGAGAAACTCGTCGAGTGGAACGACTACGCGCCGCTCGAGCGCGACTGCCGCCTCTGGAGCAAGGCGGCGCCGCAAGGTTAATTCCTCTTTCCGCTCAGCCTGAGCTGGACCGCGGCAACCCCCGCCTCGCCGCAAGCGATCGCATCTTCGCCTTTATCGCAGCCAATCATCCCGATCGCGCAACCGCGCGAGTTGGCTTGGCGTTCCGTCTTTTCGTCGCGGTTACGTGACTTGACTTGCGCGGGGGCAGCAATCTTCCTGGTTATCACGCGAGCGTCATTTTGGGAGGTTCGACCTTGCCTGAAGCCGAAGCCCGATTGTGCTCGATCGCGACTGCCGTACCCGAGCACGTCGTCACGCAGACGGAAGCCGCCGAGCGCACACGACGCGCGTTCGGCCTGCGCATGCCTGAGTTCGAGCGCATCGCGCCCGTATTCGAGAACGCCGGCATCGCGGTGCGCCATGCCGTGCGGCCAGGCGCGTGGTACGAGCAAGACCGCTCATGGACCGAGCGCACCGACGTCTATCTTTCCGAAGCCACGCAGCTCTTCGTAAGTTCAGCACGCCTCGCGCTGGAGCGGGCCGGTCTTTCAGGCGAGGACATCGATTGCGTGGTCACCGTCTCCTCGACGGGCATCGCAACACCGAGCCTGGAGACGCGCGCCGCTGCCGCACTGAACCTGCGTCCTGACATCGCGCGCGTACCCGTATTCGGCTTGGGCTGCGCCGGCGGCGTCACCGGCCTTTCGATCGCCGCGCGTCTGGCGGAAGCGCGGCCCGGCACGAACGTGCTGCTCGTCGCCGTCGAGTTGTGCTCGCTCGCCGTCCGGCTCGACAAGCTGACCAAGGCCAACATCGTTGCGCTGGCGCTGTTCGGCGATGGCGCTGCCGCTGCCGTCATCAGGACCGACGTGCCCGGTCACGCGCACATCACTGCCGCCGACGAGCACACATGGCCCGACACGCTCGATATCATGGGCTGGGATGTAGACCCGCAGGGCTTCGGCGTCATTTTCGATCGCTCCATTCCGCCCTTCGCGATGGAGCACCTGTCGCCTGCCGTCGACGCGATGCTTCGCCGCCAGGATCTCACGCAGAACAGCATCGATCGTTTCATCTGCCATCCGGGCGGCGCCAAGATCGTCGAGGCGATCGAAACAGGGCTATGCCTGAAGGCCGGCATTCTCGATCACGAGCGCGCCATCCTCGCGCGCTTCGGGAACATGTCGGCGCCGACGGCGCTCTTCGTTCTCGAGCGTGCGCTGGCGGAGGAATTGCCGCCGCGCTCCATGCTGATGGCACTCGGCCCTGGCTTCACGCTGAGCACGCTGACGCTTGCGCGGAGCACCCGATGAATTTCGCTGGGCTCGATCTCGATGTCGTCGCGGTAACGGTGCTCGTGCTCGTGACTGCGCAGCGGCTTGGTGAGCTGGTCTACGCGCGCCGCAACGAAGCGCGGCTCAAGGAGGCCGGCGCCATCGAGCATGGTGCATCCCACTATCTGCTGATCGTCGCGCTGCACGCCGCATGGCTCGCCGGGCTCTGGATCCTGGCGAGCGGCACGCGGCCGCACTACGGCTGGCTCCTCGCGTTCGTCCTTCTGCAGTGCGCCCGTCTCTGGGTTCTGCATACGCTCGGCCCGCGATGGACAACACGCGTCTTCGTGCTGCCCGGCAAGGCACCGATCCGCAGCGGACCCTACCGCTTTCTTTCTCATCCAAACTACGCCGTCGTCGCCGCAGAGATTTTCGTGCTGCCCATGGCCTTCGGCCTTCTCGGCTATGCCCTGGTCTTCTCCGCCCTCAATGCCCTCGTCCTCGCGGTGCGCATCCGCGTCGAGGGCACAGCGCTGCGCGGCTCCGGCGCGTAGCCGGCCTCACGACTATTCGGTCGGCACCTTCGTTTCGGTGATGGGCCTCAGCACGCCATTCACATGATACTTGTGGCAGGTCAGGCAATCCTGACGCGCCATGCTGCTGTTGTGGCACGTCTGGCAGAGCTCCTTCTTCACCTCTCCGAAATTGGACGCGAAGCTCTGCGGATTGCCCTGCTCGTACGACTTGAGATAGGGCCGATCCTTCTCGACGCTATGGCACGTCAGGCAGCCGCGGTCGGCCATGATGCCGAAGTGCGGCTCATGAATGAATTGCGTGAAGTGCCCGCGCTTGCTCTCGGCGGAGGGCGGCGCGAAATTGACCATCCGCCCCTTGCTCTGGATGTCGTCGACGCTGTGGCATTTCGTGCAGGAGCCTTGCGCGTCCTTGTGCGTGAGAGCGTTGAAGACCGCCGCGGTCGGCGACTTGTCGCCCTTCGGCGCTTTCGGCCCCGTCAGAAAGAGCCACGAGTAGATGAATTTGTCCTTGTGACCGGTCGGGCGATAGAAGATCGCGTACTCCTGCCGGTACCAGCCGCCGTACTCCGCCCAGCTCTCCGGATCAATTTTGCTTTCGATGCTGATGACGGGGGCGGCCCGCGGCTCGGGCTTCGCCACTGCAGCCTCCCAGCTCGCCGAGGCGGCGGCTGGTGCATTTCCCTCCGCCGCTTTCGTCGCGGCAGGGCTTGCGGCGCGCTCGGCATCCGCACTTCCGGCGACTGCTCTGGGTGCGGCCGGCTTTCCGTCGCCCTTCACCAGCGTCGCCATCTCGCGCAGCTCCTGCTCCGTCGGATGGAGCAGATCATCGGTCTGGTCTCCTGCCTTCGCCGGAGGCCGCTCATCAGCCGCGGGCGCTCCCTTCGCACCGGCGGCCTTCGCGCTCGCTTCCGCTTCAGGCTTGGCCGCATCCTCGGACGCGCTCTTGGCGCCGGCCGATTCCCCTGCTGCTTCGCTATCGGCAGGCGATCCCGAAATGGTCGTCACCCATCCGCCCGGCTCGGCATCACGCACCTCCTTACGGCTCTCCTTGCGATCGGCCATTTCCGTGCCGAGGTTCGGCAGCCACTGCAGCTGCACGGCACTGACCACATCGCGCGGAATGCTCGCCGTCAGATCCGCAACAAGATTGGCACTCAGCCTGGCGCCGCCGCCGATGCCGAGATCGCCGAGTACGTCGGACGCCCTTCCCGTGATCAGCGCGTAATACAGCCGCTTGATCTCCCAAACGAGGTCCGTCACCGCCTTGATCTGCCTGTTGTTGGCGCGACTCAAATCCTGCAGATCGAGGCTCTCCACCGTCTTGATCAGCGCGCGGCCCCGCTCCGTCCGGCTGATCATCACCTTCATGAACGGCGTGAGCTCAGCTTCCGACGATGCCGGCCACTCACCGATCGCAGCGTTCTTCTTCTTCAGCGTCGCGAGATCTAGCCCGGGCAGGCTCAGGAAGGCGACACCTTTCGGGCCGCTCGCGCGCTCCTTGCCGGTGATCTGATCGATATGGCAGGACGCGCACGTCTGCTCGAAGGGCGCGACGCTCATGACGCGCTTGTCGTCGCGACTGTTGTGACAGTTCGCGCAGGACTCCGGAACGCGCCGCGCCGGGTCCTTCTTCGCCACTTCCGGGAAGTGCTTGGTGAAGTGCGCCGCGTGATCGTAGATGATCGGCGTCCGCTTCTTGTAGGGATAACTTTCGAATTCAGGATGATTGCCATCGAAGCTGTCGAACTTCACGACGTGGCACGTGCGGCATTGCTCGTTGGAGGTCTGCTTCAGACTGAAACCTGGCCCCTTATGCTCCTGATGGCAGGCCGCGCAGTTGCGGCCGCGCGCGCCCGATTCACCTGTCGGGAATGCCGCGTCCTGCAGGCGGGCCGAGAACGGCGCGGGCGTCGCCGCCGCGACCTTGCTCAAACGTTCCGTGCTCTTGTTCAGCACCTCGATCGCAGCGCCGTGCGCGTTGAATGCCGTATCGGGCATGTTGTGGCACGAGATGCAGGCCTTGCTGTCGGCGACCGCATCGCCGCCGATGAGGCCGTGTGGCCAGCTCAGCTTGCCGCCGCCGCTCCCGGTGTGACACGTACCGCAATTCTCGATCGCGCCGTGCGCGCTCGACAGCGGACCGGGCATCAGGAAATGCGCATCCTTCGCAAGAACGAAAGCCAGACCGACGCCGATAATCGTGACGATGCCGACCAGCATCGCCAGACGATCCCGCACGACACTCGGCGCGACTTGTGCGCCCGCCGCCGCTGTTGGTCGAACGGATTTGCGCGGCACCGCTCGCTGCATCACCACGGCCCTGACGAAAAGGCGTAGACGATGAGAACGTGCAGAACCGTCAGCACGATCAGCGAGTAGGTGACGGGCACGTGCACGAACAGCCATGACTTGCTGAGGCCGAGATACACACGCGCGAAATCAAGCCTGTTCTTCTCGATCACAAGCTCCCTGATGGCGGCAAGCTTCTCCTGACTTTGTGGATCGACGAAGCGGGAGAGACTGTCGATCTCGTCCGTCAGCCGCTTGAGTGGGCGCTGCGAGCCGACGAAATGCGCGGCGAAGTTGCGCGGCCCCATGAGAAAGTCCCGCAGCCGCGTGGTGTAGAGATCCATGATCCACGCATCGTGCGGCGGTGCCGGCAGCGCAAACAATGTGGGCGCCTGATCGGCGTCCGCGACGAGTGCGTAAACCTCCTCGGCGAGCTCGTCGCGACGTGCTGGAATCCGATCGTAGCTCAGCCGGTCATCGAGCCCGTGTCGCGCCTGGAGCGACCAGCTCAGATACATGCCGACAATGCCGCTCAGCGTCACCAGAACGAAGCCCACCCACAGCGCCCATTCAAAGCCGGTGTCCGGCAGCGAGAAGTCCGAATGCGAGATGAAGACGGCGATCAGCAGATAGCCCGCGAAGATATGGAACTTCCGCCACCGCATTGCGGATTTCGGCGACAGGCTGGCCCTTTTGATGGCGACGTGGAAATAAACCTGCAGGCCCATGCCGATGGCCAGCAGCCAGCCGTCGAAATATCGCGGATCACGAAGGCCATTGCCGTAGATCCACACGAGACCGAACACGCCGACCGACAAGGTCGCGATGAAAAGCCCCTGGGCGAACCGCCCGATCGAGCCATCAGAGGCGCGCAAAGCCGCCGGTCTCATGACAGTTCCCCCAGATCACCC
>JAEWIJ010000141.1 GCA_023387235.1 Pseudomonadota bacterium
CTACAGGTTGAACTGGAAGCTCGCCGGCACCCAGCGATAACCCGTCGATGCCTTCTCGACCCAGCCGACCGACGGGAAGGGCATGTGGAAGCCGACCACCGGGATCTTGTCCGCCGCGAGCATGTCGAACGTCTTCTTGCGCGTCTCGACGGCCATGTCCCTGTCCTGGTCGAAGGCCACGTGCCACTCCGGATGCTCGAGCGAGATGAGGTAGTGATTGGCGGTATCCGCCCAATTGTAGAGCCGCTTGCCCTCGCTCTCGATATGGAAGGCCAGCATGCCCGGCGAATGGCCATACGCTGCTGCCGCGCGTACGCCGGGCACGACCTCGTCATTGGGCTTGATCATGGTCGCCTTCTCGGCGAGCGGCGCCGCCTGGGTCATGAACAGGTCGCGTGTCGCCTTGCGCGCCTCCGCGATGTTCTCGCCCTTGGTCCAATAATCGAACTCCACCGCACCGAACACGTAGCGGGCATTCGGATAGATCGGCTTGCCGTCGGCCATGAGACCGCCGACGTGATCGGGATGGCCGTGTGTGAGAACGACAATGTCGACCTGCTCGGGCTTATAGCCTGCGGTGACCAGCAGATCCGAAAGATGGCCCGCGGTCTTCATGCGTCCCTTGGGATTGCCGGCGTCGAACATCACGAGCTCTTTGCCGGTGTTGACGACGGTGACCACGTACGGGTTCTCGTGCCGTGTCGTCGGAAGGCCATGCGCCTGGACGAGCGCCTGCACGACCTCGGCCGGCTGGTTGCTGCCGAATGTCGGATGCGGCCCGTTGCCCTGGACAAAACCATCGAGAATGGTCGTGACCTCGAACGCGCCGAGCTTGAAGCGGTAGATGGACGGACGCGAAACGCCGAGCATGGGCGCGGCGGCATGAGCGACGAGCGGCATTGTAGTCCCCACTAAACTGATACCCGCAACACCGCCCGCCAGCTTCAGCGTATCGCGGCGGGTCATCCGATCCGTTGTCATGGTGCGACGTCCTCCCTTGCCATTCGTTGATTGCCATTCTTCAGCTTGTCGCTTGACCAGTCCCTTCTGGCGGCGGACGGCCAAGTGTAGCCACATTCGCGCGGCCATTCGATGGCTCAGGACGCGCCGACCTCCCCCCGTCAATTGAACAATCCGTGAGATGGATCGCACTGCAGCAATATCGTCGGCGCGCCCCCGATGCGCTTGCGCCAGCCTTTGGTCGCGGCCTGCCGTGCAGCAGCTTGACGGCCCCGATACGACGGCGCAGGATCAATCCATTCTAATTCGAGGTTTCAGGGGCTTGCAGAGCCGCACCGACGGTCCGTCGCCAGGGGAGACACGTCCCGCCAGCCGAATGCCATCACAAGCACACAAACAAGAACACCGAACCGGAGGACGCCGAATGACCAAACTCTCGCTCACCGTCAACGGGCGCCGGGTGAGCGCGGACATCGATCCGCGCACCCTGCTCGTCGACTTCCTGCGCCACAACCAGCGTCTGACCGGGACCCATGTCGGCTGCGACACCAGCCAGTGCGGCGCCTGCACCGTGCACCTCGACGGCCGCTCGGTGAAATCCTGCGCCGTTCTCGCCGCGTCCTGCGAGGGCGCCGAGGTCGTTACCATCGAAGGTCTCGCCAACGGCACGACGCTGCACCCCATGCAGGAGGCTTTCCGCGAGCATCACGCGCTGCAGTGCGGCTTCTGTACGCCCGGGATGATCATGGCCGGCGTCGACATCGTGAACCGCAATGGCCCGAACGTCGACGAGGCGACGATCCGCAAAGAGCTCGAGGGCAACATCTGTCGCTGTACCGGCTATCACAACATTGTCCGCGCGATCGAAAGCGGTGCCGCCGCCATGGGTGGCACCAAGATCGCCGCCGAGTAGTGTGACAGCCGGACAGGAGATATTCCCATGACAGATCAGGGCATTGGCGCTTCGGTCAAGCGCGTGGAAGACCTGCGTTTCATCACTGGCAAGGGCCAGTACGTCGACGATATCAACCGCCACGGACAGGCGTACGCCGTGTTCGCCCGCTCGCCGGTCGCGCACGCGACGATCAACAACATCGACGTGAGCGAGGCGCTGGCCTCGCCGGGCGTGCTCGGCATCTACACCGGCGCCGACCTCGCCGCCGACAAGATCGGCGGCCTCATCTGCGGCTGGATGATCCATTCCAAGGACGGCTCGCCCATGAAGGCGGGTGCACATCCCGCACTCGCACAGGGCAAGGTCCGCTATGTCGGCGATCACGTCGCCGTCGTCATCGCCGAGACGCTCGATCAGGCGAAGGATGCCGTCGGCCTCATCCAGGTCGACTACGGCGAGCTGCCCGCCGTCGTCGATGTCGCGACGGCGCAGGCTGCCGGCAAGGCGCAGATCCACGACGAGGCGCCCGGCAACACCGTCTATCAGTGGCACCTCGGCGACAAGGACGCGGTGGACGCCGCCTTCTCCAAAGCCGCGCACGTGACGAAGCTCGACATCGTCAACAACCGTCTCGTGCCGAACGCCATGGAGCCGCGGGCCGCGATCGGCGACTACGATCCCGGCCAGGACCAGTTCACGCTCTACACGACGAGCCAGAACCCGCATGTCGCGCGTCTCGTGCTCTCAGCCTTCATCGGCATTGCGCCGGAGAACAAGCTCCGCGTGATCGCGCCGGATGTCGGCGGCGGCTTCGGCTCGAAGATTTTCATCTATGCCGAGGAGACCGTCTGCATCTGGGCCGCGAAGAAGGTCGGCCGGCCCGTGAAGTGGGTCGCAGAGCGCACCGAAGCCTTCCTCGCCGACGCGCACGGCCGCGATCACGTCACGACGGCCGAGCTCGCCATGGACGCGAGCGGCAAGATCCTGGCACTCCGCGCGAACACGAAGGCGAACCTCGGCGCTTATCTCTCGACGTTCGCGTCGTCGGTGCCGACGTACCTCTACGCGCCGCTGCTTTCCGGCCAATACGACATTCCCGCCATCTACTGCGAGGTCGACGGCGTCTACACGACCACGACGCCCGTCGATGCCTATCGGGGCGCCGGCCGACCCGAGGCCACCTACGTCGTCGAGCGGTTGATGGAGGTCGCAGCACGCGAGACCGGCCGAGATCCCGCCGAGTTCCGTCGCATGAACTTCATCAAGTCTTTCCCCCACCAAACGCCGGTGATCATGGCCTATGACGCAGGCGACTATGCGGCGTGCCTCGACAAAGCGCTCGACATGGCCGACGTCAAAGGCCTCGCCGCACGCAAAGCAGCGAGCGCCAAAGCCGGCAAGCTGCGCGGTCTCGGCTACTCGGCCTACATCGAAGCCTGCGGTATCGCGCCATCGCGCGCGGTCGGCTCGCTCGGCGCGGGCGTCGGCCTCTGGGAAAGCGCGGAGATTCGCGTCAACCCCGTCGGCACGATCGAGGTGCTCACCGGCTCGCACAGTCACGGCCAAGGCCACGAGACGACGTTCGCGCAGGTCATCGCGTCGAAGCTCGGCGTGCCGATCCAGCAGGTCTCGATCGTGCATGGCGATACCGACAAGGTGCAGATGGGCATGGGCACGTACGGCTCGCGCTCGGGTGCGGTCGGCGCTTCGGCGATCGTGAAGGCATCCGAGAAGATCATCGCCAAGGGCAAGCGCGTCGCCGCCGCCTGCATGGAGCTTCCCGAGGACAGCGTCGACTTCGAGGCGGGCGAGTTTCTGGGACGCGGCACGAACAAGAAGATGACCTTCGGCGAGGTCGCGCTGCAGGCTTATGTCGCCCACAAATTCGATCCGGAAGTGATCGAACCTGGGCTCAAGGAAGGCTCGTTCTACGATCCGAAGAACTTCACGTTCCCCTCGGGCGTGCACATTGCCGAGATCGAGATCGATCCCGAGACGGGCCACACGCGGATTGACCGTTGGACGGCCGTCGACGATTTCGGAATTCTCATCAATCCGATGATCGTCGAGGGCCAGGTGCACGGCGGCATCGCGCAGGGTGTCGGGCAGGCCATGCTCGAGCACACGGTCTACGACGAGAATGGCCAGCTCCTCACCGGCAGCTTCATGGACTATGCCATGCCGCGCGCCGATGACCTGCCATCCTACAATGTCGCCATGAGCAGCACACCCTGCCCGTCGAACCCGCTCGGCGTGAAGGGCTGTGGCGAGGCCGGCGCCATCGCGGCACCGGCAGCGCTCATGAACGCGATCACCGATGCGCTCGGACACGAGAGCATCACCATGCCGGCGACACCACAGGCTGTTTGGCGTGCAGCACAACAATCGACGCGCAAGCAGGCGGCGGAATAAGGGAGGACATCATGCAAGCGTTCGACTATCGCCGCCCCGGCACCGTGAACGAGGCGGATCTCGCACTGAAAGCCGCGCCGGGCGCCAAGCTGCTCGCGGGCGGCCAGACGTTGCTGCCCACGATGAAGCTGCGTCTCGCGACGCCGGATACGGTCATCGATCTTTCCGGCATCGCGTCGCTCAAGGGCATTCAGCGCAAGGATGGCGGCCTCGCCATCGGCGCGATGACCACCCACGCGACCGTTGCTGGATCGGCCGACGTGAAGGGCGCCATTCCCGGCCTCGCCAAATTGGCGGGCGGCATCGGCGATCCGCAGGTCCGCCATCGCGGCACCATCGGCGGCTCGATCGCGAACAACGACCCAGCCGCCGACTATCCGGCAGCGGTGCTCGCCCTTGGCGCGACGCTCAACACATCGAAGCGCAGCATCGCGGCGGATGACTTCTTCCAGGGACTGTTCGCGACGGCTTTGGAAGAGAACGAGATCCTGACAGAGATCACGTTCCCGATCCCGCAGAGCTTTGCCTATACGAAGTTCGATCAGCCGGCCTCGCGCTTCGCGCTTGTCGGCGTTGTGGTGGCGCGCGGCGCGGGTGGCGTTCGCGTTGCCGTGACCGGTGCCGGGCAGAATGGCGTGTTCCGCTGGACGGATGCCGAGAAGGCGCTCTCGGCGAACTTCTCGGCCGCGGCGTTGGACGGCATCAAGCTCGATCCGTCGAATGTGCTGTCGGACGTGCACGGGAGTGCGGACTACCGCGCGCATCTCGTCGGCGTTATGGCGAAGCGCGCAGTCGCGGGTTGATCCCTATTTCCCCTTCTCCCCGTGCTTACGGGGAGAAGGTTGGGATGAGGGGCGGCAGCATACGCAAACGTCAGCGCAAGCGTCCGCCCCTCACCCTATCCCTCTCCCCGCAAGCGGGGGGTGTGGGTATATGTGCGCGCTCCCGGAGCGCAACTTCATGCGCACGCGACTGCGCGCCGGCCGTTAGGCCGTACTTCAAGCAAGACTCTCGAACAACCGCTTCTGCAGCATCATGCGCGGCACGAGCGACGAGATCAGCAGATGCTCGTCCAGCGTATGCGCGCCACTGCCGTCGACGCCGAGGCCGTCGAGGGTCGGCACCTTGTGCGCGGTGAAATTGCCGTCGCTGCCGCCGCCCGTGGACAGATCGTGCAGCTCGAAGCCGATCTCCGCCGCGAGACCCTTCGCGTGCGCATAGAGTGCCGCGATGCCGGCGTTCTTCTCGAAGGGCGGGCGGTTCAGTCCACCTTCGATGACGAGCTCGATCGCCGGATTGTGCGGCTTGAGCGCCTTGAGGCGCGCATCGAACTCCTGGCCGTCCGCGACGGTCAGCACGCGCATGTCGATCGTCGCCGAACAATGCTCAGGCACGACATTGTCGGCAGTGCCGCCCTTGATCTGGCCGATGTTGAAAGTGACGCCGCGCTTGTAGTCGGTCCACCCGTCGATCGTCACGGTCTGGCGTGCAACCTCGGTGATGGCATTGAGCCCCTCCTGGTGCTTGCTGCCGGCGTGCGCCGGGCGGCCGTGCGCCCGCATGACGTAGCGTCCGACGCCCTTGCGGCCCGTGACGACCCGCCCGCCATCGCGCGCCGGCTCGGTCACGAGCACGTACTTGGCGCGCTCCGCCTCGGCCTCGATGAGGCGGCGCGAGGTCGTGCTGCCGGTCTCCTCGTCGGATACATAGAGGAGGCGGATGGGAAGGCCGTTCGGCGTCGGCCCAGCGGCGATAGCGCGGTAGGCGCAGAGCGCGATGTAGGCGCCGCCCTTCATGTCGTAGATGCCCGGGCCGTACGCCTTGTCGCCCTCGACGCGGAAGGGCAGGTCCTTCGCGAGCGTCCCCTTGGGATGCACGGTGTCAAGATGGCAGAGCACGAGGATGCCCGGCCCATCGCCACCCCAGGCGGAGGTGACGCGAAGATGATCGCCGCGTCCGCTCGTGCCCGGAATGCGCTCGACGATCGCGCCGGCGGCCTCATAGTCGGCTGCGCATTTCGACATCATGCGGTTGACGCCCTCGACGTCCGCCGTCTGGCTCTCGATCTCGACCCAGATCCGCAGGCCCGCGAGAATTTCCTCAGCCGTCATGTCCATGTGCCCGGTTCTCCCTCGAAGATCCGCCCCGTTTACAGTGCCGTCCTTCTTACCTGCTCTTCGTGAGCGGACCACTCACGTTTCCGCGCGGCCTATGCGCGCAAGGCTATAGTTCTCGCGTCCCTTTTTCTCCCTTCGAAATCGGGACACGAGCTTCACGCCACGTGACGAACAGCGTCGACCCGACGATGAGCGCGGCGCCGAGCCATGTCGACCAGCCGGGAATCTCACTGAAGAATATGTATCCCCACATAACCATCCAAAGGAGCCGCACGTAGTCGGCGGGCATGAGGATGCTGGCGTCGATCATGCGGAGCGCCTGGACGTAGCAGTAGTTGCCGAGAGCCGCGATGCCCCCCATGCCGACCAATATCAGCCAGGTTTGCGGGCTCGGCGGCACCCAGACCGGGATCGAGGCCAATCCGGCAATCGGCGCGATCATCATGGGCTGATAGAAAGCGATCGTAATCGTGCTGTCGTAGCGCGTGAGTTGTTTCGCCATGAGCTGCGAGACGGCCCAGAGTATATTGGCGCCGATGGCCGCGATCGCGGCGAGCGAGACCTCGGCAAAGCCGGGCTTGAGGATCACCAGCGCGCCGAGCAGTCCGCAAATGACGGCGCTCGAGCGCAGCCTGCCGACGGGCTCGGCGAAGTAGAGCGCGGCCCCGATCGTAATGAAGATCGGGGTTGTGAAGCTGAGCACTGCGGCATCGGCGAGCGGCAGGTTGGCCAGTGCGTAGTACCAGCCGGCCGTCGACACGACGCCGACCAGACCCCGCAGCACCTGCAGAGGAAAATTGTTGCTCCGCCAGGCGAGGTTTCCCGGCCGGAAGACGAAAGGCGCTGTCAGCAGCAGCGAAAAGAGCGTGCGCAGGAATGCGGTCTGGATCGACGGCAGCTCGGCACCGACGAAACGTACGCCGAGGTGCAGCAGGGACGAGTTGAACCCCGCGACGAGCATGAGCAGGACGGCCGCGACAACCGTATTGCGCCCGGCCGCGTCCACCGCGGCGGCTTCCTGGCCGGTCATCTGCTTTCGCCCTGCCTCGTATGGCAACCCGCCTCAGACGAGGCCGAGGACGCCGAAGAATCCCACTGCAAGCGCGCCGGCGAAGGCGAGCAGGAACCACAGCCATTTCATCGCGCGCTCCCTCCCTGGGAGTGTGCCGCGCCGGCTGCGGCGGTTTGTCCCTCATCCAACGGAAGAGACATCCGCTCTATTGCCTGCTGAGCCGGCCGGCCCGCAATTCCACGTGCCCGGCCACTATGACGGGCGCCGGAAGCCTTGGGAAGCACCGCGGGCCAGGGATGGCCCAGACCCTGGCCAGACCCTGGATTGACTTGCCGGAAGGCCCCCCATATAAGCCCAGCACTCATTCGAGACATGGGCGCACTGTGCCCGGCAGGATCGCCGGGAGCGGGGGCGCCGATTGGTGTTGCAGCGGCACTGCCGCGCGAGACGCATATGCCCGGCGGCCGAGCCGCCTAGAACGAGCCTCAGCGGTCCTGCCGCCGGCGCCAGAATGGAGAACGTATCGTGAAGCGGACCTATCAGCCGAGCAAGCTCGTGCGCAAGCGCCGGCACGGTTTCCGCGCCCGCATGGCGACCGTCGGCGGCCGCAACGTCATAGCGCGGCGCCGCGCCAAGGGCCGCAAGCGGCTCTCGGCCTGAGGCCCCGCGTACCGTGCCCGGCCGGCGCGCCATGCGCCGCTGAGTGCCGGACCCGGACGGCAGGCAGCAGCCAGGGCGTGGCCATGCAGGCTCTTTCCGGTCGCGCGGTGATCGGATGCACCAGATGGCCATCGCGACGCTGAAGCGGCGAGCAGAGTTCCTCCGAGTTCGTGGCGGCCGGCGGTGGTCAACCCCCGCCTTCGTTATCGAGATGCGGGCACGTTCCGGGAGCGATCGACCCATGAGGGCCGAAATGGTGGCCGACACCGCCGGAAGGGAGCAGGAGGCCGCTAGGCGCTTCGTCCCAGCCGCGACCGCGCCGCGCTTCGGCTTCACCGCAACCAAGAAGCTCGGCAATGCCGTAACCCGCAACCTCATCCGCCGGCGCCTCAAGGAGGCCGTGCGGCTGGTGGCGCCGGGTGTGGCCCGCGCGGGCTGCGATTACGTGCTGATCGCACGGGAAGCGGCAGCGACCCGCCCCTTCGCGGCCATCGAGCGCGATCTCGCCGCGGCGTTCGCGGCACTTCATGCACCGCCGTCGGGGGAAGCGCGCCCGGCACGCAAGGACACGCGCGGCGGCACCCGCCCTGCCCCGGCAGGCGGCCGGGCCGGACGGACGGGCCCCGCAAGCGAAGGCTGATGACCCGATGATGCAGCACGACGACAACCAGAAGAACCTCCTGATCGCGATCGTGCTCTCGATCGGCGTGCTTCTCTTCTGGCAGTTCTATTATGCCGGCCCGAAGATGCAGCAGGAGCGCGATCGCATCGCCCGCCAGCAACAGACGGAGCAACAGCAGCAGCCGGGGACGCCGGCTCCGGGCGCGCCTGCCGCGACACCGGGATCGCCGCCGGTCGCCGCCCCGGGCAGCTCTCCCAGCGCGCCTAGTGCCGTGCCGGGCGCCGCCGCGCCTGCCGGTGCCGTGCACACGCGCGAGACGGCCCTCCAGTCCTCGCCCCGCATCGCCATCGCGACACCGAGCCTCGCGGGTTCGATCTCCCTCAAGGGCGGCCGCATCGACGACCTCGTATTGGTGAAGTATCGCGAGCAGGTTTCGCCGACGAGCCCGCACGTCGTCCTCTTCTCCCCCGCCGATGCGCCGAATGCCTATTTCGCCGAGCACGGTTGGGTCGCCGCGGGCGGCAGCACGGCCAAGCTCCCGGGCCGCGACACCGTCTGGACCGCGGAATCGACCGGCCAGCTCACGCCGGCAAATCCGGCCCGCCTCACCTGGGACAATGGCGAAGGCCTGACTTTCCGGCGCATCATCTCGGTCGACAACGATTACATGTTCACGGTCCGCGACGAGGTCGAGAATAAGTCGCAGACTGCGCAGTCGCTCTTCCCCTATGCCCGCATCTATCGCGTCGGCACCCCCAAACTCGAGGGCTTCTTCATCCTGCACGAGGGCCTCATCGGCGTCGCCGGCGAGCAGGGCCTGCAGGAGATCAAATACGCCGACGTCCTCAAGGAGGACGGCAACAGGATCATCGACAAGGCGCTCGGCGGCTGGCTCGGCATCACCGACAAGTACTGGGCCGCGGCAGTCGTCCCGAGCCAGACCATTGAATATCGCGCGAGCTTTCTCGGCATTCCCGCAAGCCCCGGCCAGCGCGAGGCCTTCCAGACGGATTACCTCTCCGCGATCGTGACGATTGCGCCCGGCGCCACCGGCTCGACGGAAGGGCACATCTTCGCCGGCGCCAAGCAGGTCAACGTCATCGATGGCTATGCCGAGACGCTGAAGATCAAGAAATTCGATCTGCTCGTCGACTGGGGCTGGTTCTACTTCATCACGAAGCCGCTCTTCCATCTGATCCATTGGCTCGCCGGCTGGTTCGCGAGCATCGGCCTCACGGCAAACTTCGGCCTCGCCATTCTCGCGACGACGGTGCTCGTCAAGGCAGCCTTCTTCCCCCTCGCCAACAAGTCCTACGAATCCATGGCGAAGATGAAGAACCTGCAGCCCGAGATGGAGAAGCTGCGCGAGCGCTACAAGGACGACCGCGCCAAGCAGCAGCAGGAGCTGATGGGGCTCTACAAGAAGGAGAAGATCAACCCGCTCGCGGGCTGTCTGCCGATTCTCCTTCAGATCCCGGTGTTTTTCGCCCTCTACAAGGTGCTGTTCGTGACCATCGACATGCGTCACGCGCCCTTCTACGGCTGGATCAAGGACCTGTCCGCGCCGGACCCGACCTCGCTCTTCAACCTGTTCGGGCTGCTGCCGTACGACGTCCCGCACTTCCTGCACATCGGCGTCTGGCCGATCATCATGGGCATCACCATGTGGGTCCAGATGCAGCTCAATCCGCAGCAGCCCGACCCTATCCAGCAGAAGATCTTCAACTGGATGCCGGTGCTGTTCACGTTCCTGCTGGCCTCCTTCCCCGCGGGCCTCGTGATCTACTGGGCCTGGAACAACGTGCTCTCGCTGCTCCAGCAGTATGCGATCATGCGCAAGAACAATACCGAGGTGCACCTGTGGAAGAACCTCGGCGTCGAGAAGTGGCTGGCGGCACGCCGCGCCACCGACAAAAAGTGACGAGGGGCAAGAAGTGACGGGCGCGGTCCCCATCGACGAGGCCGGGGACCGCCTCTTTCGCGGTCACTGGATTTTCCTCCGCAGCGTCCCCGACCTCGACTTCCTGCCCGAAGCCGACCGACCCGAGGTCGCCTTCGCGGGACGCTCCAACGTCGGCAAGTCGACACTCATCAACGCGCTCGTCGACCAGCACGGGCTCGCGCGCGCATCGAATACGCCCGGCCGCACGCAGGCACTCAACTACTTCGGACCCGAGCGCCCGGAGCCCCCCGTCTACCTCGTCGACATGCCGGGTTATGGCTTTGCCAAGGCCCCCAAGGACATGGTCGAGGCCTGGACGGCGCTCGTGCGAGACTACCTGCGCGGCCGCCCGAACCTCGCCCGAGCTTTTCTGCTCATCGATGCCCGCCACGGCCTTAAGCCCGTCGATCGCGAGCTCATGACCCTCCTCGACGCGGCCGCGGTCTCCTTCCAGATCGTCCTGACGAAAGCCGACAAGCTCACGCCGAAAGCGCTCGAGCACGTCATTGCTGCAACGCGGCAGGAACTCTCGGCCCACCCGGCGGCCATGCCCGAGGTGCTCGCCACCTCATCCGAGAAAAAGCGCGGTCTCGCCGAGCTGCGCGCCGCCGTTGCCGCCGTCGTCCTCAGGGCGGGCTAGGAGCGGATTTGCGGCTGCCGACCGGCTGTCATCGCGTGCCGCGAAATGCCGCAGCGCCGCTGCGCGCGTCAATCTCGCGTCGCGCGCCGGCGCTGCGTAAGCACAACGCACAGGTGCAAGGCCGTCTCGATGCGGGACTTCCGCGGCCAGTACGCTGACCGATTTCCGTGCAAATTGCTGCGCCGCCCCCGGTGCTGCGCCAGTTTGCACCCTTGAGACCTTCAAATGTGCAGCTATAAGGTCAACGCGACGGCGACGAATTTGACGGATTGAGGGCGACCCGGGCCGGCGCGAGGCATCCGGGTGAGGCTGGTGGGAGCGGATGGGAATGACATACGGTCGAGGCGGCTTCGGGTGGGCGGCCAAACTGCCAGTACGGGCCGGCAGCCTTATGGCGGCAGCGGCGCTGGCCGGCACGGCGACGAGCGCGCTTGCTCAGACGGCAGGCCAGCCGGTGCACTGGCAGATGGGGATGCAATCTCCCGTTACCGAGATCGCCGACGCCATTCACTGGTTTCACGACGTGCTCGTGAACCCGATCATCATCGGCATCGCCATCTTCGTGCTCGTGCTGATGATCTACGTCATGTACAAGTTCAGCGAGAAGCGGAACCCGACGCCATCAGGCACGACGCACAATCAGGTTCTCGAGGTGGCCTGGACCGTCATCCCGGTCCTTATCCTGCTCGCGATTGCCGTTCCCTCGTTCAAGCTCCTCTTCCATCAGTACGATTTTCCGAAGCCCGATCTGACGATCAAGGCCACGGGCAACCAGTGGAACTGGACGCACAGCTATCCCGATCAGGGCGGTTTCAGCTTCACGTCCGTCATGCTCAACGACGAGGAGCGTGACGCCCTGATCAAGAAGGGCATTCCCGCGCCGCGCCTGCTGGCCGTGAACAACGAGGTCTTCGTGCCGGTCAACAAGGTCGTGCACGTGCTGGTCACGGCAAGCGACGTGATCCACAACTGGACGGTCCCCTCGTTCGGCTCGAAGGTCGACGCCGTCCCGGGCCGCGTCACGGCGACCTGGTTCAAGGCGCGCAGGGAAGGCATCTACTACGGCCAGTGCTCGGAGCTGTGCGGCAAGGATCATGCCTTCATGCCGATCGCGGTGCGCGTCGTCAGCGACGCCGTCTTCAACGAGTGGGTCGAGGCGGTCAAGGCGCGCGATCGCAACAAGGTGCGCGAGATCCAGGAACGTACGGCTCTCGCCCAGGAGGGCGCAAAGGTCGCCGCAGCGCCGACGCGCTGACGCGGGCGTGCCGCGACGAACGCAGGAATACACCGGCCGCGCGGCGGCCGGGCCCTCGGCAGAAGTGCGACGAGCGAGGCTCGAGCCCTTTCCGCAGCCGGCGGGACGCAGGATGAGAACGATCAAGCTGGGGTGAAGCAGAGATGGCGACCAAGGCACACGAGGCGCACGGCCACGACGATCACCACGATACGCCGACTTTCTTCAATCGTTGGCTGTTCTCGACGAACCACAAGGACATCGGCACGCTCTATCTGCTGTTCGCCATCATGGCGGGCATCATCGGTGGCTTCCTCTCGGTAATGATGCGCCTCGAGCTGCAGGCGCCAGGGATGCAGTACTTCGCCGATTCGCACATGTTCAACGTGTTCGTCACCGGCCACGGCCTCATCATGGTGTTCTTCATGGTGATGCCGGCGATGATCGGCGGGTTCGGCAACTGGTTCGTGCCGCTCATGATCGGCGCGCCGGACATGGCCTTCCCGCGCATGAACAACATCTCGTTCTGGCTGCTGCCGGTCGCCTTCACGCTGCTTCTCCTCTCGATGTTCGTCGAGGGACCGGCCGGCGGTCTCGGTGCCGGTACGGGCTGGACGGTCTACGCACCGCTTTCGACCACGGGCCATCCCGGCCCGGCCGTCGACTTCGCGATCCTCTCGCTGCACATCGCGGGCGCGTCCTCGATCCTCGGCGCGATCAACTTCATCACCACGATCTTCAACATGCGCGCGCCGGGCATGACGCTGCACAAGATGCCGTTGTTCGTGTGGTCGGTGCTGATCACGGCGTTCCTGCTGCTGCTGTCGCTCCCCGTGCTCGCGGGCGCGATCACCATGCTGCTGACGGACCGCAACTTCGGCACGACGTTCTTCACGGCGTCGGGCGGCGGCGACCCGGTCCTCTACCAGCACCTCTTCTGGTTCTTCGGCCACCCCGAGGTGTACATCCTCATCCTGCCGGGCTTCGGCATGATCAGCCAGATCGTCTCGACGTTCTCGAGGAAGCCCGTGTTCGGCTACCTCGGCATGGCCTACGCCATGGTCGCCATCGGCCTCGTCGGCTTCGTCGTGTGGGCGCACCACATGTACACCTCCGGCATGGGCGTCAACGCGCAGGCCTACTTCGTCTTCGCGACGATGGTCATCGCGGTGCCGACGGGCGTGAAGATCTTCTCCTGGATCGCCACCATGTGGGGCGGCTCGATCCGCTTCACCGTCCCCATGATGTGGGCGCTCGGCTTCATCTTCCTCTTCACCGTCGGCGGCGTCACCGGCGTCATGCTCGCCAATGCCGGCGTCGCCCGCGCGCTCCACGACACCTACTACGTCGTCGCGCACTTCCATTACGTGCTGTCGCTCGGCGCCGTCTTCGCGATCTTCGCGGGCTGGTACTACTGGTTCCCGAAGATGAGCGGCTACATGTACAACGAGACCATCGCCAAGGTGCACTTCTGGCTCACCT
>JAEWIJ010000208.1 GCA_023387235.1 Pseudomonadota bacterium
GCCATGAGCGGCCCTCTTTTTTTGAACCACCGTTAGTGCTCGCGCGACCTCAGCGGAAAATCGACCCGCTCTTGGCAAAGAAGTCGTTAACCGCGGCCGTGATCGCGCCGGCAATCTTGCGCTGCCATTCCTGAGACAGCATCTGTTTTTCCTCTTCCGGGTGACTGATGTAGCCGAGCTCGATCAGCACGGCCGGCGTCTCGGTCTGCCGGAGCACGAGGAAGTTGGCCGAGCGCTGAGGATCGCGGCTGAGTTGTATATTGCCGCGCAGCCGCTTCAGCGCGAACTGGCGGAAGTTGAGGGCGAGACCTGCGGACTCGCGCGCCATCAGATCGAAGAGGATGCTCTTCACGTCGTCCTGAAATATCTCGGTCGGCAAATGCGCACCGGCCAGCAGATCGGCGGCATTCTCCTTGTCGGCAAGGCGCCGCGCGCGTTCGTCGGATGCGCTCTGCGAGAGCGTATAGATCGTGGCGCCGCGGATCGCGTGCGCGAGCTCGCGCGCCTCGAGCGAGTCCGCATGAAGCGAGATGAAGAGCTGAGCTTCGTGCTCCTGCGCTATCCGGATGCGGCGCTCGAGGGGGACGAAAGTGTCGTCGCCACGGGTCATCATCACGCGATAGCGCCCGGACGCGAGGAGCGACTTCTCGAGCGCACGCCCGACGGCAAGAACAATGTCCTTCTCGACGCCGACAGCGCCCCGGGCGCCGGAATCGACGCCGCCATGCCCGGGATCGATGATGATCAAGGGCGCGCTCGGCGTTGAGGGAGAGGACTTCGGCGGCGCGGGAGCCCGCACCGCATCGACGAGCTTCAGGCGCGCGGCGCTTTCTTGCGCGGCGGCCACTTCGCTCTCGCTCAAGTCGGCGGAACGGGCCGGGATGAGGTCGAGCTCCAGGCGGTGGCGTCCCCGCGCGCCCTCGCGGATAAGGCGCGTCGCCTCGACCTGCACCGGCCCGGCGGTCTCGATCACCAGCCGTGACCTGCCCGGTGCGAAGGCGCCAAAACGGTAGCTCGAGATGAGGCCAGCGCCCTTGCTCCCGGTCGCCGCCGGAATCGTGAATTCGACGTTGGTGATGTCCACAACCACCCTGTCGGGCGTCTGGAGGCGGAAGACCTGATATTCGATCGGTCCCGATAGATCGAGGGCGAGGCGGGTCAACGCGCCGTCGACGATGACCGAGGCGCCATCTGCGACAACTGGTCCCACCGGGGCCCGCGGAGGGGCTGGCGTGGCATCTGAACGCGGCTCAGGCTTACCCTGAGGAGGCTTGCTCTTGGGCGGCGGGCCCGGCGCCGGCATGGTCTTCATGTGCGTGGACCCCTGCGCCAAGACCGGAACAGGCGCTCCGTAGCCGCCAGTAACGGCGAGCACGGCTGCCACAACGACACGCAGCGCGTGTAAACGCATCTTCTCTGCTCGCCGGACGCTGCTCCCCCTAGCCATGGCCGAGGTTAACCCAATCTTCGGCCGAATCGCCGCTCTGTTTCTACCGGCGGACGCAAAGTGATCGCCTGGTTCAAACGTATGCCCTCTGCGGCCCTTGCCTCGCTAGGGGCAAGATCGTAGAGATATCGAGTGTGTCGTTCTTGCCGCGACGAGTTGCTGCTGGGACCTGTTTGTCTCTCGTCAAGCCGTTGAGCGCGAGCTGCCTGGAGCGCCCCGCAAATCTGCGGAGGAGGCTTCGTAAGGTTTGTGACCCGGCGTCGGGCCGCAATCGCAAAGCTCAGAGCTGAGTGCGAGGCCCTGGTCGCGATTTCGCTGTCGCTTCAGCTCGTTATGCCGCCAGCGCTATTCAGGCGACATGACCCGTCCAGGGACGAGCCGGGCGGCACGAGCGTGCTGGCGCCTACGGCACACGTGCCGGAGTTTGTCCTCCGGCTCCATTGCAGCCCCGCAGCCAGTCGGCCTAGGGGCGCCGGTTATGAGCGGTTCTGGACCGACGTGCCTCGCAAGAGAGCGAAGGCCGGAACATACTAAGAACAAAGGGGCCTTCAGCCCCTCCGAGGACCTATGAGACAAGGGAGTCCCACCCAACCAACCCAGTCCGTTCCCGGCTTCCGGGCGCGGCGAGCTGCTGCGTACGCCAGCATGGCCGCCCCCCGCGCGGCCGGGTTCTGCGCGTCGGGCGCGAGAGGGTGGCGGGCTCCGCTTGCATTCACGCTATCAGCCAACCCGCGCCCCAGCCCCGCGCACTCGCTGAGACCCCATCGCACGCGCGACAGGACGACGAGCCCCGGGCGGCGCGCCCAGGATCAAAGACCATGGAAAAGAACAAAATGCTTATCGATGCCACCCACCCGGAGGAGACCCGGGTGGTGGTACTCAGAGGCGGTCGGGTAGAGGAATTCGATTACGAATCGGCATCGCGCAAGCCACTGCGCGGCAACATCTACCTGGCTAAGGTGACGCGCGTCGAGCCCTCGCTGCAGGCCGCGTTCGTGGAGTACGGCGGCAACCGCCACGGCTTCCTCGCCTTCAGCGAAATCCATCCAGACTACTATCAGATCCCGTTCGCGGATCGTCAGGCGCTCATCGACGAGGAAGTCGAGGAGGAAGCGCGGGCCGAACGCGAAGCCGATGCACGGGCTGAGCGGCGCGAGCGGCGCGGTGGCCGGGGTCGCAACCGGCGCGGCCGCTCCTCTTCGAATGAGGCGACCGCCGAGACCGTCGAAGGTGCTGAAGCCGAGCCGATCGAGGACGATGAGGTCTCTGCCGAGGCCGTCGAGGCGGACGACCTCGATGACGAGCCCGAGACCGAGGGTTCGTCGGTCGAGGACGACGACGCCGAGGCCACGGCGCAGGCAGCCGCGCCACTCGCTCACGAGCGCGAGGAGACGCTCAGCGAGCCGGTCGAGGACGCAATCGAGACCATCGAGGTCGGTCACGCCCAGGCCCACGAGTTCACGGCCGAGCCCCCGTCCGAAGAAGAGGCGGCCGGCGAGCCCGCGAGCGACGACGATGCGCCGAAGCCGATCGGCCTCGTCGAGGAGGTCGGCGTCAGCGAGGTCGAGGGCAACGGCGCCACCGCAGACGCTATCGAGCAGGTCGGGGCCGAGGATGCCCTCGAAGAGCTTCCGGAGCGCCCGCAGCGCCGCCGCGCGCGCCAGTACAAGATCCAGGAGGTGATCAAGCGGCGCCAGATCATCCTCGTGCAGGTCGTCAAGGAAGAGCGCGGCAACAAGGGTGCGGCGCTGACCACCTACCTTTCGCTGGCCGGCCGCTACACCGTCCTCATGCCGAACACGGGCCGGGGCGGCGGCATCTCGCGCAAGATCACGAACGCCCAGGACAGGAAGCGCCTCAAGTCGATCGCCGAGGAGCTCGAGGTGCCGGAGGGCATGGGTCTCATCGTGCGCACGGCCGGCGCCGCCCGCACCAAGCAGGAGATCCGGCGCGATTTCGAGTATCTGCTGCGGCTATGGGAAAGCGTGCGCGATCTGACATTGCGCTCGACGGCGCCCTGCCTCGTCTACGAGGAAGGCAATCTCATCAAGCGTTCGCTGCGCGATCTCTACTCCAAGGACATCGATCAAGTGCTGGTGGCCGGCGACGAGGCGCACGAGGAAGCGCACGGCTTCCTCAGTATGCTCATGCCGGGCCACGCCGATAGCGTCATCTCCTATCGCGAGCCCGAACCGCTCTTCTCGCGCTTCCAGATCGAGCGCCAGCTCAACGCGATGTTCAGCCCGTACGTGACGCTGCGCTCGGGCGGCTACCTCGTGATCAACCAGACCGAAGCGCTCGTCGCCGTCGACGTGAACTCGGGAAAATCGACGCGCGAATTCTCGATCGAGGAGACGGCGCTGAGCACGAACCTCGAAGCCGCGGACGAGATCGCCCGTCAGCTCAAGCTGCGCGACCTTGCCGGCCTCATCGTGGTCGACTTCATCGACATGGAGGAGAAGCGCAACAATCGCGCCGTCGAGCGCCGCATGAAGGATGCGCTGCGTCACGATCGCGCGCGCATCCAGGTTGGGCACATCTCGCACTTCGGCCTCCTCGAGATGTCGCGCCAGCGCCTGAGAACCGGCGTGCTCGAAGGCTCGACCTCGCAGTGCCCGCACTGCCAGGGCACCGGCATCATCCGCTCGACGGAATCGGTCGCGCTGGCTGTCCTGCGCGGCATCGAAGACCACTGCATGAAGGGCCCGCCGTCCTCTATCGCGGTGCTGACCACCGCGAGCGTCGCGCTCTACATCCTGAACAATAAGCGCGGCTTCATCTCCGAGATCGAGCAGCGCTACGGCATCTTCGTCAGTGTCCAGGCGAGCGAGCGCATGCAGGGCGCCAACTTCGCCATCGAGCGGACCAGCGAGCCGACGGCCGCCCCCGCACGCGCCCAGCGCAATGTCGTGAGCATGGATTGGGGCTTCGACGGCAGCGAGACTGAAGAGGAAGCTGAAGAGCACAGCGAGAGTCGCAGCGAACCCCGTGAGCGGAGCGAAGCTCGTGAGAATGGCGCCGGTGACGAGGAGGGTGGCGAGCCGCGCTCGCGCCGCCGCCGCCGGCGCGGTCGCGGACGGCGTGATCGCCCGGAGGGTGGCACGGAGCGGCATGGTCAGCGCGGACCGGCGGACGAGGAAGCAACTCAGCTTGCCGAGCCCGAGCGCAACGAGCCCGAAGCCGACGAGGCGGATGGTGCCGACGAGCATGTCGAGAACGCGCGCGAAGGCGGCCGAAGCGCCGATGAAGGCGAAGGTGGACGCGGCCGCAGGCGCCGTCGTGGCCGTCGTGGCGGCCGCTCGCGGCATCGCGATGGCACCGCACCCGATGGCAGCGTGATTGCGGGCTCGCCCGCCGATCCCGACGCGGATCAGCCCGATGTCGACCCGGCCTTCAGGCCGCATGGGCGGTGGGGCGATCTGCCCGCACGCAAGCGGGGCGAGGCTGCACTCGATACGCCCGATCACGGCGTGACGTCGCAAGGCATCACTTGGGAGATCGTCGGCGCGGCCCAGGAGCCGGAGGCTCAGGTGGAGCCCGAGGCGCCGCAGCCCTCGCCAGCGCCGGTCGCACCGGCAAAATCCGAGCCCGAGCCTGTCGCAGCGGCACCGTCTGCCACTGAGGATACGCCCGCGCGGGAGCCGGCGCTCGCCAACGGCGCGATGGCTCATGCGGAAGCGCGCGCCGAGCCGGCGCCCAAGGAGGCGCCCGTTGCTGAAGAGCCCGCGGAACCCGAAGGGCCGCCGCGCCGTGGCTGGTGGCAACGCCGTTTCGGCGGCTGAGCACACATTGACGCATTACACGTCGGCCCCTCTTTCCACAGACGGAAAGAGGGGTCGCGTATTTTTGATCCGGACGCACCACCGGAGCGTGGCAGCCTTAGCGCACGATCGGCCATAAATCTTCGCGGGTTGCCTGCGAGCTTGACGCCCGTCAGGTGGCTGGAGGACGGTGGCCGCAGTTTTTGGCGGGCCCTGTATCCAAGGGGGGATGGCGCATGTCCGCAGTCGAAGTGCTCACGCCGGTGCAGCGGGACCAGGGAACGGCCAACCCTGCCAACGCCGCTCCCGTAGACGCCGCTCCTGCCGCGGAGATGCCGCCGGCCGGCACGGCGCCGGCAGAGCTGCCGTCGTCCGAAGCCCAAGAGCCGCGCGATGCGGTCATAGATGAGATCCTCGCGCTGGCCGACGAGCGCGAGCGGTTCATTCCCGTGACGCGCGCGGCGCTGATGGAACGCCTGACCCGCCCGCAAACCTGGCGCGGCAACGACGCCAAGGATGCACGGCGCTTCTTCCGTTATCTCGACTACTGGCGGCAGGCCTCTTATTCCGCGCACCTTCTGGAGATGGGCCAGACCTACGAGCCCTTCAATCCGGACAGCGATCTCCTCGTCACGCGCAAGTACACGGACGCGGAGAAGGCCACGCTCCAGCAGCGACTCATGGAGCAGACGCAGCTTCTGCTCGAGCAGGCGAACTACACGCGCATCGATCCTGCCGACGTGAAACTCATCCTGACGGCCGACAGTCACTACGGCCTCGACCTCCACGTCGACATGCACGCGTTCGACGAGCTGATGATCTACTACCGCGGCGCCACGAAGCGGCGGTTCCATCGCCGCGACGCGCGCAAGCTCTACCTGTTCAAGGAAGAGTACGAGGTCCCGATCTTCCAGCGCCTGTTCGTGCTCTTCAAGCTGAAGCCCTTCGATCAGCGGGTCGACGAGGTCATGAAGCAGCAGGAGTGCGATCGGCCGGCGGCCGAGCGCACGGTGCGCAAGCTGCGCGGGTCGCTCGGCGCCGAGATCAGCTCGAACTCGATCTACATGAAGCTCTTCAAGAACATCCCGCGCTCCGACATCGAGATGTGCTTCCCCAACACGACCGTGCGCTTCCGGCTCTTCGACAAGCTGCGCCTCGGCGTGACGGCAGGTGGCGGACTCGGCGTCGGCGTCGTCGGGACGGCAACGAAGCTCATGGTGGCGGCTAACCCGATCGCGCTTGCCGGTGCCGTTGCGACGCTCGGCGGCCTCGCTTTCCGCCAGGGGATGAAATTCATCCACAAGCGCAACGAGTACATGGTCACGATGGCGCAGAACCTCTACTTCCATGCGCTCGCCGACAACCGCGGCGTCATGACGGTGCTCGCCGATCGCGCGGCCGAGGAGGACATCAAGGAGGAGATGCTGCTCTACAGCGTGCTCGCCAAGGATACCGTGCACGTGAACGAGCTGCATGATGTTGATGCCGCGATCGAGCAGCAGATTTTCAATACGTTCGGGCTGAACCTGAACTTCGATCTCCACGATGCGCTGGACCGCCTGGTCAATGACGGCGTCGTGCAGATCGGGCAGGACGGCTGGATCAGGACCTTGCCGCCCGCCGATGCCGCCAAACATATCGACAAGCTGTGGGACAACTATCTCGACGAGCTTCCCGATCCGGCGCGCGGCGAAGGCATCGAGTTCGAGGACGAGCCGTTGGATTGAGCGGCTCGCACAGTCCCGATCCTTCAAAGGCGAGAGACGAAAGCCTCATAGGCATCGCCGATGTGCTCGGCTGCGAATTCGTCGCTGTGCCGAAGCGCATTGGAACGCCAAACATCGAGAACATTCGGCGCGCTGAAAACACGCTCGAATGCCGTCCGCCATGCCGAGGCATCACCCGGTTCGACGAGGAGGCCTGTTTCCTCGTGGCGAACCAGCTCGGCGGTCCCGCCATTGCGGCTGCCGATGACGGGTGTACCGATTTGCAGAGCTTGCGCCGTGACGATGCCGTACGTCTCCGTCCATAGCGACGGCATGCAGAATACGTCGGCTCGGGCCATGGCTTGCGCAACATCTGCGCGTGGCACGAAGCCCTCGAATGTCACCCACGGGCAGTCGCCGTAGCGCTCGCGCAGTTCCGCTTCGAGCGTCCCCGTGCCGAGCACGGTGAGATGAAACGAATGTGCGGGTGCCAATGACGCGAGCACATCGAGCAGGAACGA
>JAEWIJ010000140.1 GCA_023387235.1 Pseudomonadota bacterium
CGCTAGATGTCGCCACGCCGCTCCGCGAGCGCGCGCTCGACGTGCGCGATATCGTCGTCGACCAGCGGGGCATACTTCTCGCGGAGCCGATAGAACTCCTCCTGAACGATCTCGAGTTCGTCGTCACTCATGTGGTCGAGATTGACGAACTCCGTTCGGGCACCTTGGGCGGCCCTTAGGAGTTCATCGAGCTTGAGCGCCATGACGCGGGACTCCCGGTTCTGGGTGTTCTGAATGAGGAACACCATCAGGAAGGTAACGATGGTGGTGCCGGTATTGATGACCAGCTGCCAAGTATCGGAATAGGCGAAATAGGGGCCGGTCACGCCCCATATGACCACCGTCAGGAGGGCGGCCAGGAAGGCCCAGTAGGTGCCCACGGCGTGGGCGGTCTGCTCGGCGAGCTCGCGAAAGGCATTCTGCATGGGCGTACCCTTTCGACATCTGTACCGCGAAAGATAGCGCGCCGCGCGGATGCACATGAGCGAATGAGCATGGGGCGAGCCATGCACCGGACGCGATTGACGATCCGGGCCTTTTTGCTAAAGCAACGGACTTGAAACTCATCTCGCCTCGATGTCGGGTGGGAGTGAATTTCAAGTCCGAAGTTGCTTCATAACGCTATGAATCTAAAGCGATTTTGGACCTTGAATGCGAGTTCGAGACCGATCAGGGTATCGGTCGCATTCAAGGTCCGACGCTTTAGGGTCCGCGCTGGAAGGACCCCAGATGACCGAGCATGTGCCGCGGGTATCTCCTTTTGATATCGAAGGGGGCAGGCCCAATATCGAAGGCGACTATGTCCGTGAGGAAGTGCGCCTCGCCAATCGCAATTCCGGCATCCTGCTCGAGGCGCTCCGCCATGATGTGACGCCCACGGGGCTGCACTACCTCCTCAATCATTTCGACGTGCCCTACGTGGCCTCGGCCGCCGACTGGACGCTGAGCATCACGGGTCGGGTCCGCACGCCGCTGAAGATGACCCTCGCCGAGATCCAGGCCCTGCCGGCGAAGACGCTGCGCGTGACGCTCGAATGCGCGGGTAACGGGCGGGCGAACATCCGCTCGCGCCGCCAGAGCATGCCTTGGATGTACGAGGCGGTCGGTACCTCGGAATGGACGGGCACGCCGCTGCGCTATGTACTCGAACGCGCGGGCCTGCTGCCGGATGCCATGGATATAGCCTTTCTCGGCATCGATCGCGGCTTCGACAAGGTCTTCCACGAATATGGCCGCTCGCTCGTGCCGCAGCTCGCCCTCAACGAGGACGTGCTGCTCGTATGGGCCATGAACGGGGCTCCGCTGCTGCCGCAGCATGGATTTCCTTTGCGCCTCATCGTGCCCGGCTGGTACGGCATGGCGAGCGTCAAGTGGCTCGACCGCATCGAGGTCCTGGACGCGCCCTACGAGGGGCATCAGCAAGTCGGCAGCTACGTCTACAAGGAGAGCGCCGACGACCCAGGCGTGCCGGTGACGCATATCCGGGTCAAGTCCTTGATGGTGCCGCCCGGCATCCCGGACTGGTATACGCGCCATAGGCTCGTGCCGCCGGGGCCGGTTCTGGTCGAAGGGCGGGCATGGAGTGGTAATGGCGTGCCGGTAACGCGCGTCGAGTTCGGTGTGGACGGGCGCTGGCAGGAAGCCGAACTCGGGCCGGTCGACGGGCGCTATGCCTGGCGCCGCTGGCAGGCTCGGTGGGACGCGCGCGAGGGCGAGGTCGAGATTGCCTGCCGGGCGACGGACGAGAACGGCGACACGCAGCCGCTCGAGGAGCGCTGGGATCGCAGCGGCTTCGGCAATAACATGGTGCACAGGATCGGAGTGACAGTTCGCGGATGAGCACGACAGCAGAAGCCACGATCGACGTGCGCGTGTGGCGCGGTGGCGCGGAGGGCGAGTACCAGTCCTTTGCCGTGCCGCGGCGCGACAGCCAGACGGTGCTCGACGTCGTCACGTGGATCCAGCGCCATGCCGACCCGACGCTGGCCTATCGCTTCGCGTGCCGCGTTGGAGTCTGCGGCTCCTGCGCGATGACCGTGAACGGGCGCCCGCGCTGGACGTGCCGCACGCACGTCTCGAAAGTCGTCGAGGATGGCCGCCTCGAGATCGGGCCGCTCGCCAATCTGCCGGTGATCCGCGACCTCGCCGCCGACATGACGCCCTTCTTCGAGAAGTGGCAGAAGGCCGAAGGCACGTTCGTGCCCTCGCGCACACGTCACGAGCCGCTCGAGACCATAAGCCCCGAGAGCGCCGAGCGGCAGGCCGCCGACGCCGCCATCGAATGCATCAACTGCGGCGTGTGCTATGCGGCGTGCGATACCGTGCGCTGGAACCCGGAATACTTCGGGCCCGCGGCACTGAACCGCTCATGGTCGCTCGTCAACGACGTGCGCGATACCGGTAACCTGCAGCGCTTGGCCGCGGCTGCGAGCGGCGGCGGGTGCCACAACTGCCACTCGCATCAGTCCTGCGAGCAGCTCTGCCCCAAAGGTCTCAATCCGACGGCCTCGATCGCCGGCCTCAAGCGGCGGACCATGCAGGCCTATATCCGCGGAGAGATCGCGTGAGCGCCGTGCGCCTCTATGTCTGGCAGCGGCTCACGGCCGTGCTCATGGTGCCGCTCATTGCCGTGCACCTGATCATCATCATCTACGCGACGAACCGGGGGCTCAGCGCGGCGGAAATTCTCGGCCGTACGCAGGGCAGCGTCGCCTGGGGGCTGTTCTATTCGCTGTTCGTCGCGGCAGCATCGATCCACGGTGCGATCGGCGTACGCGGCGTCGCGCGCGAGTGGCTCGGCTGGCGCGAGACGGCGCTCAACCGGCTCATGTGGATCTTCGGCCTCGTCCTGCTCGTCCTCGGCCTGCGCGCCGTTTTCGCGGTGGTGGTGCCATGAGTACGCCGCATACGACAGGCTATCGCGGCGACCGCTTGTGGCTGGCGGCGATGGTACATCGGGTTTCGGGCGTGCTGCTGGCTGCGTTCCTGCCTTTGCATTTTCTCGTGCTCGGGCTCGCGATAGAGGGCGAGGCGCAGCTCGACGGCTTCCTGCAGTGGACGAAGACGCCGCTCGTGAAGTTCGCCGAGACGGGGCTCGTCCTGCTGCTCGCGATCCATCTGCTCGGCGGCATCCGCGTGCTCGTGATCGAGAACATGCCCTGGCGCGAAGGCCAGAAGCGCATGGCGACGCTCGCGGCCGTCGCGGCGGTCGGCATCGCCGGCGTGTTCCTGCTGGCGCTGCTTTGAGCGGGCATCAGAAACGGCCGTAATAGTCCCAGGCTCTCTGATCGCCCCAACTCGCCGCGCCAAAGCGATAGTCCGAGTCCCAGCGCGCCGAACCGACGGCTCTTGGCCGAGATGCAAAATTCGGGGCGCTGCGGGACCAGCCTCGAACTTTCGGGCGGTGCCGATAGCCCTCGGCGGAGGCCCGCCGGCCAGCAGTGCGTGCGCCATTGCAATCTCGGCATCCGCCAACCGTTTCGGCCATGCTTTGTGTGCCTGCGACCGTGCCGCGTGGAGAGAAGGGCGCAGCTTCAGCCGGTTCGTGATGAACACACACGACAGATAGCGCCATCAGAGAAACGGCAACGATACCCTTGGGCATACGCGTCTCCTCGCGGGGGATGGCCTGGCGGACAGCGCAGGCGGCACGGAACACAGGGACGGTACGCTGCGGGACGCAGCCATTGCATCCGTAGTGCTACGGAGAAAATGGGCTGCGGACCCCGTATGTGCGTGTCATCGAGTGACGCGATAGCCCAAGGCTGGCGCCGCGTCCGCGTCAGCCATCCGACGCGGGATGTCGATCAGTGGTGGTAGCGACGGTAGAAGTAGGCCCGCGATTTCTCGGGGTTCCAGCGCGACCACTGCTTGTAGCCGTAGAAATAATAATGGCAGCGGTGCCAGTCGCGGCAGTGCTTGTGGCTCCATTTGCCCGGCGCGTGACGGTACTTGGGCAAGGGCGGCAGCCAGCCCTTGCGGCACTTGCGATGGCGATGGTGGTACTTGCGGTGATGCTTGGCGTGAGAGCGGCCATGATGACGGTGCGCGCGATAGTGGATGCGCTCGCCGTTGGCCAGGATCACGGCAGGGGGTGCTGCAACTCGGTGTGACGGCAGCGGCGCCGCCGAGGCCGGCGCGCCCTGCATCGCAAGCCATGGCAGGGTAAGCACCCAAACGAACCAGATATTCGTACGCATTACTCGACCTCCCAGAGTGCTGCCCATGCCCTCAACGCACGACGAGGGCTGAAAGTCTCACAGGGGACTATTATACGCGGGGAAGGGCGGGCTCACCCAGGGTGGGCATTGTGTAGCTAGGACTATGGTTTATCCTCGGGCATTTTCCAGTACCCGGAGGTTGTCATGAGCTTTTCCATCGTGATGCCGGCACCCGCACGCCTCAATCGCAGCCAGCTATTTGTGCTCGCCAACAGGCCCGCCACCTTCGAGGCGGCAGCGCGCTCCAGCGCCGATGTGGTGATGTTCGAGATCGAGGATGGGGTGCCGCCGGCCGAGAAGCCTGCAGCACGGCAAAATCTCATTGCAGCTCTCAACGACATCGAATGGGGCAGCAAGTCCTTGTCCGTGCGGATCAATGGCCTCGACACGCCGCATATGTACCGCGATCTCGTGGACCTGCTGGAGGCCCCGAGCGGGCGGTTGGACCTCATTATGATCCCGAAGGCGGGCAATCATGCGGATGTCTATGCCGTCGACATGCTCGTGACTCAGATCGAAGCGGCTACGCGGCGCGTGAAGCCGCTCGCCTTTCAGTTGATGATCGAGACGGCGCAAGGCCTCGCCAACATCGACGAGATCGCGGCGGCGAGCCCGCGCAACGACTCGCTGCACCTTGGCCAGAACGACCTCGCGGCTTCACTTGGCGCGCGGATGACCAAGGTGGGCGGCGCCAACCCCGACTATCACATTCTCACCGATGCCGATGGCACGGGCGCACGGGTGCAGCACTGGGGCGACATGTGGCACTATGCGACCGCGCGTCTCGTGACGGCAGCTCGAGCGGCGGGACTGAGGCCGGTCGATGGACCTTTCCTCGATGTGACCGATGCCGACGGCTTCCGCGCCGCCGCCGCGCGCGCGGCCGTGCTCGGCTGTGAGGGTAAGTGGGCGACGACGGAGGATCTGGTCAGGATCGCCAACGAAGTGTTCTCGCCCTCGCCGAGAGCCGTCGCGCAGGCGCACCGTGTGCTCGAGGCGGCACGGGAGGCCGAACACACCGGCGGCGGTGTTGTGACACTCGACGGCAAACCAATCTACCTGCCGCAGATCAAGCAGGCACGCACGCTCGTGGAGCAAGCCGCAATGATGGGCCTCTAGCAGGCCGCCGCGCAGGTGTGGCGGATGGCAGCTGCAACCTTCTGAGGAGCAACCAAAGCGGTAGGAGACGCGTGGCGGCGGCCGGCATATTGCTTGCAGATTAGTTCGGTCGGCGGGGGAACGCTGACCAGCCACGCGCGTTGCCGATTTGGTGCATACGACAGGGGTTATTCATGACCGTGAGTCTGCTCGAACATTCCAATCGTCTCATCGACGAAAATCGGCGCCGCATCGAGCGTTTCCGCGCTGAACTGGCGGCGGAGCCGGCAATCGACTCATCGCTCCGGATGCGGGTCCTCCAGCAGATGGAGCTCTCGCTGAAGTGCCTGGAACGACACCGCGACCAACTGGCTTCGCGCGCCAGTGGCGGCGTATTCGACGAGCAGCGCGCCTGATCATGCCTGATTTTGGGGCGTGAGCCCCGCCGGCGCCTCCAAACGTCAATCCTTTGTTAACCACGGCGATTGACTCTGTTCTTGCCGGCATCCGCTCGGGCGCGTGCCGGAAGGGCGTCGCGTCATGAGGTTCATCGCCGTCATCCTCATCCTTCTTGCCGCCGGCAAGGTGGGCTATCAGCAATATCTCTATCGCTCGGCCACGGCTGACGTGATGGTCGCGACCTTCCGCGAGCAGGCTGTTGCCGCCTGCCAGCGTGATCCGACGGCGACAGGCCTCGCGGACCGCACGGCCTGGGCCAGCCCGGCGCAGGTGTGGTTCAGCGTCGGCAATCCGCACGCCGATGTCTCCGTCTGGCAGGTCGACCATGCGCGCTGGGGCGAGCGCTATCGCACGCCCTTCATCTTCGTTGCGACCGCATCGGCCTCGGGCGGCCCCGTCTGCGCCTACGACATCAGCGCGCGCCGCACGATGGTGCTGCCGCTCGGACATTCCTGAAGCGAAGCCCGGCCCGAACCTCCCAATCGACGTCCTGACAACGCCGTCCCCATCGGCTAGAACGGCTCCCGAACGCGCGTTTACTTCATGGGAGCAGCACAATGGCGAAGGTGGCATTTATCGGATTGGGCGTGATGGGCTATCCCATGGCGGGGCACCTTCTCAAGAAGGGCGGCCATGAGCTGACCGTCTACAACCGCAATGCCGCCAAGGCCGAGGCCTGGGTCAAGGAGTACGGCGCAGGCAAGACCGCGCCGACGCCTGCCGCAGCCGCCAAGGACCAGGACTTCGTCTTCTCCTGCGTCGGCAACGACGATGATCTGCGCGCCGTGACGCTCGGCAAGGACGGTGCCTTCGAGGGCGTGCGCAAGGGCGCCGTTTTCATCGACAACACGACCGTCTCCGCGAACATCGCACGCGAGCTTTATGCCGCCGCCAAGGCCAAGGGCTTCGGCTTTCTCGACGCGCCGGTCTCGGGCGGCTCGGCGGGCGCGCAGAACGGCGTCCTGACGGTCATGGTCGGCGGTGACGCGGACGCCTTTGCCAAGGCCGAGCCGGTGATCTCGGCTTTTGCCCGCATGGTGACGCTGATCGGCGCGCCGGGCGCGGGCCAGCTCACGAAGATGGTCAACCAGATCTGCATTGCGGGCCTCGTGCAGGGGCTCGCCGAGGGTGTCCACTTCGCGCAGAAGTCGGGTCTCGACATTCCGAAGGTCATGGAGACGATCTCCAAGGGTGCGGCCGGCTCCTGGCAGATGGACAATCGCTGGAAGACCATGGCGGAGGCCAAGTACGACTATGGCTTCGCCGTCGACTGGATGCGCAAGGATCTCTGGATCGCGCTCGAGGAAGCGCGTCAGAATGGCGCGACGCTGCCGGTCGCGGCGCTCGTCGACCAGTTTTACGCCGAGGTGCAGCGTCTCGGCGGCAAGCGCTGGGATACGTCGAGCCTGCTCGCGCGCTTGAATCAGCAGGATTGAGGGCGCGGCTGCCTTCTCCCTGTTCTCATGGGGAGAAGGATATGGCGGCGCCAGCGCGCTCCAAGTCCATAAAGAACGGGGGTTCGGGGGTGTCCCCCGAGCCGGGTTACAGGGCGGCAGCCCTGTTCGCGTCGAAGACGCGAGCTACATCCCCTCGATGCAGTACACGCGCGCAGGCGCGCCGTCGCCGCCCGGAATTTTCAGCGGTGCGGCCGAGAGAAATACCTCCGGCTCGCGAATGTCGGCGGTGTTGGCCACGTACTCGATCATGTGCACACCGGCGCGCAGCAGCACGTCGTGTGTGACCTGCTCGGCGAGGGGGCGCTTCTCGCCCTTCAGCATGAGGCGGATCGGATAGTCCTGCGGAAAGCTGTAGCCGATCGTGCGGATGCCCGTTGCCATCAGCCATTCGGCGCCGTCACGCGTGATGTAGGGACTGTCGAGCCAGAACTCTTTCGTCGTCGCCGCACGCTGGCGATCCCAATTCGACTTCAGCAGCACCATGCCGCCGCGCTTGATGTGCTTGCCGCGCTGAGCGAGCTTCTCTGCGCCCACAGCCTCGTTCGGCTGCACATCCATGAGATCGACGACGGCGCATGGCCCGACGAGATCGTCGAGCGGAGTCGCTTCGATGGTCGCGCCGTCCTGAAACATGTGCCGCCGCGCATCGACATGCGTGAAGGCGTGGCAGGAAACCTTGAGCCACGTCACCTGCGCCAGATCACCCTTGGCGAGATCGCCGGTCGCTGTGATCTCCGTCGCCCAGCGCGGATGGCCACCGGCGATCGGCATCGAAAGATCGATGATCCGCATGATGCTCTCCCTGTCATGGGCGCGGCTTATTTTGGCCGGATCTGGCCGCTGCCGCGCACTTTGTACTTGAAGGTCGTGAGCTGCTCGACGCCGACAGGTCCGCGCGCATGGAGACGTCCGGTGGCAATGCCGATCTCGGCGCCGAAACCGAACTCGCCGCCGTCGGCGAACTGTGTCGAGGCATTGTGGAGCACGATGGCGCTGTCGACGTGGCTGAGAAAATGCTCGGCCGTCGCGTCGTTCGTCGTGATGATGCTGTCGGTGTGCTGCGAGCCGTAGCGCGCGATGTGCGCGATGGCCGCGTCCACGCCATCTACAACCTTGACGGCGATGATCGCGTCGAGGAACTCGTGACCGTAGTCGTCGGGCTGCGCTGCTTTCACGCGTGCATCGCTCTTCTGCGTGACGTCGTCACCGCGCACTTCGCAACCAGCATCGAGCAGCGCCTTTACGAGCGTCGGCAGAACACCGCCGGCCGCGCTCCGATCGACGAGCAGGCACTCGGTCGCGCCGCACACGCCCGTACGCCGCAGCTTGCCGTTGACGACGAGCGGCACCGCGATCGCCATGTCGGCTTCGCGATCGACAAACGTGTGACAAATCCCTTCGAGGTGCGCGAAGACGGGGACGCGCGCCTCCTCCTGCACGCGGCCGACGAGCCCCTTGCCGCCGCGCGGCACGATCACGTCGATCGCACCATCGAGGCCCGCGAGCATATGGCCTACCGCCGCGCGATCGGTCGTCGGCACGAGCGTGATCGCAGCTTCGGGAAGGCCGGCTTCTTTGAGGCCCGCGACGAGGCATTCGTGGATGGCAGTCGCGGAGCGCTGGGCATCGGATCCCGTGCGCAGGATCGCCGCGTTGCCGGACTTGAGCGTGAGCCCGCCGGCATCGGCCGTCACGTTCGGCCGGCTCTCGTAGATGATGCCGATCACGCCGATCGGGACGCGTACGCGCTCGAACCTGAGGCCGTTCGGCCGATCCCATGCCGCCATGACCGCGCCGACGGGATCATCGAGGCCGGCAATATCCTCGAGACCTCTGGCGATGCCCTCGACGCGATCGGGCGTCAGCGTCAGCCGGTCGACGAACGAGGACGCTTGTCCGGCGGCCTTCACGTCGGCCACATCGAGCGCATTCGCCTTCAGGATCACGCCTTCCGACCGACACAAGGCAGCCGCCATGGCGCGAAGCGCGGCATTCTTCTGATCGCTCGGCGCAAGGGCGAGCTCTGTCGCGGCGGCACGCGCGCGTTTGCCGAGGTCGAGCATCAGGTGCTCGATATCGCTGTTCTGGCCGATGCGTTCGGGACGGCTCATGTCCGCTCCGTTCTAGTCAGTGCCATGTCGTCGCGATGAACGAGCTCGGCGCGGCCCTCGTGACCGAGAATCCGGGGAATCTCGCTCGAGCGTTTGCCTATGATAGCGGCTGCCTGCTCATGTGGATAGGCAATGAGGCCACGCCCGAGCTGGCGCCCGTCGAGCGCCCGGATGCTCACGGCGTCGCCCCGATCGAACGTGCCCTCGATGCGCACGACCCCGGCGGGCAGCAGACTCTTGCCCTGGCCGAGTGCCTTCTCCGCGCCGGCATCGACGAAGATCGAGCCACGCGGCTCCAGATTGCCGGCGATCCAGCGCTTGCGCGCGGCAACGGGATCGGACGAAGCGAGGAACCACGTGCAGGGCGCGCCCTCCGCAAGGCGGCGCAGCGGGTTCAGCGCCGCGCCGTGCGTGATCACCATGTTCGTGCCCGAGCCCATGGCAATGCGCGCGGCTTCGAGCTTCGTCACCATGCCGCCTTTGGAAAGCTCGGTGCCCGCGTCGCCCGCCATGGCGAGGATCTCGTGCGTGAGCTCATGCACGACGTCGAGGCGCTTCGCATTCGGGTCTTTCGCGGGCGGCGCCGTGTAGAGCCCATCGACATCCGAGAGCAGCACGAGGCAATCGGCGCTCATCATGGAGGCGACGCGCGCCGAGAGACGGTCGTTGTCGCCGTAGCGGATCTCGGCCGTCGCGACGGTATCGTTCTCGTTCACGACCGGCACGGCGTGGCGGGCGAGCAGCGTCGCCATGGTGCTGCGCGCATTCAGATAGCGGCGGCGCTCCTCGGTGTCGCCGATCGTCAGCAGGATCTGCGCCGCGATGAGGCCGCGGGCGTTGAACGCATCCTGATAGGCACTCGACAGGCTGATCTGGCCGACGGATGCCGCGGCCTGCGAGTGCTCGAGCGGGAGCGCGCCCTTGGGCAGCTTGAGCACATGGCGGCCGAGCGCAATGGCGCCGGACGAGACCAGAATGACCTCGCGGCCCTCGGCGGCGAGGGCCTGGACATCATCGGCAATGGAATTGAGCCAGGCCGATCTCAAGCGCCCGCTGGCGTGATCGACGAGCAGGGCCGAGCCGATCTTGACCACGATGCGGCGGGCATCGCGCCACTCGGGCCGGACGGCGGCAGTCGATGTGTCTTTTCGGGCGGCGGGCATGGCACGGGCTTCGGCTCCTGGCGAGGCGCTCACATAGCAGAAGCTATGGATTTGCGCACCCCAGCTGCGGCATTCGTGGTGTGCAGGACGCGCCTTCGGCAAGGGAGGGGCGGCGGCTTACGCAGATGTCAGCGCAAGCTCCCGCCCCTCATCCTAGCCTTCTCCCCGTAAAGAACGGGGAGAAGGGACCTGTCGCGTGCGCTGCTTGCTCCAAACCTATAAAAGACGGGGGTTTCGGGGGTGTCCGTCGTGTCGAAGACACGCGCCTTCGGCACGATGCGGGTTGCAAGGGCGGCAGCCCTGCTCGCGCCGCAGGCGCGACCCGTGGCACGATCGTGTATCGTCGGTGTGAAAATCGAGGGGAGGGCATCGCCCATGTACCTGGACCCGACGCCGGCATCGTTCAGGCCGCCAGTGGGCGGCTGCGACTGCCACACGCACGTGTTCGGCCCGTTCGCGCGCTATCCGCTGGCGCGCGAGCGGAGCTATACGCCACCGCCGGCGCCGGTCGAGGATCTGATCGCGCGGCTCGACCGCACGGGCCTCTCGCGCGCCGTCGTCGTGCAGCCGAGCGCCTACGGCACCGACAACCGGTGCACGCTCGACGCGGTCGCCGACTATTCCGACCGCCTGCGCGCCGTCGTCGTGATCGACGGCACTGAGAGCGATGCGGCGCTCGCCGAGATGCACGAGAAGGGCGCGCGCGGCGTGCGGCTCAATCTGATCAGCGCCGGTGGGCCGCGCGGGATGTCCGTTGCCGAGCTGCTCACGCGCGTGGGCGCACGTATCAGGCCGCTCGGCTGGCACATGCAGATGTACACCGACCTCGACGTGGTCGCGGAGAATGCTGCGACGCTCCGCGGGCTCGGCATCGATATCGTGCTCGATCACATGGCTAAGGTGGATGCAACCCTTGGCGCCGCGCATCCGAGGTTTCCTGTCCTCGCGGGGCTGCTGGATACGGGGCGCTTCTGGGTCAAGCTATCGGGCACGTATCGTGTATCGGGGGACACCTACGGCAATCCGGACGTGGATGCGCTCGCGCGGGCGCTGATCACGCTCAATCCGGAGCGCATGGTCTGGGGCACGGACTGGCCGCATCTCGCGAACCACAATCGTGTCGCCTCGGCCGAGCCGCCGACGATCGACTATCACGCCATCGACTACGGTCGCCTGCTAAGCCTCGTACCCGCATGGACCGGAGACGAAGCGCTGACGGCACGGATCCTTTCGCGCAATCCCGCGCGCCTCTATGACTTCCCAATGCCATCGACATGAGACGAACTACCGATGCCTGAAGCTCTCAAGCGACCCGAATGGCCACGCCCGGCCGCGAGCGCCATCATCTTCCGCGGCGCGAGCGTCCTGATCGTCGAGCGGGGAAAGGGGGCGCTGCCGGGTACCTGGAGCCTGCCGGGCGGCCATATAGAGCCCGGCGAGGAAGCGCGCGAGGCAGCTGCCCGCGAGCTCTTCGAGGAGACGGGGCTCGCCGTGATGCTCGAAGGGCTCGTCGATGTGCACGACGGGATTTTCCGCGACAGCGAGGGCGTGCTCAGGGCGCACTACGTGCTGGCCGTGTTCTGGGGGCGCTCGGAGGACGGCGAGCCGGTCGCTGCAACCGACGTGCGCGACGCGCGCTTCGTTCCGGTGGCGGAGGTCGACAGCTACCGCATGACGCCCGGCGCCCAGGCGATCATCCGGCGGGCGTATGAGTTCAGCCGGGTGTAGGCCCGGCAAGGCGGCTGATCCGCCAGTGCCGACGATATCCACCCGTTCCCGCGCCACCCCAGATCATTCGCATAATATATATTATGGAATGTAATGATGGGCAGCGGCAGGGACGGATGCTTGAAAATATTGGAAATCCGCCCTTCGCTCGCTCGACGTACAACCCGGCCCGCGAACCTGCCCGGCACGCCAGTTCGGAGCGCGAGCAATTCACCTCGGCGTTGCCAGAGGCCCCTGCGAACCGTATCTCTCGCTGATGAGCAGCGGGGCCGAACCCTCCACAGCCGAGCATGACGCGGCCGATCTGGTCGCGAGAATGCGCGCCGGCGAGCGCCGCGCCATTGCCGAGGCCGCCACCGAATGCGAGCGTGCGGGCGCCCGACCGGGCAGCCGCCTCGGCGCGCTGATGCACGCCATGCAGCCCCACCTCGGCCAGGCGCGGCTCATCGGCCTCACCGGGCCGCCGGGCGCCGGCAAGTCGACGCTCGTCAACGCGCTCATCGCGCATGTGCGCGGCCTCGGTCTCACCGTCGGCGTCATTGCCGTCGATCCGTCGAGCCCGATCTCGGGCGGCGCCATCCTGGGCGATCGCGTGCGCATGACGGCGGCGCTCGACGATGACGGCGTGTTCGTGCGCTCGGTTGCGAGCCGCGGCGCGCTCGGCGGCCTCTCGCCCGCGGCCGTTCGGGTTGTGGATGCGCTCGATGCGGCCGGTTTCGACGTCGTCATGATCGAGACGGTCGGCACCGGCCAGAGCGAGATCGACATCGCCGAGGTCGCGGACGTTCGCATCGTCGTCAACGCGCCCGGCCTTGGCGATGACATCCAGGCCATGAAATCGGGCCTGCTGGAAATCGCCGACGTCCTGGTCGTCAACAAGGGCGATCGTCCGGACGCCGATGCGACGCTCGCCCAGCTCAAGAGCGCCACCGCCATCAGGTCCGCGCGCGTGCCCGTGCTCAAGTGCTCGGCGACGACCGGCGAAGGTATCGAGGCCCTCTGGGAGACGGTATCGCCGCTCGCCGGGGCCGCGCTGCAGGTCGCGCCCGAGATCCGCCGCCGGCGCCGCGCCCGGACGCTCATCGCGCGCGCGGCCGCCGAGATGCTGGCACGGCGCGTGCGATCAGGTGAAATTGATCGGCTCGGCCCACTCGCGGATGACCTTCTCCAGGGCCGTCTCAGCCTCGACGAGGCGGCGCGGCGCCTTCTCGAGGGAACATAAGCGGCCGGCCCTGGTTATGCTCTTGAGAGAGAAACCAGGAGGACATCCCATGGCCAGTAGCGACTACGATCGGCCAACGGAGAATCCGGTCGAGTACCCGGGGCCGACCTACAAAGACAGGCCCGCGACCTGGACAGGCCCCCTCGGCACGGTGATGGCCATTGTTTTCATCCTGCTGCTGGCGATGGCGCTTTTGGGTTAGTCGCCCATCCACGCGTCAGCCACACCGCTGATCAGATTGGCGTCGTAGAGCGAGGCATCGCGGATGCCCGTGACACGCGCGGCGCGCTCGAGTTGCTCGGGCCACTGGGCTTCACGAGCAGCCTGCGCGCGGCGTAAATCCTCTGCGACCTCGACGCTGACCGCCTCGAACATCAGCTTGGCGCCCGGCCCGACGCGGCCCAGCGCCGGCAAATCCACGCTTGTGACGGTAGCAATCTTAGGATAGCCGCCCGTGGTCTGGCGGTCCGCGAGCAGGATGATCGGCTGGCCATCTCCCGGCACCTGGATGGAACCGGTTGCGATCCCATCCGAGACGATGTTGTAGCCCTTCGAATGGACGAGCGGCGTTCCGGCAAGACGCAGGCCCATACGGTCGGCGGCACGCGTGACCTCGTAGGGCTCGGAGAGGAACGTCTGGATCGCCGCCGGCGTAAAATAGTCGTCTTGCGGACCGAGCACGATGCGCACGCGTGGCGGGACCGCGAGATCCAGATTCGGGAGCCGCATCTCGTCGTCGCGAGTCTCCGCGTCGTCCCGCGCGAGCGGCAGGAGATCGCCGGCTGCCAGCACCCGCCCCTCGACGCCACCAATTCCGGCGCGCGCGAAGGTCGAGCGGCTGCCCATGACCGCCGCCAGCGCGAGACCACCTTCAATGGCGAGCACGCCGGACATGGCATTGCGCCCGAGCATGACGCGCATGCGGGCATCGCGTCCGAGCCGCACACTCTCGCCGGAGGCGACCTGCCGCGTCTCTCCCCCTTCCGTCACCTCCAGGCTCGCACCGAGGCCGACACACGCCACGCGCACACTTTCGGCGGCGACCTCGAACGTCGCCCCGAGATAGAGCATTTCGAGTACTGCCACATCCGGGGCATTGCCGACGATGGTATTTGCCGCCGCCATCGCAACCCGATCGAGCACGCCCGCCGTCGGCACGCCGAAGCGCTGATAGCCGAAGCGGCCCGTATCCTGGACCGACGTGGCGAGGCCGGGAGCGATGACGCGCAGATGGGCGCTCATTCGCCGGTCCTGAGCGTATCGATATCGAAAACCCCTTCGGTGCTGGCTGCCTGCATGTCGTCGAAGACCTCGCGGCTCACCGCAACGAAGCGGACTGTATCGCCTGGTGAAAGAAGCGCAGGTTTGTCGCGCGTCGGCTCGAACAGCGGAACGGCCGTCCGGCCGATGACGTGCCAGCCGCCTGGGCTGTCGTAGGTGTAGACCGTGGTCTGGCCGATCGCGATCGCAACGGAGCCGGCGGCAACCTTGATGCGCGGGTTCGTGCGCCGCGGCAGATTGAGAGACGGCGGCAGATCTCCCATGTAGGCTTGGCCCGGCAGGAAGCCGATCACGTACACGAGATGCTCGACGGAGGCATGTGCGGCAACGACCTCGGCCGGATCGAGGCCCGAGGCTGTCGCGACGTCGGCAAGATCGGGCGCATAATCCTCGCCCTCGTAGCACGTGGGAAAGAGCCACCGCTGCCCGACCAGCGCCTCGGCTTCGAGGCCGTCGAGCAGCGGCATCAGGCGCGCTTCGAGCTCGCGCGCGCGCACGACCAGCGGATCGTAGTGCACCATCAGCGACCTGAAGGTCGGCACAGCCTCGCTGACGCCGGCGAGGCCCGCAGCCTGCACGCGCCGGCTCAGATTGAGCACCATCGCCGAGACATGGCGGTCCAGGCGGTCGCCGAACTCGACGACGAGAGCCGTATCGCCGCTCGCGAGAAAGCGCGGCTCGACCGCAAAACCCTGCTCCGCCATCGCCAGCCCGCTCTCCCTGCGCATACGCGCATCGAAGGTTCCCATGTGCTTGGGCGGCTTGGCGTACCTGCCTGCCGCTGCTACCAATCCAGCTTCCCGCTGGGTCAGGCACCTGGCCCCACGATTCCCCGATCCCCTTTGAGGAAGCGAACAATGGCCGTCAAAGTCAACCTCAATGCCGATATCGCCGAGGGGTTTGGCGCCTATGACATCGGCAACGATGCCGCCATGATGGACATTGTCAAATCGGCGAATGTCGCGTGCGGGATGCACGCGGGCGACGCCAACACGATGCATCGCCTCGTCATGCTGGCCCGCGACAAGGGCGTCAGCATCGGCGCGCATCCGGGTTTCAACGACCTGTGGGGTTTCGGCCGCCGCCAGATCCGCATGTCGCCGACGGAGCTCGAATACCTCGTTGCCTACCAGATCGGCGCGCTGCAGGGTATCGCGGCTTATGGCGGGCTCAAGGTCACGCATCTCAAGACGCACGGCGCCCTGAGCAACATGGCGTGCGTGGAGCCCGACTACGCCATGGCCATCGGCCGCGCCATCAAGACGATCGATCCCGGCATCATCTTCGTCGTGCTGTTCGGCTCGGAGCTCGAGAAAGCGGGGCAGAAGCTCGAGTTGCCGATCGCGCGCGAAGGTTTCTGCGACCGCGTATATGCCGACGACGGCATGCTCGCCTCCCGATCGCTGCCCGGCACGGTTCTCAAGGATCCGGCCAAGGCTGCGGCGCAGGCGTTGCGCTTCGTCCAGCAGGGCGAGGTCGTCTCTCACACCGGCAAGGTCATCAAGGCGAAGATCGACACGCTCTGCGTCCACGGCGACGAGGCCACCGGCGTCATCGTGGCGCGCGGCGTCCGCGACGGGCTGGAGAAAGCCGGCGTCGAGATCGTTCCGCTCACCGACATGGGGATCTCCGGCTGATCCCCTGCACCGCACGGCCACTCGTCGGATTGCATTTCGCCAAACTTCACGGGAGACGGAAATATGCGCACTGCCGCCCTCTATGTCGGCCTCTTCGGTCTGCTGCTGATCGTCCTCTCGATGCGCGTGTCGCTCGTGCGGCGCGACGCGCGCGTCAGCCTCGGCGATGGCGATAACGAGATCCTCAAGCGGCGCATCCGCGCGCACGGCAACTTCGTCGAGTTCGTCCCGATTGCCCTGCTGCTGCTCGCGCTCGCCGAGCATACGGGCATGGGCACGCTCTTCATCCACATCTTCGGCATCATCCTGCTTCTTGGACGCATCGCGCACGCCTATGGCATCAGCCAGGAGCGGGAGCCATTCACCTTCCGGATGGTCGGGACGCTCGCCACACTCGGCGTCATTGCCATTCTGTCGCTCTACTGCATCTGGGCCGGCATCTGACGGCCGAGCCTGCTTCCACCGATCACCTCCGACACCGCATCAGGAATGACACATGCCCTATTCTACCTTCCGCCCCGAGCTCATGGGCAGCGCTACGCTGTCGCCTTCCGGCCGGTTCGAGGCGGGTTCGTGGCAATCCTTCACACTCGTCTATACGGCCGGCGCTTTCGGCATCGATGACACCGGCAGCTTGAAGATCGCCTTCCGTTTTGCGACCGATTTCGGCCCAGTGCAGTTCGATGATCCGAAGGCGCCCGGCTACACGACGCTCGAAGCCTCGAACGGCGCCACGCTCGAAGCGCGCTGGGAGTTCAAGCGGAACATCCGCCCCTGGAGCCGCTCGCTCTACATCGGCGTGATGAAGCACTTCCTGAAGCCCGGCGACACCATCACCGTGCGCTTCGGCGATCAGCGCCAAGGCTCGCCGGGCGTGCGCCTGCAGACGTACTGCGAGAAGATCTTCGAGTTCCACGTGCTCGTCGATGCGATCGCGACCTACGACTACGTCGCGCTGCCCGTGAGCCCGACCATCGAGATCGGACCGGGGCCGGGCGTGGCGTGGCAGGCCATCCTGCCGACCATGGTGCGCGCGGGTGCGCCTTTCCGCTTCGGCATCAAGATCGACGATGCCTGGGGCAATCCGTCGGATCTCGTTACGCGCGCGGTGCGGCTCGCGGCGAGCCGCCCGATCGCCGGACTGCCTTCGGCGGTCGAACTGAAGAAAGGCACGTTCGGCGCGACGCTGGAAGGGTTGTCGGTCAAAGAGCCCGGCGATCTCACGATCGACGTGCTCGGCGAGGACGGCGCCTTGCTCGCGCGCAGCAATCCGCTGCGCATCGCGCCCACCGATCAGGCCGCCGTGCACTTCTGGGCCGACACGCACGGCCAGTCCGACGAGACGCTCGGCACGAACTCCGCGCGGGAGTATTTCGCGTTCGGCCGTGACCGGGCGCTCATCGACATCATGAGCCACCAGGGCAATGACTTCCAGATCACGGGCGACTTCTGGCGCGACCTCAACGTGGCAACGGCCGAGTTCGACGAGCCCGGCCGCTTCGTGTGCATTCCGGGCTATGAGTGGAGCGCCAATACGGCCGTCGGCGGCGACCGCAATGTGATGTACCGCCGCGAGGGCGAAAGCATTCACCGGTCGAGCCACGCCCAGATCACCGAGGGCGGCGACATGGCGGACGAGGCCGCCGACGCCCACGAGGCGGGCGCCCTCTTCGAGAAGCTCGCCGGCAAGGACTGCGTTGTGATGGCCCACGTCGGCGGCCGCTATGCCGACATCACCTACGCGCACGACGGCCGCCTCGAAACGGCCGTCGAGGTCCATTCCGACTGGGGCACGTTCGAGTGGATCCTCCACGATGCCTTCGAGAAGAACTATCGCGTCGGCGTCGTGTGCAATTCCGATGGCCACAAAGGACGGCCGGGCGCGTCCTATCCCGGCTCTTCGTTCTTCGGCGCGCAGGGCGGGCTCACCTGCTATCTCGCGCCGCGCCTCGATCGCGATGCGATCTTCGAGGCCATGCGGCGGCGCCACCACTACGGCACGACGGGCAACAAGATGCTGCTCTCCGTCGAGGCCGCGACCACGAGCGACGCGACGCTCTTCATGCGCGATCCTGCCGTCTTCGACAATCCGGCGAGCGAACGCTCGCGCCGCCTCATCATGGGCGACATTGCGCGCGTCGCCGACGAGGACATCGAGTTGCATGTCGAGGTCGTTGCCTCGGCGCCGATCGAGCGTCTCGACATCTTCGACGGCACGAGTCTCGTCGAGACCATTCGCACGTATGGCCCGGCCGATCTCGGCCGCCGCGTGCGCCTGACCTACGCAGGCGCCGAGTACCGCGGCCGCGCGCGCACGACCGTCTGGGACGGCAACCTCGCGATCAGCGGCAATGCCATTGCCGAAGCGCGCATGTTCAGCAACTGGAACCTCGACCGCGGCATCCAGAAGCAAACACCGGAAGGCCTATCCTGGAAGGCCGTCACGACCGGCAACTACGGCGGCATCGATCTCTGGCTGAAAAGTGCGGATGCCGGCGCCATCAACTTCGAGACGAAGCACTGCAGCGGCGCGCGCGACATCGCCAAGCTCGGCGTCGAAGCCGACGTCTTCCCGGGCGGCGGGCTTCAGCGCGAAGTGAAGCTCGCACGTCTGCCGGAGCAGATGGAGACCATGCGCCTCAGCCTCAGCCGCCGCATTCCGGTACCCAAGGGACGCGATACGCGCCTCTTCGTCCGCGTGACGCAAGAGGATGGCCACCGCGCCTGGTCGAGCCCGATCTATCTTTTCCGCTGAGGGCGCGGCACTCAGGAGGCGAGGGCCTGCTTGCCGTAGACCTCGCCTTCCATGCGGTTCAACAGTGCGATCAGCGTGTCCCAGTCGATGGGCTTGGCGAGGTGATCGTTCATGCCGGCTTCTAGGCAGCGCTGACGATCGCCGTCCATCACGCTCGCGGTGAGACCGATGATGGGTAGCAGGCGTCCCGTATCCGTCTGGCGAATGATCTGCGTCGCCTCGAGCCCATCCATGGACGGCATGTTCACGTCCATGAGCACGACGTCGTAAGGCTTCTCGCCGACGAGCTCGACGGCCTTGTGACCGTTGCCCGCGATATCGATCGAGTATCCGGCGCCGCGCAGTATGGCCTTGGCGACGCGCTGATTGGGCTCGTTGTCCTCGGCAAGGAGGACGCGCAGATGGCGTGGCGGCGTGACGGCCGCCGCGGCTGTCCGCTTCCCGCTGCTCGATGACCGGCGACGCAATCGGTTGCAGATGCGCTCGAACGATTGCTGTGCGAACGGACGCGAGAGAAGCATGTCCGGATCGAGGTCGATGCCGCCCGCGTCGGCGACTGTGTCGGCGATCACGAAGAACGGCATGGACTGGCTGTTCGAGCCCTCCGCGATCAGCCGCACGATCTCGTCGCGGCCCGACTTTGCGGTGCTGCAGTCGATGACGATTGCGGTGCTATTCGACGAACCGAGCCGCTGCAGCACGTTCGGGCCGCAGGCGAGAAGATCCATGGTCGCGCCGCTGCTCGCGGCATAGGCCCGCATGACATTGGCAAGCGGTCCCTCGCGGCCGATGAGCGCCAGTCGCCAGCCCGAGAGGAGGCGCGCCTGGCCGGCATCGAGCACGGCCGCACCCGCATCCGCGAGCGGCAGCTTCACGATGAACGTGCTGCCGACGCCCGGCATGCTCTCGCAATCGATCTCGCCGCCCATGAGCGAGACGAACTCGCGGCAGAGTGCGAGACCGAGGCCAGTGCCGCCATGCGTGCGCGTCGTCGAGGCATCGACCTGCGAGAAACGCTTGAAGAGCCGCTCGCGCTTGCTCTCCGGGATGCCGATGCCGGTGTCACTGACGCGGATGCGCAGGTGTACCCTGTCGCCGCTCTCCACGCGATCGACCCAGAGGGAGACGCCGCCCTCCTCGGTGAACTTGATTGCGTTGCCGATCAGGTTCGTGATGATCTGGCGCAAGCGCAGGGGATCGCCGCGCAGGGTGCTCGCGAGGCGCGGATCGACGAAGGCCGCAAGGTCGATGCCCTTTGCACGCGCCGTCGGCGCGAGGAGCGTCGTCACTTCCTGGGCAATATCACCGATCCGGTATTCGACGTCCTCGATTTCCATGTGCCCGGCTTCGATCTTGGAAAGATCGAGCACGTCGTTGATGATCCCGAGCAGGCTCTCGCCCGACGAGCGGATGGTATCGAGATAGGCGCCCTGCTCGTAGTCGAGCGGCGTATTGGCGAGCACGCGCGCCATGCCGAGGATGCCGTTCATCGGCGTGCGCAGCTCATGGCTCATCGTCGCGAGGAAGCTCGACTTGGCCATGTTGGCCGCCTCGGCTTCGGCGACAGATTTGCGCAGCAGCTCCTCGGCACGAATGCGGTGCGTGATCTCGTGAAAGACGACGACCTCGCCATAGCTCGGCACGCTGCCGAAGCTGGTCTCGAAGACTTCGCCGGAAGCCGCGGCGAATTGCTCGGGGAGGCGGCCGCCATTGCTGATCTGCGCGAGGCCGGCGCTCACGGCATCCGGAGTGACCGCACTGTCGGCAGTGCCTTCGACGCCGAGCGCACGAAGGGCCTGCTTGTTCCAGAGCGTCGGGGCTCCGGAGCGGTCGAGCGCGACGATGCCGGCGGCCGAGTTCGACAACACCGCATCGAGAAGCGCGCGCCGCCGCGTGTGCTTGACGGCATATCGGATCGAGCGGTCGAGAAGCTCGGGGGTGATCGCGCCTTTCTCGAGGAAATCGGCAGCGCCGGCCTCCTCGGCTTCGCGATCGATGTGCGGATCGATGACGCCGGTAAGCAGGATCATCGGCGTGTCGGTGAAGCGCCGGCCGGCCTCGCGTATGAATTCGAGCCCGGTCCGCTCGCCGATCTGGTAGTCGACCAGCGCCACGTCATAGGAGCGCTCGAGAAGCTCGAAGGTCGCGCGCTCGTACGAGCCGGCCCAGACGACCGAGTACTTGTGATTGGGGACGCACTGCAGAACGTCCTGGGTCAGGAAAAAGTCGTCCCGATCGTCCTCGACGAGAAGGACGACGGTCTCGTTCTGTGCTGGCGATTGCGTCATCGAAGCTGCCTCAACGCGCTAATACTCGATCAGGCGGCCTCGCTGGCGGGCAGCTCGACAATCTCGATCCAATAATGATTGAGCGTGCGGACCACATCGACCAGGCCCTCGAAGCTCACCGGCTTGGTGATGAACGAGCTGACGCCGAGGTCATAGGTCCGCAGAATGTCCTCTTCGGCCTTCGATGTCGTCAGCACGATCACGGGAATCCGCCGAAGCTCGGGATCGTCCTTGATGTGCTTCAGGACCGTGCGGCCGTCCATGCGCGGCATATTGAGATCGAGCAGGATGAGCCCCGGAAGGCGCCGCGGCTGGCCCGCGAACTTGCCCTCTCCGCGCAGATACGCGAGCAGCTCCTCGCCATCCTCCACATAGACGCGCGGATTGGCGAGCCGGCTCTCCATGAAGGCGTCCTCGACGAGCATCCTGTCGTCGGCGTCGTCGTCTGCGATCACGATGCTCAAGGTTGCTTTACTCGACATGACGGAACTCTCCCCCTACGCCACACTCCCGCGCTCGGCACCCTTCCCCCAGGAGCCAGCCGGGCCTCCACACACGATGGGCAATGTGCCAGAGAAGGCTGAAGCTCGAGTTTAATTGGCTCGAATTTCTATCCGTGGTTCTTAAGCTTCTGTTGGCGAAACGCTCGTCCGGGCACGGCCGAACGGCAATGCCTGCCAGCATTTCATCCGCTTCCGGAGCAAAACCCCCGTCCTTAAGGCGGAGGCTTGAGCAAGGTCCGGTCGCTCTTCCTGTAGAATGGATTTGCGATATTGTGGGCGATTAGGGTAAAGAACGGCCCCTGCGCCTGTCTCGGAATGAACGATCGGTCTGAGCCTGCCGGGGCATGCCCTACCGTAGCCTTCATATTTGCTTTTTCATCATTGGACGGAGCGCTGGACGCGTCGACGTGCTTCGCCTATAGAAATGGACGCCATTCACAAAGGCGCATTCAGAGCGTGCGCCGAAGCCGTCATTCGTTGATAAGATTCTCAGCCGCTTGGCGGGGAGGGGTTGTTTTGCCGGAAAGCACTCCGCCTCGCCTGCGCGACCGTTCGGCCGTCTACGGGTCGCTTTTGACCGCGCCCATCCTGCCGACGCTCGCGGCATTGTCCGTCCCCAATCTCCTCGCGCTCGGGACGCAGTCGCTGGTCGCGATCGCCGAGACCACCTACATCGGCATTCTTGGAACCGAGCCGCTGGCCGCCATGGCGCTCGTCTTCCCCATGATCATGCTGACCCAGATGATGTCGTCGGGCGCCATGGGCGGCGGCGTCTCCTCGGCCATCAGCCGCGCACTCGGTGCGCGCGACGAACGGCGCGCGCGGGCGCTTGCGCTTCATGCCCTGGTTGTCGCCGCCCTGGCCGGGGCTCTCTTCACGGCGGCATTCCTGCTCGGCGGCCCCGCCATCTACGCTCTGCTCGGCGGTGATACCGTCGTTCTGCCGCTCGCGCTGCAGTATTCGGGAACGTTCTTCGCCGGCGCGTCCATCATTTGGTTCTTCAACATCCTAGCGTCGATCGCGCGCGGCACCGGCAATATGCGCGTTCCCTCCTCGACCGTGATCATGGTGGCGCTGTTGCAGATCGTGCTCGGCGGCATCATGGCCCTCGGGATCGGTCCCATCCCGCGATTTGGCCTCGCCGGCGTTGCCGCGGGCCAGGTTCTCGCTTTCCTTGCAGGCACGATCACGCTGCTCGTCTACTTGCGCTCGCCCTATACGCGTCTGCGGATCGGCTTTGCCGGCATCCGCTTGGAGCGCGAGCTCTTCTGGGACATTCTCAAGGTCGGGGCGGTCTCCTGCCTCTCCCCGCTCCAGTCGATCCTGACCGTCATCATCCTCGCAAAGTTCGTCGCGTTTTTCGGCACGAGTGCTCTCGCCGGCTACGGCATCGGTGTACGGCTCGAGTTGCTTCTCGTCCCGATCGCCTTCTCGATCGGCGCGGCCTCGGTGCCCATGGTCGGCATGGCGATCGGTGCCGGGGACGTAGCGCGCGCACGCCGGGTTGCATGGACCGCGGCTTCGGCCTCGGCCATCATCATCGGCACGATCGGCTGCATGGCCGCGCTCAATCCGGACCTGTGGGCCAGCCTCTTCACGCGCGATCCGAGCGTCGAGCGTGCCGCCGACGACTATCTCAGCATCGCCGGATTTGGATTTGCCGCCTACGGCTTCGGACTCTGTCTCTACTTCTCCTCGCAGGGCTCGGGACGGATCGTCGGCCCTGTGCTCGGCGGCACGGTGCGCCTGCTCGTGGTGCTCATCGGTGGCGTGCTGCTGATGCAGCAAGGCGGCGATTTCCGCGCCTTCGCGCTGCTGGTCACCATCGCGATGGTGGCTTATGGCGTCTCGACGGGGCTGCTCGTGTGGAGAACGCGCTGGGGTAAGCCGGAATAGCGATCGCGGCGGACGGGCGGCAATCGGATCGCGCGCACCGCCATTTGCGCAGGTGCCGGGCATCTGCGCGCATAGGCCCGGGAAACGGCGAGGCGGGCGTTGCGGATGGTGTGGGGCAGCGAAGGCCAATTGGCACCGCCCCGACCCGGACGGCATCGGACGATGGAGCGGCCCGACGCGGGTTCGAGACCCGCGACGGGATTAGTTCCGGTAATCCTTGAGCCGGGTCGCGCGCAGGCCCTGGAGGCCGTGCTTGTCGATCGTCCGCTGCCAGGAAAGGAACTCGTCGACGGTGAGCTTATAACGCTCGCAGGCCTCCTCGAGGCTGAGGAGCCCGCCACGCACGGCCGCAACCACCTCGGCCTTGCGGCGGATAACCCAGCGCTTGGTGTCGCGCGGCGGAAGGTCGGCGACCGTGAGCGGACTTCCGTCCGGCCCGATGACGTAACGCGAGCGCGTTCTGAATTGCTGGTCGGTCATGATACGCGATACACTCCATGATCTTTGGGCACAGTAACCGAGCCGTCTTAATTTCGATCTAAGGCGCGCGGTGAACGTGCCAATACTTTTCTGTTCCATTTTTATCACGCCTTAACAATATTTTGGCGATAGATGCTAAAGCTGGTTAACACCTTGCGGCCGCGCGCCAACGCAGCCGGCGCCTCGGCCCAGCAGGAATAGACGTAATTTTACGGAATTAGCTTTCGATCTCGGCTTTCGAGGCCTCTGCCTCCTTGTCGAGGCGATCCCCCTCGATCCGAGCGACGAGCCAGATCGATGCCTCGTAGAGCAGGATCGTCGGCAACATCATGGCCAGCATGCTGAAGGGGTCCGGCGGCGAGAGCACCGCGGAAGCGCCCGCGATGCCGACGATCGCGTAGCGACGCGCGCGCCGCATGCCGGCCGCGCCGAAGACCCCCGCGCGCGCGAGCAGCGTCACGATCACCGGAAGCTGGAAGATGATGCCGAAGCCGAGGACCAGGGTCATCACGAGCGAGAGATACTCGGAGACCTTGGGCAGCAGCTCAATGGTGGCCTGCCCGTTGCCGTGCTGGGGCGTGATCTCGAGGGAGAACTGGATGAGCAGCGGCAGCACGACGAAATAAACGACCAGCGAGCCGAGCACGAAGAGCACGGGCGTCGCGATCAGATAGGGGATGAAGGCCCCGCGCTCGTTCTTGTAGAGGCCGGGCGCCACGAATTTGTAGATCTGCACGGCGACGATCGGGAACGACAGGAACGCCGCGCCGAACATGGCGAGCTTGATGTTCGTGAAAAGCTGCTCGAGGAAGTGCGTCGCGATCAGCTTGGCGTTCTCGGCGCCGACGACGCGGACGAACGGCCAGACCAGAATGTTGTAGATCGGCTTGGCGAAGAAGAAGCAGACGACGAACGTCGCAAAAAACGCGAGCAGCGAGTAGATCAGCCGCGTCCTGAGCTCGGTCAGGTGCTCGATCAAGGGTGCCCGCGAGGCGTCGATATCATCCTGGCCGTCGCGCTTCGTCGTATCGGTCATGGCGTTCAGGCTCCGCCCTTCTGATGCGGGCTTTCCCTGTCGGTTGAAGCGACGTGAACGCCGCTGCCGTTCAGGCTTCCACGATCGCTGTGGGTGGGCACGGGCTCGGCCTCGGCCGCCGGGACCGCGGGCGCCTCCCCCATCTGCTTCATGGGAATGCCGTTCGCATCATGGGCATCGGGATCGGCCGTCGCGGACTCCGACGTGCTGTCGACCGCCGCGGCGCCAGTGGACGGTTCGCGCAGGTCCTCCGGCGTATAGCCCGTCGTGTGCGGCGAGGATTTCAAGGGGTCCTGGAGGTGGGCATCGACGTCGGCCTTGATGCCGTCGATGTCCTTCGTGACGCTCTCGAGATCGCTCGAGATGGACTGCTGCGTCTCCCGCACGGACTTATCGAGATCCTGGCCGAGCCCCTCGACATCCTTCTTGATCTGATCGAGCTCGCTCTCGCGCATGGCCTCGTCGAACTGGGCGCGGAACTCGTCAGCCTGGCGCTTGATGATCCCCATGTACTTCCCGATGGTCCGAAGCAGGATCGGGAAGTCCTTCGGGCCGAGCACGATCAGGGCCACGATGCCCAGCAGCAGCAGCTTGCCTGACGTGAGATCGAACATGATCGCTTTCTGTAGTGCAGCCTCGCCGTCGCGTCAAAGTTGCAGCAGCTACCGCTCGCGGATCGATGAATGACGACAGCGCCGATCGGGCAGCAATCCCGGGCTTCCCGCGCGCCATCCGCGCAGTCCACCACGTCGGCGCGCCTTTCGCCCTCGCCCGCCACGCATAGCAGCGTGCTTCCGCGTTAGCCGACCTTCGTTCCGCTGGTCGTGCTGCTCGCCGAGTGCGGCTCGGCCGGCTTGCCTTCCAGCTTCTTCGGGCCACTGTCGACGGGCGACGCCACGTCGTCCTCCTCGGTCATGCCCTTCTTGAAGCTTTTGATGCCCTTGGCCACGTCACCCATGATCGACGAGATCTTGCCGCTGCCGCCGAAGAGCAGCAAGGCGATCACCAGGAAGATCAGCCAGTGCCAGACGCTGAATGTACCCATTCTACAGAACTCCTTGGGAGGCAGCGTTTTCTACCGCCGCTGCTGCCGGTTTTGCCGAAAGTATCGCAGAAAGGCCACGGCGCAGCAAGGCTGAGCGCTTGAAAAGGCGGCACGGAAAAGGGCGCCCGGTGGCGCCCAATGTCGCGGGTTTCAGCAGTCCCGGCGGCGGGTTGGCGCCCCACCAGGACCTTGGAGAACCTCAGGCAGCGGCCGTCTTGCCGTCGCCGGGCTCGCGGAGCACGTAACCCCGGCCCCAGACGGTCTCAATGTAGTGCTTGCCGCCGGTCGCCATCTGCAGCTTCTTGCGCAGCTTGCAGATGAACACGTCGATGATCTTGAGCTCGGGCTCGTCCATCCCGCCGTAGAGATGGTTCAGGAACATCTCCTTGGTGAGCGTCGTGCCCTTGCGGAGCGAGAGCAGCTCCAGGATCTGGTATTCATTGCCGGTCAGGTGGACGCGCTGGCCGGTGACTTCCACCGTCTTGGTGTCGAGGTTCACCGTCAGGTCGCCGGTCTGGATCACCGACTGGGCATGCCCCTTGGAGCGGCGGACGATCGCATGGATGCGGGCGACCAGCTCATCCTTGTGGAAGGGCTTGGTCATGTAGTCGTCGGCGCCGAAACCGAGGCCGCGGACCTTGTCCTCGATGCCGGCAAGGCCCGAGAGGATCAGGATCGGCGTCTTGATCTTGGCGACACGCAGCGAGCGCAGAACCTCGTAACCCGACATATCGGGGAGATTCAGGTCGAGGAGTATGATGTCGTAGTCGTAGAGCTTGCCGAGATCCTGG
>JAEWIJ010000282.1 GCA_023387235.1 Pseudomonadota bacterium
GCCCGGCGGCGGCGCTGGCGGCGGTCCCGGTGGCGACCCGGGCGGAGGTCCAAGCGACGGCCCAGAAAGCGGTTGCGACTGCGCAGCGAGCGGCACACCCGGAAGTGTCGGGCCGCCTTTCGAAGGCGCCGCTTCGACGACCGGGGGCGGCACGTGGCCGTTCGGCAAAGGCAGCGGCCGGCCGATCGGCGGACCATTGCCAGCTGCCGGCGGGACGGCGGTCAGGGGCCCTGGCGGCGGCGGGGGTGGCGGAGGCGCCGTTCGTGTCGGACTGGCGACCGCTCCCGGCGGCGGCCCCGGCATCGGTCCTGGCGGCGGCGCCGGCCTCGGATTTGCCGAGGCCGCAAGTCCCGGTTGTGAGGTGACCGGCGGCGGCGTTGCGAGCGGTCCGTTCGGCCCATTCGGCATGATCGGCGGACCGGCGCCATTCGCGGCAAAAGGCGGCGGCGTGACCGTCCGCGGCGGCGACCGAGGCGGCTCGGTCAGCGGCCCGGCGCCATTGGCACCGTTCGTACGCGCGGCTACGGGCTGCGTGACGGGCGCCGGCGGCTCCTTGTCCTTGCCGTTGTTGGCAGCACCGTTGGCGGACTGGCGCTGCGTACTCATCTTCATGGCGCGGCGGCCCATCTTCTTCTCGGACTTGGCCACCAGACGAATGAGCTGAAGCGCGTCACGCTCCGACAGCGGCTGTCCGTAATAGAAGCCCTGCGCATACTCGCAGCCGAGCGCGCGCAGGAATGCCGCGTCCTCCGGCGCCTCGACGCCCTCGGCAACGACCTTGTGGCCAAGCTCGTGCGCCAGCAGGACGATGGCGCGGACGACAGCCGCGCCGCCGTCGCTCTCCGTCCCGGCCTGCACGAGCGCCTTGTCGATCTTGAGCGTGTCGAAGGGAAAGCGCTGCAGATAGGCGAGCGACGAGTAGCCCGTGCCGAAATCGTCGATCGCGAGGTCGGCGCCGGCGCTCTTGATGAGTTCGAGGACGTGCGTCGCGCGCTCGGGATTCTCCATCACGAGCGACTCGGTGACCTCGAGGCGCAGCGAGCCGCGCGGCACGACATTGCGGCCGAGCAGGTGGCGGATCTCGGGCACGATATCGGCCTTGAGAAGCTGCCGGCTCGACACGTTCACGCTGACGAACACCGGCTGCTCGGCACGCGGCAGCGCGGCCTGCCATTTCGCGACCTCGCCGATGGCGCGCGAGAGCACGTACGAGCCGAGCTTGACGACGAGGTCGGTCTCCTCGGCGACCGGAATGAACTCCGCGGGGCTGAGCTGCCCGTAGCGCGGATGCTCCCAGCGCACGAGCGCCTCGAAGCCGACGAGGCTCTCGTTCGAGAGCGCGACGATCGGCTGGTAGAGCACCGTGAGGCGGCCCTGGTCGATGGCGCGGCGCAGGTCGCTCTCGATGGCAATGCGCTCGTCCTTCTCGCCGCGCATCTGCGGCGTGAAGATCTCGATGCGATCCGTGCCGGCGCGCTTGGCGCGGTACATGGCCGTCTCGGCTTCGCGCAGCAGCTCGCGGGCGTCGGTCTGGCCCTCGTCGGCGGTCGCGATGCCGATCGAGCCGGTGAGGATGATCTCCTGGTTGGCGATCTTGATCGGCGAGCGCAGCGAGCGGCGGAGGCGCTCGGCGAGCATGGCAAGCTCGCGCGGGTCGTGCTGCGCCGGAATGAGGATCGCGAACTGATCGCCGCCGATGCGCGCGAGCGTATCGCTGGTGTTGAGCGTGCGCTGCAGGCGGCGCGCCACCGTGAGCAGGAGGCTGTCGCCGACGACCAGACCGAAGGCGCTGTTGACACTCTTGAACTTGTCGAGATCGAGCAGCAGCACGGTCGGCCGCAGCGCCGGCTCGCTGCGCCCGCGGGTGATCGCCATGGCGAGACGGTCGATGAAGAGCTCGCGGTTCGGCTGGCCGGTGAGGCTGTCGTGCACGGCATCGTGCATCAGGCGTTCGCGGGCGCGGCGCGAGTCCGTCACGTCGCGGATGAGGCCGACGCAGCGCAGCGAGCGGCGGTCGGATGTCGGCACCGCCGCGCCGTCGATCTCGAACCAGCGGTACGTGCTGTCCGCATGGCGAATGCGGAAGTCGAGGTTCACGGTGCCGCCGGACTTGTCCTTGACGCCCTGGAAGAGCAGAAGCAGGCGTTCGCGGTCCGCCTGATGCAGATAGCTCAGGATGTCATCGACCTTGCCCGAGAGATCGCCAGGCCTGAGCCCGAGCGTCATCTCGATGAGCGGGTCCATCTTGATCTCGTCGCGACGCGCATTCCATTCCCATACGCCGACGCTCGCCATCTCGATGGCGGTCGCGCGGAGTTGTCGGTCCGAGGGACTGTTGGCGAACGCGGGCTCGGTGACGCGGAAGGCGAACTGCGTGACCGTGAAGCCGATCAGCAGCGTGATCAGCACGAGGCCAGCGAGCAGGCCCGAGATGGCGATGTCGCCAGAGAGGCGTCCGGTGAGCGTCGCGGCACCGCCGAAGAGCCACACGAGCAGCAATATCCACGTCGGCGCGACCGCGAGCGCGCGATCGAGCCCGCGCAGGCAGAAGTAGAGGATGACGAGCCCGCCGATCGTACCGATGGCGCCGAGCGAGAGCCGCGCGACGGTCGCGGCGAGGCGCGGATCCAGCACGGCCGTCGCGACGATCACGAGCTGGCCGGCGATCCAGATCAGGAAGAGCATCCTGAGGAAACTGTTCCACAGGTTGCCGCGCAGGAACGTGAAGAGGAAGATGACAAGGCTTGCGGCAACGGCGGCCTCCGCCACCGCGCGGTATTGGGCATTGTCCTCGGGCCGCATGGGAAAGAGTCGCGGCCAGAACCCGAAATCGACGCACAGCAGCGCCAGCACGCACCACGCGACCAGCGCCGCGCTCGGGAAGATCATCTTGTGGTTGGCGGCGAAGACCGCCGTCAGGAAGATCGCGAGCAGGCCGGTGAAACCGAGCAGGATGCCGTTGAAGAGCTGGCGGTCGCGGTGGCGCTGCTCGTAGGAGAGCGGCTGCCAGAGCTGGATCGGCGCGACGCGCTCGGAGGCGAGCTCGACGACGAACGTGACCGTGCGGCCGGGCTCGATGCTGATGCGGAAGATGTCGGCGCTGTCGTTCTTGATGCGCTCGGGTACGAAGCCTTCCGACTGCGTGATGGCCTCGATGCGCCGTGCGTCGAGATCGGGCCAGATGACGCCGGAGCGCGTCGTCGAATATCGGTTAGCGGTCAGCCAGCGCTCGATGGTCTTGCTGGTCGGATTGCGCAGCGCGAAGACGAGCCAGCTCGGGTTCGTGCCGGGCGTCGCGGCGCGCACGTTCATGCGGAAGGTGCCGCCGGTCTGGTCCGGCGCGGTCTCGGCCTGGATGCTGTCGCCTCGGCCCTCGTACAGTTCGCCATGGCTGGTGATGTCGATACGCTCGGCGTCCTCGGTGACCTCGATAGGTTCGAGCGCCAGTGCCGCCGGCGCGCCGGCGGTCAATCCGGCAAGCGCCAAGAACAGCAGGGCGACGAGAGCGAGGACGGCGCGCACGGAGGCATGGCGAGCGACCTCGCGCCCGACACTGCGTCCCCCCTTGCGCATGCCCCCCAATCTCATGCGTTCCAGTCCTCCTCGATCAACCCGAAGAGAACATGATCCTGCCACTGGCCGTTGATGCGCAGGTAGCGACGCGCCAGCCCCTCGCGCGTGAAGCCGTTCGCCTCGAGCACACGCTGCGAACCCACATTGTGCGGCAGGCACGCGGCCTCGAGCCGATGGAGGCGCAAGTCCTCGAAGGCGAAGGGCAGCACCGCCGCAAGTGCGCTGCGCATGTGACCCTTGCGCGTGTAGGGCTCGCCGATCCAGTAGCCGAGCGAGGCCGCCTGCGTGATGCCGCGGCGAACATTCGAGAAGGTGATGGCGCCGATCAGGTGGCGATCGCTCTCGCGGAAAATGAAGAAGGCATAGCCGAGACCGTCGCGGCGATTGCGCTGGTAGAGCCGGATGCGCTCGCGAAAGGCGGCGCGGCTCAGCTCGTCCATGGCCCATTGCGGCTCGAAGGGCACGAGATGATCGCGGCTGACGCGCCGGACGTAGGCCCACTGCTCGTAGTCGGACATCGCGGGCGGGCGCAGCCAGAGGCCATCGCCGCGGATGAATGCGCTCGCCTCCTCGATGAAGGACGGCCTCAGGAATGCCATGTCCGCCCTCTCCCAGCCTCAGAGATGACGAGTTCCGCCGGCGCCTCGGCGCGCGGCCACTGCAAAGTCCGATGGTGCCCCAGTCCCATGAGCCCGATCAATGGCGCACCGCCCGCTGTTCGACGTTGTCCACGATGCCGCGCCCGGCCTTGCCGGCCCCGGCGAGCGCGAAGGAAAGCTTCGACTGCGCCATAAGACGCTCGGCCAGCGCGCGCACCTGCTCGGCGTCGACGGCATCGACCTTCTCGATGAGCTCGGCCATCGGCATGAGGCGACCGAATGCCAGCATCTGGCGGGCCATCTGCTCGGCGCGTGCGATCGGGCTTTCGAGGCTCATGAGGAGGCCGGCCTTGAGCTGGGCCTTGGCGCGGCGCACCTCGCCATCCTCGGGCCGAGCGGCGGCGGCCTTGTCGAGCTCGGCCGACACGACGTCGATCAGCGCGCTCATGGTTTCGGGCCCGGTCGCAGCATGGATATTGAACATCCCCGTGTCACCCAGCCCCCAGGCACTCGAGTAGATCGCGTAGCAGAGGCCGCGCTTCTCGCGCACTTCCTGGAAAAGCCGGGAGGACATGCCGCCGCCGAAAAGGCCCGAGAAGACCTGCGCGGCGTAGAAATCAGGCTCCCGGTACGACGGGCTCTGATACCCCATGACCACGTGGGCCTGCTCGAAGCGGCGCGACGACAGCCGCATCCCGCCAGCGTACTTGGCCGGCTTGGGCACGACTCGCTTACCCCCACGAAGCGCCCCGAATAGGGCTTCAGCATGGCGCACGAGGGCCGCGTGATCGACGTTGCCCGCGGCAGAAAGCACCATGCCGCCCGCATGATAGCGCGCCGACCGGAAGGCGTGCATGTCGTCGGCGCTGAAGCGCCCGACGGTCCGCGTCGTGCCTAGAATCGGACGACCGAGCGGCTGGCGCGGGAAGGCCGCGTCCTGGATGAGGTCCATCACGATCTCCTCCGGGCTGTCGCGGGTCGCCGCGATCTCCTGGAGGATCACGTTCCGTTCCCGTTCCAGCTCCTCGCCGGGGTAGGTCGGGTTGAGCATGATGTCGGCGAGGATCTCGAGCCCGATGGCGAGATCGTCCTTGAGGAGACGCGCGTAGAAGGCGGTCGAGTCGAGGCTCGTTGCGGCATTCAGTTCGCCGCCGACTTCCTCGATGCCCTCCGCGATCGCGCGGGCGGTGCGCAGCGCGGTGCCCTTGAAGGCCATGTGCTCGATGAAGTGCGAAATGCCGTGCTCGCGCGGGCCCTCGTGGCGGGCACCGGTCGCCACCCATATGCCGAGGGCGGCCGTCTCCACGTGCGGCATGTGATCGGAGATGATCGTCAGGCCGTTCGGCAGGCGCGTCTCGTTGAGGTGGTTGTCCTGTTGCCCGCTGTGTTGCATGTCACGTCCGCCCCGCGCGGGCTTTTTCCGTGATGTAGCGCGCGATGACGCCGGCATCGTTCGGCAGCACCGTCATGCGCTCGTGGAGCGTGCGCTGGCGGGCGACCGTTTCCGGCTCGGCAGCCGCGCGACCGACGGCGCGGCGCATGGCATCGGGGAACTTCGCCGGGTGCGCCGTCGACAGCGTGACCATCGGCACATCGGCGCGCCGCGGCACGCGCCCCGCCGCCGAGACCGCCACCGCGGTATGCGGATCGGCGAGATATCCGGTCGCAGCTTCGAGGGAGCGGATCGTGGCGAGCGTCGTCGCTTCGTCCGTGCGCTCGGCGTCGAAGCTCTCGGTGAGCTGCCCGTGCTCGCCCTGTGTGAGCTCGAAGCTGCCGCGCCCGGAGAGGTCGCGCATGAGCGCGTTGACGCGCTCGGCATTGCGCCCCGTCAGTTCGAACAGGAGCCGTTCGAAGTTCGAGGAGATCTGGATGTCCATGCTCGGACTGAAGGTTGCAGCAACCTCGCGGCTCTCGTAGCGCCCCGTCTCCAGCATGCGCGCCAGGATGTCGTTGACGTTGGTCGCGATGACGAGCCGGTCGATCGGCAGCCCCATGCGCTTGGCCGCATAGCCCGCGAGCACATCGCCGAAATTGCCCGTCGGCACGCAGAAACTGATCGGCCGGCCCGGCGCGCCGAGCGCGACCGCCGACGTGAAGTAGTAGACGATCTGGGCCATGAGCCGCGCCCAGTTGATCGAGTTGACGCCCGCAAGACCGAGGCCGTCGCGGAAAGCGAGATCGTTGAAGAGTGCCTTCACGATGTTCTGGCAGTCGTCGAACGTGCCCTGGACGGCGATCGCGTGGACGTTCGCCTCGCTCGGCGTCGTCATCTGGCGGCGCTGCACGTCACTGACGCGGCCCTCGGGAAAGAGCATGAAGATGTCGATCGCATCGCGGCCGCGGAAGGCCTCGATGGCCGCGCCGCCGGTATCGCCCGACGTCGCGCCGACAATGGTCGCGGTGCGGCCGCGGCGCGTCAGCGCGCGATCCATGAGGCGCGAGAGCACCTGCATGGCCACGTCCTTGAAGGCGAGTGTCGGCCCATGGAACAGCTCGAGAATCCAGTCCGAGGGCCCGATCTGCACAAGCGGCGTTACGAGGCGATGATTGAACGTCGCATAGGCGTCCGCAACGATCGCCGCGAGATCGGCATCGGGAATCTCGCCACCGACGTAGGGCTTCATGATGCGGACGGCGGCATCCTCGTAGGGCTTGCCGGCGAGCGCCGCGATCTCCTCGCACGTCAGCGCGGGCCAGGTCTCGGGCAGGTACAGGCCGCCGTCACGGGCGAGCCCGGTCAGCAGGACATCCTCGAATCCGAGCGCCGGCGCGGCGCCGCGTGTACTGATGTATTTCACGAGCGGTCCATTGGTCGGAGCCGCGCAGGGCGGCCGGAAGAAACCGGAGCATGGCGAAGCGCCATCATCCGGCAGAAAGGTCATATCACGGGTTCAAGTCGATGATATCAGCTCAAATTTGTCCGTAGCTTGCGGGCTCACACCTTCGGCGTCTCACCGGCCAGCACCCTGGCGAAAACCTCCCGATCGACATTGCTGCCGGAGAGGACGACGCCGACCCGCTTGCCGGCCATTTTCTGGCGCTCCTGCATGAGAGCGGCGAAGGCGGCAGCACCGGCCCCCTCGGCGAGGTTGTGCGTGTCCTCGTAGTACGCGCGCATGGCATCGGCAATCTCATCCTCGCTGACGGTCACGATGCGGGCCGCGCCCCGCGCCAGCACGTCGAGTGCCCCCGGATCGGGCACGCGGCATGCCATGCCATCGGCAAAGGTCGCCGCCGAGTTCGTGACGATCGCCTTGCCCGCAGCAAGCGAGAGCGCCACGGCCGGCGCATTGGCCGCGACGACGCCGACGACCTCCGTCTTCGAGCCGATGAGATCGCGCGCCATGATCATGCCGCACGCGCCCGAGCCCATGCCGATCGGCACGTAGACGGTGTCGAGATCGGGAAGCGCCGTCAGCATCTCGCGCCCCGCGGTCGCGACGCCCTTCACGAGTGCTGCATCGAACGGCGGCACGATGTGCAGGTTACGCTCCGCCGCGAGACGGTAGGCCTCGTCCTTGGCCTCGTCGAAATCGATGCCGTGCTCGATCAGCTCGGCGCCGAATGCGCGCATGGCCGCATTCTTCTCGCGCGAGTTGCCGTGCGGGACGAGGATCACGCTCTTGAGGCCGACCGCGGTCGCGGCGCGCGCGACGGACTGCCCGTGATTGCCGCGCGTCGCGGTGATGACGCCCTCGATCTTCGTGCCCGATTGCCGAAGGTCGTTCATATAAGTAATGCCGCCGCGTACCTTGAAGGCAGCTATCGGCGTGTGGTTCTCGTGTTTGACGAAAACGTCGCATCCGGCCCGACGCGACAGCAGCGGCCAATGGTGCTGCGGCGTCGGCGGCATGTGCCGGCCAACGACGTCTGCAGCAGCTTCGAGCTCGGAAAGCGTGAACATGGAAAGTCCTCCGGGGCGCACACGCGGCAAGACGAAGGTATCCGGTTGCCGCACGGCGCAGCGCCGTCTGGGTTTAGCAGCGGTGCGGCGGCAGCGAAAGGCGATGCAGCTCTGCCCTGCGATATTCGCCCTCGCGCTCGCACCAATACCCGCCATCACATAATTGCGACAAACCCGCAGCGGCAGGCCGACGGGCGGGATCGGGAGGATGAAGCGCGTGGAGACGGTGTCCAAGCCAACAGTCGAGAGCTGGCCACCGAGCCCCGCGATCGGCTATCTCGCGGCGTTCGGCCTTTCGCTCGCCATGGCGGCCAGCATGAGTCTCGCGCGCTTCGCCTATGCGCTCATTCTGCCGGCCATGCGCAATGATCTCGCGTGGAGCTACACCCAGGCCGGCACGCTCAACACCGCAAATGCCGTCGGGTATCTTATCGGGGCTGCACTCGCCTATGCGAGCATCCGCCGGCTCGGCCCCAAGATACCTTTCTATGCCGGCCTATGGGGAACGGCGCTGACCGTCCTCGCAACGGCCTTCACGCGCGACTACACGCTGATCGCGGCGATCCGGATCGCGAGCGGGATCGCTGCGGCCTATGTGTTCGTCACCGGCGGCGTGCTCGCGGCTCATGTCTTTCCGCTCGATGCGCGGCGCGCGGCCTCGGCGATCGCGATCTACTTCGCCGGCGGCGGTTTGGGACTTTTCATCTCCGCCGTGATGGTCCCGTGGTTGCTGCACGTGCGCGGCGACGCGGCATGGCCCGAGGCGTGGCTGCTGCTGGGTCTGCTCTGCGGCGCCATGGCGCTCGCGGCGACGCTTGCGGCGCGGCCCGTACCCGTCGCCCCGCCGGCCCGCCATCCGACGCCATGGGCGAAGGCACCGCTGGCGCCACTCTTCATCGGCTACGGGTGCTTCGCGCTCGGCTACTACGCCTACATGACCTTCATCGTCGCCTGGATGCGCGAGCACGGCATGGCCGGCGCTCAAGTCGCGATCGTGTGGGCGGCGCTCGGGCTGTCGACGATCCTGTCCATGCAGATCTGGGCACGGCCGCTCGCCACATGGCCGGCCGGACGTCCTTTCGCGGCCGTCATGGCGACGGTAGCGGCCGGCGCGGCCCTTCCCCTGCTGGGCGGCGGGCTACCCGTCATGATCGCCTCCGCGCTCCTGTTCGGCTGCTTCTTCATGGTGCCGGCGTCGCTGACCGCCTTCATCAAATCCTCGATGCCGCCCATGCTTTGGGGCGAGGCTTTCGCGGCCTTCACGCTCGTGTTTTCGGTTCTGCAGTGCGTCGGGCCGGCGGCGACGGGCTACCTCGCCGATATCACCGGCAGCCTCGCAGCGGGTCTCGGCATTTCCGCCGGCCTCCTGCTTCTGGGTGCTGTGGCCGGCTGGACACAGCGAGACATTGCGTAGATCCCCGCACCGCAACCTTTAGTTGCATTACGAGTAGAATCCACCCAGGTTCTGCAACGTCCACTTGTGTCCGCTGCACGTGTGGTCCAGACCCGAACTCAGAATGAGGCGCCAACGTGAACGCATTACGGCGCCTCAATTTTTTATCAACCACATTGTGACGGGGCAGTGGCGAGCCGCCACGTTTAAGTCTCTACCAGGCCACGCGAATCGTCGAGATTTCCCTCCGAAAGGAGAAACCCCGATGCGTGGTCCCCGCGGCCGTCTCGGCCACAGCTTCTATGCAACACCCTGGTTGATCGCCGCCCTTGCGACACTGACCCTGCTCGCTCCGCTGGCCATGCGGAACGGCACATTCGCCCGCACGCCCGATCAGCCGCAGGCCCGGTCTGCCGCCATCCTCCCCGGTTCGCCGGCGATCGAGGGCATGGCCCGCGTGCTCGACGGCGATACCATCGAGATTTCCGGCCAGCGCATCCGCCTCGAAGGCATCGACGCCCCTGAAGGCGCACAGACGTGCGCCCGCGCCGGCGGCGGCACCTGGCGCTGCGGGCAGGAGGCCTCCAGCGCCCTGCAGAAGCTCATCGGCCGCCAGAGCGTGCGCTGCGAGAGCCGCGGATCGGACAGCTATGGCCGTATGCTCGGCATCTGCTTCGTCGGCACGACCGACGTCAATGCGGAGATGGTACGGCTCGGATTTGCCTGGGCTTTCGTCAAATACTCGCGCACGTACGTGGCGCAGGAAGAAGATGCCCGGACGCGGGGCGTCGGCATCTGGCAGGCGCCCACGACGACGGCCTGGGACTACCGCGCCGGCCGCTGGACGACGGCCGACAATGCCATCCCCGGCGACTGCCCGATCAAGGGCAACATCACGTCCAACGGCCGCATCTACCACATGCCGTGGAGCCCATGGTACGAGAAGGTGCGCATCGACGAGCGCAAGGGCGAGCGCTGGTTCTGCACCGAGCGTGAAGCCCTGGCGGCGGGGTGGCGGCCTGTCCACATAAACTGAACGGGCGAAATCGACCGCCACGCGGCGCGCGCCAGCTCGCCTGAAAGGGCCGCCTGCGCGGTGTTTTTCCCTCGCCTCGGGTGCGCTTTCGTGTATAAGGCTGCCGTCTTGCGCACCCCTTTCGAGGGGGCGCAGCCCGTAACGCGACCCGGCTGGACGACATCCCGGCTGTGGCCGCAGATGCGGCGCGACATCTGACCCAGATGCCCAGCTGCCATCATCCGAAAAACACACGTGCGCCCGGCCCGGCCGGACGCCAGAGCAAAAGGACAACCCGATGTCGCTGACGACCGAGCGCAAGCAAGAAGTGATCAAGAGTTTTGCGACCAAGGACAAGGACACCGGTTCGCCGGAGGTCCAGATTGCCATCCTGACCGAGCGCATCAACGGTCTGGCTGATCATTTCAAGACGCACAAGAAAGACAACCACTCGCGCCGTGGCCTGCTCAAGATGGTGAGCCAGCGGCGGCGCCTGCTCGACTACGTGCGCGCCAAGGACGAGGCCCGCTACCAGAAGATCATCGAGCGCCTTGAGCTGCGTCGCTGATCGAAGCTCCAACTGAGACGAGGCGGGATATGAGCTCGAGCCCGCTTTCCGAATGATGCGAACAGGCGCCGCGCCCCAGGGGGGGTGCGGCGGCCCAGCG